>CAYSJW010000015.1:0-115710 GCA_964431555.1 uncultured Gammaproteobacteria bacterium | reverse complement strand
AATATTTTGTTTTTTGTGATACTTCACCCGGTTTTTGTTCGTGGAGTGCAAATATTAATGATTGTGAATGGAGGGGAGGTTCTACATGTGTAGAAACTGCTAAAAAAGAAACTCTTTCTTGTTGTGGACCGGGCGAGGGAGTAACTCCTACATCTCCTCCAACTTGCAATTGCAGTTCTTGGAATTTGGGAGGGTGTGGTGAAGGAGGATGCGCAGCAAATGAGAGACACGATATAAGAGTGTGTAATCCCGCTGGATGCAATAATGAGTCAAGGTGTGTCAATGATCCAAGTTGCAGTTGCACCTGTACAGGCTGGATTAAAACAGATAAATGTTGTGGAGAGTGTTTTAGAGAATGGGAGAATACCTGCGCTGGTGCAACTTGTCCAGTGCCCGGAACGAGTTATGATTGTCAATTTGATGAAGATTGTTGTACAAAACCTCCAATGTCCTGCTCTTTGGAACTACTTCCTGTTAATTTTTCAAGTGTTGGTGAATCAAAGGATGTGATATTTAAGTCAAATGAAAATGGAGGATCTATCATAAAATATAGTGTTGAAGTTGGGAGCGGTTTGTCTTTGCTGTTTTCCCCTTCGCCGGGAACTAATGTCTTAACTTTAAGGTTAAATAGTGAAGTTGATTCATATTATAAAATTACCGCTTTAATGAGTGATAATCTAACTAGTTGTTCTTCCTCAGCACAGACCTATTTTAGATCTAAGTCGTGGGCACAATTTTTAAGAGGTGATGTTGTGGCTAAAAACGGCGACATTTTATTTTATGTGCCAGTTGGAGAATATTTGATGAAAGGCATTTTAGGTGAAAATCCGGGTGTTCCAATCGCAAAAAGTGTAATTTCTTCAACGCCGGGAAGTATTTCAACAACCAATATCAATGTTCCAAATTCCGGAATTGCAACTAAATTTCCTTCTTACTCTCTTTTGAGAAATAAAATCCCAAGATCTACACCTCAAGCGATTTCATCAAATTTTGTTGATGAGAATATATTGCTAAATCAGGGTAAAGAGTACCCTCAAAATAGTGGTTATTATTATTTTGAATACAAAACAACAACAGGTGGAGACTTTGAGATAAGAGATACTGATAATGAGATTGATTTGAAGGATAGGAAAGTTATTTTGTTTGTAGATGGTGCTGATGTTAGTATTAAAGCAAAATTAAAACTTGAAAAGGGAAGGGGATTTTTTATGCTTATTACCAACGGAGATATTAGTGTATCCCCTTCGATTTATGGAGATCAGGAAAGTCCTACACCTCTTCCTGACATCGAAGGCATTTATTATACGGAAAAAGTTTTTTATTCAGGAAGTTTTGTTGGAGAAGATAATGACGGCCAGTTGCATGTAAGAGGAACAGTGGTGGGGGATAACGTTATTTTGCAAAGAGATCTTTACGATGATAAAACTACCCCAGGTGAGATTTTTGAATTCGCGCCAGATTTAATTCTGCTTATGCCTCGTTCCTTATCAGCAAAAGTTATTGAGTGGAAAGAAGTTTTGCCTTAAAAAAATTACTTTCAATGGAGTTTGGGAGTTTCAAGGGGTATAATTAAAAGATCCTTTTTCGTAAGAATCAAGCCTATGAGAATCATTAAGTTTTTTTTGGTTTTATATTTGATTTTTCCTGTTTTTTTTCTTTCGATTTTGACTGTAAATGCCAAGGTAGATAAATCCGGCTTTGAGGAAAAATGGGAGAAAAGTTTTGAGGCTACTACTTCGGCTATGGTAATTGAACTACCTTCTCCGACCTTTTCGCCTTCAAGAACAGATCTAACCAAAGAATCAGAAGAATCAACAGAACCCTTGAGGAAAATTCTTGATACCCAAAAAGTAGGGAGTATTTTGCCTTTTAATTTCATTAAGTATGCAATAAGGAAAGCGGTTGAAGCCGGTGTTCCGGCGAATACTTTGGTTTTGCTTTTGCTTTTGCCCGGCGTTGCCTCATTGATAGCCGCAGCAAGGCATTTGCTGGGTATTCGCGGGTTTGGTATTTTTTTGCCGGCCGCACTTGCAGTTACCTTTGTGGCGACAGGTCCTTTAACCGGAATTGGTCTTTTTTTGATTATCGTTTTTGTTGCAACTTTAACAAGAATTATTCTTCGCAGATTAAAGATCAAGTTGCAATATCTTCCGCGTATGGCTTTGATTTTATGGGCTGTGGTCTGTGGTGTTTTGGGAGTTTTATTTCTTTCGCCCTTTTTTGGCAGCAGGTTTTTTAGCGGCATTTCGATTTTTCCCGTTTTGATTCTGGCTCTTTTGGCGGAAGATTTTACCAAAGTTCAATTGGGAAAGAGTGCAAAAATTGCCGTCAAGGTTACAGCTGAAACCTTGCTTTTGGCTATGTTTTCATATTTTTTCCTTTCTTCAAGAGTATTGCATGAATATGCTCTTTTGCACCCGGAGGCAATTCTTTTTGTAACTTTGGTATTCGATTTCATTATAGGAAGATATATAGGTTTGCGTTTGATGGAATTTTGGAGGTTTAGAAAATTAATTAATGGTAAGTTATAAAGTTTATAATTAATATGAAAATTTCTCATATTTTGGGTTTAAATGCAAGGTCTAGACTTTTCACTTATCGCTATAATTTTAGAGACGGGAAAAAGATTGCCGCTTCCAAGATATTAACGAACAGAGTGCTTCGGAAGTTTGGCATACCCACGCCTAAGATCATAAAAAAATTTAGTAAAGTATCGGATATTTTGAATTTTAATTGGGATTTGCTTCCTTCTTCATTTGCTCTCAAACCATCGCGTGGCTTGGGAGGAGAGGGAATAATTGTTGTGAAAAAGAGGTTGGATTCAAGAAAAATGGATGACTTAGCTTTTGAAGGAGGAGAAAGCCTTTGGCTTACCACGGATAAAAGAAAAGTTGGGGTTGAGGACTTAAAACTGCATGTTTTGGATATTTTGGAGGGTGCTTATAGTTTGGGTAATATTCCCGATACAGCATTTATTCAGGAATATGTGGGTAGACACAAAGCCTTAAGGAAGTATTCGTACAGAGGAACCCCTGATATCAGAATAATTGTTTTTAACAAGGTTCCAGTTATGGCAATGCTTCGCCTTCCAACGAGAGAATCGGGCGGCAGGGCTAATCTTCACCAAGGAGCGGTTGGAGTGGGAGTTGATATATCAACCGGGATTACCACAAAGGCAATTTGGCATGGAAAACAAATTAAGGTTAAACCAGGATCTAAGAAAAAACTTCACGGAATCAAAATACCCAGTTGGGATGAAATTTTACGCATTGCTGTTAGATGCCAGATCGCGTCAGGTTTGGGATATTTGGGAGTGGATATTGTTCTTCATCCGGAAAAAGGACCTATGGTTTTGGAATTAAATAGCCAGCCCGGTCTTCAGATTCAACTGGCTAACATGTCGGGCCTTAAAAAAAGGCTGGAAAGAGTTGAAGATTTAGAAGTCAGGGATGTTGATCAGGGTGTTAATATCGGCAAAGCCTTGTTTTCTTCAACTTTCAGTTCACGGGTAAAGCAAAAAGAAGCCAAGGAAATAGTCAATGCTCTTGAAGAAATCAAAATAAAAGGCAGGGGAAAAAATGTAAAGGTTTTGGCAAAGGTGGACACAGGCGCCTGGCGGACGTCAATTGATAAATCTCTGGCAGATTCATTGGGGTTATTGGAAGTTGGCAATGTTATAAAAACAAAGAAAGTAAGAAGTTCTTTGGGTAAGGAAGAACGACCTATCATTACTTTGACTTATTGGATAAAGGGTGTAAAAATAACGACTATGGCAGGGGTAGCCGATAGAGGTAATCTGAAAAGAAAGGTAATTATCGGGAGAAGAGATTTAGGCAGATTTCTGGTTAAACCTGAAATAAAAGAAGAGGCAAGGTGGGTTATAAAATAAAACTATGAGAGTGGTTATTTTTACAACCAGCGCAGAAATGGGAGAAAACGGCAGAATAGCTGAAGAAATCAAAAACTTAGGCTATGAAAGTGTTTTTTATGATCTTTCGGAATTTGAATATTCAATAGTAGATGGAAAGGTGAATGTTGAAGGAGTGGAAGTAAGGAGCGATGATGTTGTTATTCCAAGGGCGATATTTTCTTCGCTTCATGCGATTTGCACATTTACTTTATCTTTGAGAAAAGAGGGGATTAAAGTTTTTGACAATAATTTGTTGGTTCACAAATACTCGATAAACAAGCTTTCCGACTTTATTAAGCTTGCTAAAGCAAATATTCCTGTGCCGGAATCTTATCATCTTCACTCTTATGAAAAGTTTGAAAGTATAGCCGGGAAACTCGGATTTCCTTTTATCATAAAACTTACAAGAACAGGTAAGGGTTCGGGAATTTATAAAATAGATAATCTAAATGAGCTTAAAGAGTTTATTGAGATAAGAGAAAATGAGGGTATTGAAGCTAAAAGATATCTTCTACAAAAGTTCGTTGATTATAAATATGATCTTAGGGTTTTGATTATCGGAGAAAAGATATTTTGCATGCAAAGAATTCCGAAAGAAAATGAATTTAGGGCGAATTTTTCGTTGGGGGGAAGTGTTGAAGTTTTTGATTTGAGCAAAGATGATGAAGGTTTGGCGAGAAGGGCGATGGAAGCCGTAAATTTGGAAATTGCAGGAGTGGATCTTCTTATCGGGAAGGATGATAGGAGGTTTATTTTGGAGGTTAATCACACACCGGGTATGCTGGGAATGGAAAAGGCAACAGGGTTAAATATCACAAAAATTTATCTTGAATATGCCTTAAGTCATGCAAGATAGCAGGTGATTTAATGAAAATTCTTGTTGTTGGAATAGTTAGAAGCAGACAAGTTAAACGCCTAAAGGAGGAGGCGAGAAAAAGAAATCATAAGCTTGATGCCTGTTTGGTTTCCGATATTACGATTTTGTGTGAGGAAAATAGATTTATTCCCAAGGTTAAAAATAAAAGTCTGGAAAATTATGATCTTATTTATCTTCTGACTTTAGGTATCAGGCGCTGGGTTTGGTACGCCGCTTGCGAGTATTTAAGTAAGAAAGGAGTTGTGATTGTAAATAAGGCAGTAGTTGATCCGGCTTTTAATTTTAACATAAATGTCGCAAAAGAATATCTACTTGAAGCGGAAAACGATTTGCCCTATCCAAAGTCTTTGATCTTTCTTTCATCAAATTACACTGATTCTGTTGTAAAAAATTTTGATTTTCCCTTGATTTTAAAATCCGGCGAGGGAAGACAGGGAAAAAGCGTTTTTAAGATTAAAAATAATAATGAATTGGCTGCCAAGATTAAAAAATTGCATAAAACAAAATCAACTATTGTTGCCAGAGAATTTATTCCCAATGAGGGGGATCTAAGAATTTTTACAGTTGGTTATAAGGCTGTTGCCGCTATGAGAAGAATCCCTGTTAAGGGTGATTTCAGAAGTAATATTTCAAGAGGAGGAAAGGGTTATGCTTTTGATTTATCTATTTACCCAGATATAAAATTATTAGCCGAAAAGGCGGCATATGTAAACAGAATTGAAATAGCGGGAGTTGATATAATTATTAACAAAGAAAATGGAAAACCATATATTTTGGAAGTTAACCCAGGACCTCAATTTGCAGGTATAGAAAAATGCACAGGAGTAAATGTAGGAGAAAAAATAATCATTTATTTTGAATCTCTTTTGAAAAGATTTAATGATTGAGGAGTTACAGGAAATAAAGGAAATACAGCCACTTGGAAGAATATTCTTTATAAATATGTCCACCTATCGAGATCCTGTAATTAAACTAGCTAGGGGAATTTTAGGTGAAAAAATAGACGAAACTGAACTTCATAATAGTTTGATGGTGTCAGACATTAAAGCTAATCAGAGTTTAGAGAGTGGTAGTTTTTTACAAATAATAGATCCTGAAACGAAAATATATTTACCGAGAGTTACAGATATAAAGGCGTTGGTTATTACAGGGAGTCCTTTTTTAGTTCCTCTATTGGTGAGGGAAAAAACTAAATTCGGGATAGAAAAATCTGAAAAAGGAGCCTTTTTACCATTCTGGCAAAGGGATATGATAGATTTTATTAAGGAAGTTTATGGTAGCAATATACCTATTTTAGGGGTATGCTATGGAGCAGAAATAATAGCTGAAGCGCTAGGCGGAAAGGTAGAGAGAATGAGAAGATTTGTTGGAGGGGAGTGGATAAAAATTGCCGAAAGAGGTTGGAGTTGGGTACGAAATAAAAAACCTGAAGATCCTTTAATGAAGGGTTTACCTTCCCGTTATCTTGTTTCGGAAAATCATAAATATGAAATTACTAAGTTACCTCCGGGAGGCGTAGTTTTGGCAGATAATGAATATGGTGTACAGGTTTTTAGAGTAGGTAATGCTTGGGGAATAACCTATCATCCAGAAAAAACGTTTCAAGATACAGATAAGTTGTTTTCAAAAGAAAAGGTTCTGGAGCAAATGTTAAGGCAGGGTCTGGATCCAAAAGAGGTACAAGAACTTGGAAATTTATATTCTCCTGAACTAATGAATCAACAACTAAGTAACTTTTTAAAAATAGCTTCAGTTAATTTTCAGTAAACGATTTAATAAAATTTATATATTCAAAAATGCACGCTAAATAAAAAACAAAAAAACTTTTTTCTTTTTTGGAAAAATGTTCTTAGTTTTAGATCTGTTCAAAAAAATTTTTACTTTAACTCAACTGTGGCTCCAGCGGCTTTTAGTTTATCGGCCGCTGCCTTTGCATCTTCGGCTTTTGCATCTTTGATAATTTCAGCAGGGACATTTTCAGTCATTGCCTTGGCATCCATAAGAGAAAGATTCTGGTTTATCTCGCGTAATGCCTTAATAACAGCAATTTTGTTGCTGCCTGCGTTTGTCATAATAACTGTCTGATTTGCTCCGGATGATTGTTGTTGTGAATCGGCTTGTATTCCGGAATCTTGAGATGCCGGGGAAGCTGAAACAGCTTGTGTTGGAGCCATTGGAACAGCGGAAACACCTAGTTTTTCTTGCAAAGCGTTTACCAATTCCGATAGATCCAAGACAGAAAGTTTTGCAATTTCTTCAACCAGTTCGTTAACTTTTTTATTTACCTTTTTTTCTTCGGTCATTTTTTTCACCACCTTTCAAAACGTCTAAAATATCCTAATTATTTTTAAGTTTTTATTGAATTTCGGGTATTGAGATTATTTAAGTTTGGATTTTTGTTCCAAAATATATATAAGATTTTGCACATTGCCTTTTAAGACACTTATTATTCCGTAAAAAGGTGAAGCTAATGAACCTATAAGTTGACTGTAAAGGACTTCTTTTGATGGAAGCTGTGCAAGTTTGATGAGAGAGTCTTTGTCTTGGAATTTTTTTTCAATTATTCCCACTTTCAGGTTTGGTAATTCGTTTTCTTTAGCGAATTTTGAAAGTATCTGCAAAGGTATGATGGGATCGCCTTCGGAGATAATTAGAGCATTTGGACCAGACAGAACCTGATCAGATAAGGACTCCTGCGGAAGTTTTGCTTTTTGACCGGCGAGTTTGAAAAGAGTGTTTTTGACAATTAGCATTTTTGCACCCGCCTTTTTGAGTTTTTTGTTGAGATCCTGCTGAAGTTTAACCGAAAGCCCGGTATGATCAACCAATATTATAGAGCTGGAATTGACCAGCTCCTCTGTTAGATTATCGACGAAAAATATTTTTTCTTGGCGTTTCATTTTTTTATCATTAAAAAAGCGCCCCGAGGCGCCATAAATAATAATTAAATTTTCTGCCTCGGCACGGCTTACATAGATTTTCTCTAATGCGCGCTGTCTTAGGTTAATGTATTTTAAAGCTAAAGGTTTGTTAGGTCAATACGGAATTTAGCTTATAGAATTAATCTAATTTTTTAATAATTAGAGGGTATAATGGTTAAAAGTTGATTATATTTGAAGATAAAGTATGGAGCTAACGATAGTTACAAAGAATAAGTACAAGGTAGAGTCAATGAAGAAGGTGCTTAATAAAGCAGGGATAGGACTTAAAGTAATGGATTTTTTTGTTCCAGAAATACAAGCGGAAACCTGCGAGGAAGTTGCAGCTTTTTCGGCAAAATATGCCGCCGATTTTTGCGGAAAAACTGTTTTGAAAACAGATTCCGGTTTGTTTATAGAAGCTTTAGGAGGACTTCCTGGAGTATATATACAAGTCAGTTTCAGAAAAAGTTGGGAGTGGAGGGAGTGCTAAAACTCTTGCGGGGTGAAAAAATAGGAAAGCTAAAATTGTTTACGCACTTGCCTTTTGCGAACCATATTGTGAACCAAAGGTTTTTGTAAGTGGAAGTGAAGGCAGGATTGCAACTCATCCAAGGGGAAAGGAGGGAATGCTGATTGATTTTTTATTTATTCCGGAGGGAGAAACGCATACTTTGGGAGAGTTAAGAGAAATTAATCCGGAAAAAAGGGAGAAAGCTTGGGGGAGTGCGGAAGAAGAAATTGTTAAATGGTTTAAAAGTAAGCTTTAGTTATTAGGTTACGAACTCCTAGTTTTTTCTATGAGTTGTCTTTTTAGTTCCTCCGCTTTTTCTGGGCTTACTGCTTTAAATTCAATTGTTTCCTGTGTTTTACCATCGGAAAGTTGAGTTTTTTTAATCGTGATAATAATTCTTTGGCCTTCTGAATTTACAAGATCTGATATTTTAATATCTAAATTATTTTCTCCTTCAACAATATTAGGATTTTTGTAGCCTGGTAAATTTTGAAAAATTTGGCTGAACATTCCTCCAATTTTTTGAAAAGGTTCATATGCGTTTGAGGTAAATCTAGGTTTACCTTCTTTTCTTAGATCGTAAGGAGGTAATTTGATGGTTACAGCTTCTCCATCATTTAGTCTGGAAAGATGATAAAGAAAAAGTCTTGAATAATCGATTAGTTCTGGAGGTACTGTTTCTGAGAGGGGAACAGAATTAGCTAAGTCTATTGAAAAAGTCCCATGAGGTTTATTATCTTTAGTAAATCCCTTGGGTAAATCAAGTTTTAAGAATCGTGAGCTAATCGATCCATTTTTATCTCTATTTTCTATAATTTCAAGATTGGGTAAATCTTGAGGTAAAACGAGTCTTTCTTCGTCACCCTCTTTTATTTTGAACGAAATCTGGG
This sequence comes from uncultured Gammaproteobacteria bacterium, assembly GCA_964431555.1. GTDB lineage: Bacteria > Patescibacteriota > Microgenomatia > UBA8517 > UBA8517 > CAYSJW01. Next base: position 106,601 of record CAYSJW010000015.1, on the reverse strand, counting down.
GACCATTTTGTGTGTAGGTCAAAGTTCTAGTATATATTGTATTGCCAATTTCAAATTCTATTTTTCTAGACTCTTCAGATTCTGGTTTTCTATCTGGTTTTTTTTCTTCCTCAAATGGTTTTTTTTCTTCGGATTTGTATGAATCAAGAATTTGACTGTTAATTATTTTACAGTCAGGACTATTTCTCAAGATTTCTCTAGCCACTTTTAGATCAATTCTTCTGAGGAATATTTTCCTTCCTTCTTTTTGCTCTTCGGTTAATTGGGATATTTCCTCTGGTGTTAGATTGTCTAAAGTCAATACTTGATAGTAGCGTCTTTCGGGTGCAAAGCCTTTTTCTCCCCAAACTCTAGCTTTCTTATCTTCACCACCGCTGGGAGTTAATTCGAGCGTTTCCAAAATTAACTGCTTACCTTCAGGGAGTCTGGTAATTTCATTAGGAGATAGGTTGGTTATTGGGGCAGAGTCGTGAATATTTTCTTCCGGATTGGCTAATTGTACAACATTGTAAAAAATGTCATTTTCAGGATCTGGTTGATATCCTCTGTCCGGATATTCTTTTAATATAGATTCAGGAGGTTCTGGAAAGTTTTTATCTATTTCGGGTTTGTTATTAAAATTTCTGATTTCATCTTCGCCCAAAATTAAATACCCAGCTTTATTAAGAAGGGTTTCTGCAGTTTTTTCATCTATTTGTACCAAAATTACTGGCGGGAAAGGTTTATCTTTTGGATAATCTTTTAAAGCTTTTTCTACTAATTTATCGGGGTTTTGGCCTGTGTAATCACAAATTTCACGAAGAGGAACAAAATATCTTTGACCACCATCATTTGTGGGTATTTGATAAATGATTCCCGGATTTTCTAATTGATTATTTTCATATTCTACCGTTTCTGGTAAAACAGGAAATCTTAAGTCAGCCAATTCTGGCTTGATATTAGTGAGTTCTGCTGAACCTTGTCTTGTCAGTATTTTTGGGGCGAGAAGATCGGCGATTTCAGGGTGTCTTATAATCCAATCAGGAAGCCTTCTTTGAGGATTAGAATCGTATAGGGAAGTTTTTGTTGGTAAAATACCACCTTCTGGAGTAATAAAGCTTTCAGATAATAAGGAAGAAATGGGTTTTCTATATCTAAGTAGATCAAGAATTGTACCTTTTGTGTTATTTAACATATCTCGGAAAGAATGATGTACTCCTTCAGTAAGGAGTTCTTCAATTTTGTCTGGAGTTAATTCAGTTGCCTTTCCAATAAGATTTTTTGGAATATTCAATGATTCTGCTAGTTGATTAAGTGTAGGATTTTTTTCTCTTTGTTCTTTTAGTAAATCCACTGCCAAAGATACCCATTCCTTTTGTTCTTCTGGTTTAAGTTCTTCTTCCCCTTTTAATAGTTCATTTAATCTAGATAATTTTTCAATAGATGACTCTGGTTTAGTGGCTTCATCTCTTCGAAGTGCGATTTCATCTGCTGTGCCGAGTTCCATATTTTTTGTTATTCTATGATTATGTATTTTCTATTATATTTTAGGTTATTTCAATAGTTAATTTAACTATTATAAATGTTTAAAATTAAGTGATTTTTAATTATTGATGAAAGAGTGTTTGTATGACTTGAGTGTTTAAAATTATATTATCATGAAAAAATTAAATAATTGGGTAGAAATATTTATTCTTTATTGTGTAATTTGAGATTGTAGAATAATTGTAGAATATTTGTAGTGAGTCCGTTTCCTAGAAATAAATTTGACAAATATCTTATAGTTATTTAAAATACCAAATAGTTTTTTAATTTTTAATTATGAGGTTATTTATCTTTGAAAAATATCTCAAAATTAATTGCAATTTTCTCCTCCTTGAAAAATAAGGAGGTTTGAATTTTTTTTATTTCAAACTTCCTTAAAATTAGGAGGTTTTTTTATGAGTTAATTATGAGTAAAGAAATAAAAGGACTAAACACGAATCGAGTAAACACAAATCAAGGATTTCCAACTGTTGGAAATGAACTTGGAACAACTAGTCAAAACCCTCAAAATCCAGTAACTACTAGAAGAGAATTTTTAAAAGTAGCCTTCCTTTTTGGACCAGGAACTGTCCTTGCGGCGTGTAATGTAGGAGGTGGCAAGGATAATTTAGAACAAAAGATTAAAGAAGCATTGAGAGGTTTATGTGAGGGTATAGGTTCTAGTTCTAACCCTTTTTGTAGCCGTCAGGGATTTAATCCACTAAATCCACCCCCTCCAGATGAAGCAATAAGAAATATGGGAAAAGAATATGTATTATTTATTAATCCAGAGTCTATAGAGGGTGCAGTTAGAACCGCAGAATGGTGGGGAAAGTATGGAAGTTCAGCAGTAAAAATAGTCCAGATTTTTGGTGGTGAAGCTGAAAATACTCCTTACTATGATATGACTGCTCATCTTTCTAGTGATCCTAATAGATATAGAGAGCAAGCTCTTGAATCATTATATGGTTTGGTTGAAGCTACTTCTGATGATGGAAGAGAGTTGGTTTTAAATGTGGGTCCTTCGTCTACGTTATCCCCACTGCAGCAATCTCAGTTGCGCGAGGGAAGAACAGTAATAGCAGTAGATTTAGACTATGTACCTTTTAAAGAATATCCAGATTCTCTTCCAAATCTGCAGGGTAGAGTAGAGCCATCTATAAGGGAAACTTCATTCGCGGCATTTTATAAACTTGATCTTTTTGAGATTAAACCATCTAAGTTAAAAAAACCGTTTGATGAAGCTGTTTTAATAGCTCCAAATATACTTGATATTAGATATTTGATTGAACATACTTGTGATATAAGTAAAAGAGTTGTTGTGATACCAGAGCAATCTGTATTGGACGAAGAAGAGTATACTTTTGATTTATATGCACGAAAACTTGCTTTAATAAATTGTTTGGGCAAAAAAATAAAAATAATTCACATGACTTTGGATCAAATTAAAAATACTTTTGGTTCTTACGATTCTTATTATATCGATCCAAAAACTGTAGGGGATAGAACTTTGCCGGTGATAATAATAGAATAGGAGTTTATAGATTTTTTAATTAAAAAGTTAGCAGGACAAGTTAATTAACTTCTAATCTTTTACTTTTAAATTACTTTTTTTATCAAGCAGAAATGAATTATGGAAATATTGATGGTTTCAAGAAATTAGTATATTGTGAGGTCAATAAAGAAACTTTTTGGGAAATAAAAGATATTAAGATATCTGGTTATTTAATTTGTCTAGTGTGAGTTGGTTTTGGGTATTGTTATATAGCCGGAACATGTTTTCTGTAATTTTGGATTATCGGCTACAAGGCAAATAATTTGTTCATCATCATCTAAATAAGCTTGGGAAGGCAGTTGGTTTATCATATTATTTAAATATTCTGGATCAAATTGAAGGGGATTGTTTTTGTTTGTTTCAGTTCTTTTTAGTGATGCTAGCGCACAAGCTTGCCTGGTACAACATCCATTTCCATCCAACCAGGGGCATTTAGCATTTATTTCTTTAGACATTTTCATAATTTTATCATATGTGGAGTATATATTAAAATGTGGTGATGTAAGTAAAATAATTTTGTTTAAGAATATCTGTCGTTGACAAATATCTTATAGTTATTTAAAATACCAAATAGTTTTTTAATTTTTAATTATGAGGTTATTTATCTTTGAAAAATATCTCAAAATTAATTGCAATTTTCTCCTCCTTGAAAAATAAGGAGGTTTGAATTTTTTTATTTCAAACCTTCTTGAACTCTAAGGAGGTTTTTTTATGAGTTAATTATGAGTAAAGAAATAAAAGGACTAAACACGAATCGAGTAAACACAAATCAAGAATTTCCAACTGTTGGAAATGAACTTGAAACAACTGGTCAAAACCCTCAAAATCCAGTAACTAGAAGAGAATTTTTAAAAGTAGCTGCCACATCATTAGGAGCAGCTGTCCTTGCGGCGTGCAATGGAGTTAAACCACCCGAGAACCCCATTGGTAGTGGTTTGTCTGAGTTGCCTAAAACCATTGAAGGGATTCCTCCGGAAGCTTTAAGATCAATACAAGAAATACGAAATAGAGGGTTAATTCCTTCTCATCATGGAACGGTAGTATGGAGTCTTATTAGTGGAAAGGTGTTGAAGGAGTTGGGATACCCCGAAGAAGTTGTGACTAATTTTGAAGGGCTTTCGTCTTTTGAAAGAATATCTGAAAAATTCCCGGGTGGAATTTTTACCAGGCACAATGTTAAGATACCAAATTATGCAAATACTAGAAATATAAATCCTAGTGGACTATGGGTAGCTACTCAGCGAAGTGAGGATCTTCCATTAGGTGTGGGGTATCAAACGGCAGTTGATTATGCCAATAAAATAGTAAAAGGCAGATTGTGGGATCCGAAATTAGCAACTAAAGTAGTGCTTGATTTAGAAGGTGAAATAGCAAAACTTAAACCTCTTATTGATGGAGGTTATGCAACTCAAGAACAAAAAGTACTTTATGATAATTTGTTATGGCAAATTCAATTTAATAAGCAAAGAGTTGATTTATGGGATGAAATTACTAAAGTATATACAAAGAGTCAAGTGGGTATTATACAAGATTCTATGAGAACTCCAGTTTTGGTCGAGTATGCTTTGGAGGAAGTTGAGGTCGTATATACTAAAAATCAAAATAATCCGAATGCAATTCTAAGCGCTGGATTTATTCCTCATAATAGAATCAATGCAATATATTATCCAGAAGGGATCAATTCAAAAACGTTGGAATATTTAAGGAATTTATACCCAAATGTGAAGTTTGTTAAGGATCCTGGTATCTTAACTTATACTGAAAATATTTATACTCGAATGCCAAAAGAAGTTTATCGTGCAATATTTAATGCTAGCCAAGCCAGCCAAGCTGTAATTAACTACCTGCCCTTTATAGGGTTTGTTGTAATATTAGCAACTCCCGCAGGAGTTGGAGCTTATACTTTATCTGAGAATTGTGGCGAATGGGTAGAAAAAAAGAATACGCATTCAACTGATATGAGCTTGTCAGAATTCACTTCCTTGAGATTAAGAGACAAATTTTTGGATAATTTGTACAAAATGGGTGATGAATCAGGAAATATTATGCTGCCGTTTATTGATTTTCTAGAAGCTAGTAAAATACCGAATCCATGGGTTGAGATTCCAATTAAAAATGGGGAAAAAATAAGTGCTAATTTGAGAGTACCTAAAGGTACTACTTTTAAAGATCTCATTAATGTTGAAAATGATCGGTTTTGGGGCCAGATCAATGTATCAGCAACTGCAACAGTATTGGAAGATTTAGATTTTGGACGTTTTGACATTACATTTTCGGGATTGGATACGAACGGTCAGCCATTGATAGAAATTAGTAGTGTAGGTGATGATGGTAGTATTATTCCTATAGAATTGAAAAACGATCAATCATTGGGTAATTATATTGGTTTTGCAGTTGGGTATGAAACAGAATCTGGGATAAGAAGTCATGGGGTTGAAGCTTTGGTAGTGTTTTTCGTTCGTTATGTTGATCTTGATCGAGAAAAAGGAAGAATGACATTAGTTATTAAACCAGAGGTTCTTGATCTTGGAGAAAATGATTTTGGTGGAAATTAGAGTTCCAGTTTTAAAGACGGGCTCATGGTGGATTTTATGTAGGCTTTAAGGATTTGTTTTTTACCAATAGTGTCTAAAATTGCTTCAGCGTTTTCTTCCAATTCTTTTTCCTCCTGATTTACTTTGCCGATAATTGTGTGAATTACAGGTTGCTCTTTTTCGGTTTTAACTGTAATTGAGTTTCCAGAGAATTTTTCAGCCTCCTTTTCTGATTTAATAAGTGTCCCGTTTTTTGGATTTGGCATTAAGCCTTTTGGACCTAAAGTTTTTGCAAAGGGGATAAGTTTGGGCATTATATCAGGAGTTGCCAAAAGAATATCAAAGTCAATCCTTCCCGATTTTAATTTTTCAATTGTTTTATCATTTGCTATCTCAACTTTTTTGCTCTTGCCGAAAGAGTGGGGGAGTTCGATATTAAAACTCAAACCTTGTTTTTTGACGACAAGGTGAAGTTCCATTGTTCCCTCGAATTTTGAATAGGAGGTTTTTTTGATTAATTCTATGGCTTCTTTTATGGGATATGATTTACTTTTGTCAATTTGCGATTTAACCGAAAGATATTTCTTGCTTCTTTTTTTAATTTTTTTGGGAGTGATTTTTGGGGTTTCTTCTTTGGTTGTTTTTAAAGTTTCTTCCTCTGGGGGCAATTCTCCGCTAACTATCTTTATTCTTTGACCGCCTTTCAATCCCAAACCTTCAACTTTAACTTTTTTTAGCTCTTCTTGTTTTAAGGCTTCAAGTTTTCTTTTCCTTTTTTCCTCATAGGATAATTTACCGCTTTTTTCAGCGCTTTCGCCTGTTACTAGAACTGTTTTTGTTTTTCCCATAAATTTTATTTATTAATATGACCTTTATGATTTCGAAATTATTTTTCCCTTAACACTAACAACTAACAACTAACAAATAACAACTAACCACTAACCACTAACAACTATTTCAGCTTTCAACTTTCACCCCCATACTCTTGGCAGTACCCGTAACTATTCTCTTTGCCGATTCAAGGTCATCTGTATTAAAATCGTCCATTTTTTCCTTGGCAATTTTTTCAACTTGTTCTTTGCTTAAGGTCGCTATAGTTTCTCTTCCTGTGGATCCAGATCCTTTCTCCAGTCCCAATTCCTTTTTGATCATTTCGGCAACTGGTGCTTTCCTTAATTCAAAATCAAAGGTTCTATCCTCGTAAATGGTTATTATGGCGGGTACGATTTGACCCTTCATTGAAGCGGTTTTGTCGTTATATTGCTTGACAAAATCCATGATAGCCACTCCGTGCTGACCCAAAGCTGGACCCAAAGGAGGAGCGGGAGTTGCCGCACCTGCCGGTAAATTGACTTTGATAATTGTTTTTACTTTTTTTGCCATAAAAAGTTTTGAATTTGTTTAGTAAGCCAAGATTTTTGTCAGGAGGATATTATCCGACCAGCTTTCTTTGGCTAATCTCCCTCGCCTTTTAAAACGAGGTGAGCTTATTTTATTAGATTCATGTTAATATGTAAAGAGGGGGTAATATCATTGATAGGTAAAGAAAGGTTAAGAGAAATTTTAGAGGAAAGAAAAGGAAGATTAAGAAATTCTGTTGACCCAGATACTTTGCAATTTTTAGAAAATAGGATTTTGGGGGGTGGAAGTATTTTTGGTTTGGAAATGGATGAAAGGATAAAGAAAGTTGCTTACGGCATCTGGCAAAAAAGGGGAGGGGGATGGAGTTTGGAGGAAGAGATGAAAGATGATTTTGAGAAAGCTTCTTTAATTTTGGAGATTCGGAGATATAATTTTATTTTAGACAAGCTTGATAAAAAAACTTAGTGATTTTAAATATGGAAGGTAATGAAATAGAAAAAGGTTTTTCAGAAGAACCTGAAAATATTCCCGACGTGGCTAAGGGGGGAAATGAAAGTGAAAAGCTGGTAAGAGAGGGTTCTTCTGAAAAAGTAAATGGTAGACAAGGAAACGAGCTGGTTGAAATAAATACTGACAATTCTATTAGATCTAATGGTAAAGAGGCTGATAGTCTTAATGAAGGTAAACTGGAAGCTGGTTTAGGTGAAACTTCCGGGGGTGTAATTCAGATTGAAGTCTATGCGGGAAGAGAATGCGTTGTTGTCAAAAAAAGGGGAAATTACAAATGGAAAGAAGGGGACTTGGAAAAAGAAGCTCCTTTACCCGATATAGTTTTTCCAAAAGAATTCTTGGGACAGAAACCGATGAAACCTGATGATTTAATAAAAGCCGCTGAATGGTTTGTCTATGAGATTGACGAAAAAGGGAATGTGGTAAAAGATGAGTTAGGAAGACCTAAATATAATCAGTTTTTTTCCCATCTGAAAAAAATCACAGAGGAAAAAAATTATCCCTTAGTTCGTGCTCTTTCCAGTTTGGCTAAATCAAAGTTTGTTGGAGGTTTGATGGAAAGAATGGGTGTTTACTATCCTTATTATCAAAGCGAGGCGATGCTTGAAATTGCCAAGCTTGCTTTTTCCAGAGAGATAAAGCCTGAATACAAATCTTCAGGTTCGCAGTATTTCTACGAGGTGATAGGGCCTGTTTATGATTTTTTCCATCAGATGAATACCCAAGCAATTCCTCAGTTTTCGGAGGGGGAATTTAAGCAAATTGATGGTTTGCCCTTAGCTTTAATTTCTAAGGAAAAATATTCAAAAGAAACGGAATATTATCCCAATGACGCGGTGGGAAGAGATGGAGTTGCTGCTGAAATTGCAGAGAAGATTTCCGGTGGTTCAAAAATATTGGCCGTTGGGGATGGGCCGATTATGACTTCTCTTAAGATTGCTGAGAAGTTTTTAAACTCAGGAAAAAGGAATTTACAAATTGATGTACTTGAATACAATAAAGAGCAGATTGAAAATGGAAAGAGGAATTTTGAAAGTCTCCCTTCAGATGTAAAAAGGAAACTAGAAGAAGCTGGTATAAAGATAAATTGGATTCAAGCTGATGCATCAAAGATGCCTTTTCCAGATGAAAGTTTTGATTTAGTTTTTTCCACTTATGTTGTCGGGGCAATGGGAGGAAAAGTGCATGGACCTCAGATAGTGGAAGGCTATGCAAAAGAATCCGCAAGGGTTTTAAAGCCTGGAGGGGAACATATTACTTTGGACTTTTATCTTGATGGAAAGTATATGGGGGAGGGTTTTGGTAAGACGAATAATCCGGAGCAAAAAAGGGCAAGAAAGGCTTATAAGTTGCTGAAAAGATTTATAGATGGACCTTTGAAAAATTGCTACGAGGGTATATGGGATCATATAACAACTTTAAACGATACCTTGATTGATGCTTCTTTGAAAAATAGGCTTATTTGGGAAAGAGAGCATCGCCAGACTTGGTTTGGTCATATTCCGCTTTTTAAAGTTGGAAACAGGGTTTTGGCATTAAGTGTTCCCGGCTATAATGAGATGAAAAATGTTTTTAAAAAGAATCCCACATAAGTTAGGTTAGCTTTTAATCCACTTCCGAAGTGGTTCAGCTTGACAGATCGGTATTTTGGTTTAAAATTAAATTGTAAATTGTTAACTGTAATAAATTAAGATGCCAGTCAGAAAGATACCTTTTGTTAATGGTCAGGTTTATCATATTTTTAACCGTGGAGTAAATTTAAGTAATATCTTTTTTGATAAGAGAGATTATAGACGTGCTATTAATCTTTTGAGTTTTTATCAAGTTGGTGATGCCCCGATCCGTTATTCTAAATTTATTAAATCTGCGGGTGAGATAAGAAAAAATTATGAAGAGAGTTTAAAAAAAATGCAGAGAGTTGTTGATATTATTTGCTTTTGTCTAATGCCTAACCATTTTCACCTTCTTTTAAAGCAGAAAGAAGAAGATGGAATAGCCAAATTCATCCGTAATTTTCAAATAGGATATTCTAGGTATATTAATGAGAAAGAAAATAGAATTGGGGCTCTTTTTCAGGGACAATTTAAAGCAGTGAGAGTAGAGAACGACGAGCAATTGATTCATCTATCACGCTATATACATCTTAATCCTTTCAGTTCTTTTTTGATTAAGAACTTATCTGAAATTGAGAAATATTCTTGGTCATCTTATTCTGAGTATATTTTTGACATTAATGGTATTTGTCAAAAAGAGTTGATTCTTTCTTTTTTTAGAAATAAGAATGATTATCGAAAATTTGTTTTAAATAATGCTGATTATCAGAGGAAACTTGATAAAATCAAGCACTTGGTTTTGGAATAATATCCCGATGTGGCAAGCTAATCCACTTCCGAAGTGGTTGTTACTTGGTCAGGACAGGAGAGGTGAAGATTTGTAATATTCTTCTTGCAGCCTCTCTGAAAATAGGTTCTTTTTCTGTATTTGATAGGGGTTTTTCTAAACCATTTAATTTTTCGCTTAATTCTTTTATTTTTTCTTGGTGTGTTTTAATTGTAGTTTCATCAAGATTAAGTGTTGAAAGCATTTTATTAAGAAAAGTTATTTGTTCTTTTATATTTTTTATTTGCTTTTCGTTAGCTTGAATATTTATTACCATTTCTAATACATCTAAAACCGTTTTAGCCCATTGCTCTTTGTTATGATAAGCGAGGGTCACAAGTATGTTTGTAGAAGAATAAACTAGCGTTTGTTTGTTTGTAGTGAGTGAGTTATTTGTGTAAAAGTCGTTGTATGCCTTAAGAATATTTGATTTTGAAGAACATACTATTTCTATAATTTTAAAAATTATGTTCATTCCATTTCTGTAAGGAACTCTTTGATTTTCGTGGTTTTCTCCGAAACCGTCCTCAACTTTTGGAGTTTTTAGATAAGCTGCTAGATTTAATAAAGCTAATTCAAGATTGATTTTTTCATCCTCGTTGAGATTTTCAGGAATAAAGGTTTTTCTTTGAGCAAGTTCTAAATCAGAAGGTGGGGGAGGTGTAATTATATAATTTGGCTTAAGTCGAGTTATTTCTCCTTTATCATTTTTAAACATTATCGAAGGGGGGTCTTGGGTAAACATTTCAAGAAATTCTTTTGGGTCCATTTGTCCTATTCTTTGAAGTAAGGAATTTTCCTCCTCACTTAATTTTTCAAGATGGGGAGATAAGTCATAATCTGGTTCCTTTTTAACAGGATTTTTTGTAAAAAAACTTTCAACAAGTTGTTTGAATTTTTGGTAATCTCTACTTAATTTTTCTTGAGGTTCGTTGGTTTTTGGGTTTTCACCTGTTTCATCCATCTTAGAGTAAGCGAGAGTTTTGCCTATATTTATATATCAAAGACGTTTTATATGGTTTTAAACTTTGGCTATTTGGAGAAGATCAAGCTCAACGGGAGTTTCCCTTCCAAAAATTGAAACCAAAACCTTGACCTTTCCCTTTTCTTCATCAATTTCATTGATTGTTCCTAAAAAGTCTGAAAATGGTCCGTCTGTAATTTTAACAGCTTCGCCTTTGCTGAATCTAGTTTTGAATCTTTTGGCGGGAGTTGAAATGAATTTCTGAATATTTTGAACCTCTAATTCCGAAAGGGGAGTGGGTTGTTTTCCCGCTCCGACAAAACCTGTTATACCCGGAGTTGTTCTCACAGCCAGCCAGGTAGGGTCATCCATGATCATTTTAATAAGCATGTATCCCGGAAAAATCTTTTCCTTAACGGTTGCTTTTTTACCGCTTCTTATGATTACTCTGTCTTGGGTGGGAACTAAAAGTTCAAATACTTTGTCAGTAAGACCCATCGTTTCAACTCTTTGTCGCAAAGTTTCGGCAACCCTAACTTCATGACCGGATGTGGTGTGTACAACATACCAGCATGCTTTATCGTTCTCTTGGGTGTTGATTACGATATGACCGGGTATTTTTTTATTGCCAGTCCCTTTTTCTCTTACGGCTATTTCTTCTTTATTGTTTTGATCATCATTTGGCATATTATTTTAACTTGTTAATATAACTTCAAAGATTTTTGTAAATGAAAGATCTAGAATTCCCAGGTATAACGCTACAATACCGGAAATAAGAAATATAATGATGGTTAATTTTACAACATCATTTCTTTTTGGCCAAATTACCTTGGATAACTCCAGCTTTACAGAACTTATGTAATTGATTATATTCTTCACAGATAGAAATTGTAGCAGAATTTTTTAAATTTTGCGATAGATAATTGTATGATTTTACCTAATTTCTATTTTGAAAAAAAACTTTGGAATCAGGGTTTTAAGGTGGTGGCCGGTTGTGATGAAGTGGGAAGAGGTTGCTTTGCAGGACCGGTTGTTGCAAGTGTGTGTGCTTTCGCACCAAATAAAGTCATTAATCTTCCTATTATTGAATCCGGTTGCAAGGTGATAATTGATGATTCTAAAAAATTGACTTCTTTGGAAAGAGAAAAAGCAAATCTTTGGATTAGAAAAAATTCTTTTGCTTATGGTTTAGGGGTGGGGAGTGTCTCAGAAATAAATAGGTACGGTATCCTCAAGGCGACAAATTCGGCTTTTCGTCGGGCTATTAAAGATTTATATAAAAGATACAACATATGTATAGATTATTTACTCATTGATGCATTTTATATACCGTATGTTAGGGGATTATGTATGCCTAGAAAAAACGAAAGATTAAAAAATAAAAAAGTTTTAAATGGTAAACTTTGCAGATTTTGCGGGAAACAAATGGCCATCAAAAACGGCGATGAAAAAAGCATTTCTATTGCTGCAGCAAGCATTATAGCCAAGGTATTTAGGGACAAATTGATGATTTCATTATCAGAAAAGTATAGTGTTTATGGATGGGAAAAAAACAAGGGCTATGGCACAAGCGATCATACAAAAGCAATATTAAAATACGGTTTGACCCCTTATCACAGAAAGAAGTTTGTGGAAACTTTTTTTAATAATTGCGCTTTTTCTCAAGCTCGATCAAAAACTTAATTCGCTTTTTTTGTTCCTTTCTTTTTTCGGACGGGGGAATATACCTTTGGCGGTCACGAACTTCCTGCAGGATTCCAGAATCCACAACCTTTTTTTTGAACCTGGCAATAAGTCTGTCTTCCGATTCTCCCTTTTTTTTGACAACAACTACCATAAAATATCGCCTCCTTTCTTATAATTTTCTGAAAAAGTATCTGCATAAATTAATCACCTAAAAAATATTTTATCAGAAGGAGAAAGATAATTAAATAGCTTAAAGTGGAAATAAAATTGTAAAGCTGCTAAAATAAAATACTTGTATAAAACTATTTGGTTTAGATTATAAATATTATTCTTCTGAAGTAAAAGACTATCTTACTTCCAGAAATTAATTTAGTTTTTGTAGGTTTTTTTCTGATAAATTTTATGGATAAAGACAGAAAAAGAGGAATTTCTCTAAATCATGAAGAGAGGAAAAGAGAGGTTCTTGAGATTAATGAGATAGGGCCTCTGTTGGCGTGTGCAGTAGCAACAAATAGTTTATTGTGTAGTGTTCCAAGAGATGATTGTTTACGTGTAAGAGATCAATTCCTAGAAAATTTCAATAATGGAAGTAGAGCGGATAAATTGGATAGTATTCAGAGGGTAATAGATATATGTAAAGATACATCTAATGTTTTAAACCCTGGTTCTAAGGATTCCGATTTGGCATTAAATTTAAGAAGATTAACATTGATTCAAAGAATTGTAGAAACAGGAATTGCAGAAGATAAGTTGGCAGTGGATGCAGCAGACCTTGTTTTGGGAAATTTTTTTCTTAATTTGGAGAATAATAGTCTTTATAGGGAATGGCAAAAAAAGTAAGCGAGATGATTTTTAGGAATTTAATACTGGAAATATTTGACTATTAATTGTGGAGTATTGCCTGTTTGCATCGAATTATTCTGTGATTCAAAGAGCGCGTAATTTTCGGAAGATTCTTTTAGTTCTTTTTCAAAATGGATTCTAAATTGAGACATTGAGCGAGCGTTAGCAATGTCGTCTTTTAGTTTTGTTGTAACATCAACCTCGCACCAGCCGATTTTGTTTGTTTTACTAAAACTGGTGAAACTGTATAGAATTGCGGGCATGTTGTAGTCAGTTTTATCCAAACTGTCACCATATGTTAAGTGATCAATCTGTAGTTTTCCGCCTTTCAGGTAGGGGTCGCCGACGATTTTTCCTTGGTATAGTTTTAAAACTGCACTTTGGATGTTAACATTTGGAGGAATTTCGGTAATGTCAAAACTTAAAAATCCACGACTGACTGATTTTGTATCATTCCCAATGCGTATTTCCGATAAGTTATCACCCAGTCCATTACTGGATCTAAAGCCGTCAAGTTCTGAAATGGAGGGAAGTATTTTTAAACTGAGTAAAATTGTGGGAGCTGTTGTGGGGGTCATTTGCTTTTTAGGAGTAGGAGTTGGTGTATCTTCTGTTTTTTTCAAGGTTGCTGATGGTGAAGATAAAACCTGATTAGTGGGGGATGGGTAATATATTGTGGGGAAAGCCTCTGTACTAATTAGTGAATTTTCAGATTTTTCGGAATATTTTTTTCCCAGATTAAAAGAGAGATAGGCAATAGGTAGAGATATTATTAATATGAAAATTATAAGGATAAATTTAAAAATGGAATTCGTACTCTTTTTGCTTTTATTTTCTGAGGAAAAGATTTGGAAATCTTCCATATGAAGCGATATTAAAATGTCTTGTATTCTAAAGTCAATTATATATCAAACGTTATTCTCGGTTTGGGGTAATGGAATAGTTGTAAAAGGGATTAGTGCAAGATGAATTAGAAAGTAAAGGATTATCAAGTTTGGCGCACAGGTTGTATGAATTTCCGTCGTTAGTTTGGATGTAATAATAATCACTTCCATCGGGATCTTTGGGAATTATAAAGATGTAATTGGGGTTGAGATCGGATAGAGAGGAAGGATATTTTTGATTGACAAGAAAGTATATTTCCAGCGCACTTTCTAGCTGTTGAAGATCAGATTTTCTTTTTGCGTCGTTTGATTGGGATATTTGTTTTTGATAACCCTCTCCTATTATTTTGCCGAATATAAGAGAAATCCGGTTTGAAAATTCCTCAGAGGACATAGTTTCTTGTGGTTCCTCAACAATTACTTCTTCTCCAAAATTGCTGAATTTTATGACTGTAGCAACGGATACTTGATTGTTTGAGGAGGAAAGCGGGCCTAGAAAATTTTCGATCGGTAGTAAATTTGTGTTTTTGCTTTCATCATACTCTATATCGATCTGGGTAACAATTTTTCGGGTAAAATATTTTTCCTTGTCTATGGCTATTTCTAAATTAAATTTTTTAATTATGTCTGAAATTTTTTCTATATTCGCGGTTGAATTTTTGGGGTAGGAATAGTTGTATTTTTGTTTTTGCATATCTTCTATTTTTTTGCCCAAATAGTCGATTAGTTGTGAATCAGCTTCCAAGCTAATTTTATAGACATCGAGTTCTTCATCTTTTGAGGAGGTTAGTTTTATCTTGGATAAAATTACATCGTCAAAATATTTATCAAAGTTTTCATCTAGAAACTTTTCACTTAGAGGGCTCATTTCTGTGTCTTTTTCTAGGCTTTTCCTAGCTTCGGTATCGAGAGGTGTAGTATCTATAAAAACCCATTTATCGATGATGGGATCAAAACTTTTGGAATCTAGTCCTAGAAAAGCAAAAAGCGTTGTGGGTAACTTTTTGATTTTGAAATATAGCATTTTGTCTTTTTTTCTGAGTTCGATGTTAAAGTCTTTGGTGAAAAAAATTTCTAGATTGCCAAAAATATTTTTAGGATTGGTGTAATCAAGGTCTCCCTTGAATTGGAAGTCTAGATCTGCAAATCCAAAGTAGTTTGAAAGATTTGAAGAATCAACGGCTACTGAAACATCAAAGGATTGTTTGGTAACCTTTTGGTGGGCAATAGCGCTTTTTTCCAAAATAAACCTAGGAGTTTTTGGCATGAAAGAAATATTCATGACAAAAAGAGAAACCTTTTTTTGGAAATCGGGGTATTTTTCCAGTTTAATTTTTTCGTAGGCAATAGCGTAGAATAATCCGCTAAGACTTAAGATTATAACGCTAAAGAGAGAAAGAAGAACCAAAGTTAGTAAAATTGGTTTTTTTGGTTTTTTCGTATTTTCGATGGTTTGGTCTTCTTTGGGCTGATCGAGTGAAGAAATAGAATTTATATTTGTTTCTTGAAAATGATCTGAAGCTAATTCTTTTAAAGCTTGGTTTGTGAGATTATCTAAATTAGTTTGGTGGATATGATCTGTTTCCTCTTGAGAAGTCTCATAAATTTTGGGGGAAAAGTTTTCTTCACTTTCAGTTGATTCCAGCGGTTCGTTTTCCAAATTTTGATTTTTTTCTAGGGTTTGATAGGTATTTGGTTCTGAAATGGTGATTTTTTCTTGTGGGGTTGGTTCTCGCACTGAAATTGGTCGATTATCCGGATAGGAAGATTTAGGATTTGTAGATTGATGGTCAACTTCCGAGGGTGTATCTGAGGTTTTTAAGATATCATCTACTAGGTTTTTAAATTTATCATCTTGGGCAGGATCATTCATATAATTATTTTAAGACAGTATTAATTTGTTAATCAATCATTAATTATTTTAAAAACTACTGGTCTTTATATTTTTGTGTTTCTTTGTATTTATATTCCAGTTTTATACCTGCTTTTTTTAACATTTTTTCTGAGTCTTTGCCGTCGTGATATGCTCTTTCGCAAACTACCCTTTTGATTCCGCAATTGATAATCAGCATTGTACAAACCCGGCAGGGAGTCATTCTTGTATAAATGGTTGCTCCGTTTATAGCAATTCCTCTTTTTGCCGCTTGGCAAATTGCGTTTTGTTCCGCATGAACCGTTCTTACGCAGTGCTGACTTATTGATCCATCTTCATGGACTACCTTTTTAATTTGGTGTCCGACCTCATCGCAGTGGGGGAATCCAACCGGAGAACCGACATATCCGCTTGCTAAGATTTGATTGTCTTTAGCTATTATACATCCCGATCTTCCTCTGTCGCAGGTCGCTCTTTTGGAAATTGCATCGGCGACTTCCATAAAATAGTCATCCCAGCTTGGCCTTTGATACGTTTTTTCGTTTTTATTTGATTTTTTCGATTTCTTCATAGACATTTTTGATTTGTTTTTTAAGATATAAAATACTTTTTGTATTAATAAGAGTAAAATCAGCCATAGCTATTGGGCCTCCTTTTTCAAGGTTTTCAATTTCTGCATAATCGCGCATTACAGCCTCTTTTGTAGAAAGTTTACGAAAGCGGAGATTTTCATCTTCATTAGAGGTGTTTCTTGCCATAAGTCTTTGATATCGCAATGTAGGAGGTGCATAAACTGCTACCAGATAAAACCTATTTTTGAATTTTTCCTTGAGGAATTTGTATTCTGACCAGCTGTAAAGACCATCCCCTATGACATTGCCTTTCTTGAGGAGTTTTTTAAATTTAGGGTAGTTTAAGACAGCGTAGGCGGCCATGCCGTATTTTTTTCTTATTTCTTCTCGTATTTTTTTCTCATTTTCCTCGTTTATTTTAAGCTTTCTTTTTTTAATTTCATCTATTGTAATTTGTCCGAAACGAAGGTAATGATAACCTTTTTGTACAAAAAAGTCGGATACCAATGACTTTCCCGCTCCCGGCATGCCGGCCAAACACACTAATTTATTCATTATCAATTTTTATACCATAATTAAGTAATTTCTTCCAGTCTATTTTATAAAGATAAATACTATAGGTTGGTGTGGTATAATATTAATATGCGAAGGTCCGGAATAATATACCCAAGCGAGAATAATATAACGTTGCTTTTTGAGGAGTTGCAATTAGTTGGGGAGAAGTATCCTGAAAATGAAAGTGATTTTTACTCCTTTTATGACCAGGAAAGTTTTTCCTCCCGAAAAAAAGTAGATGTGGGCAAAGAAAGGGAAGATATTCAAAAAGATAGGAAAACTGAAAATCTCGCTGATATTTTTCGCTTGAAGGATAATTCTTCCAGGAAATTTTCTTCATCGGTAAATTTTCTGAAGGGAAGCGATAAGGATAGTAGTTCGAAAAACTCGAGTTTCGGGGAACTCTTGACTTTTAGACAATTAGGCTTAAGAAATAAATCTCAGGAAATAAAGGAAAGTATGGGCTTAAGAAGAAATTTGACAGGGAATAGGAATTCAAGCTTTGCTTTTAAAAATACTGAAGGTAGTTATAAAGAGGATAATTCAGTTGGAAGTGATTTGAAGGTAAAAAAGCCAAGTAAGACTTTATCTTTGTCTTTTAGAAAAAGGAAAAAGGTAGAGGAAAATGATGATGTTTTAAGAAATGAAAGGCCTGAAAGTGCTATTTTAAACTTTATGTTTATTTTTGAAATTTTTCGTTTTCTGGGGAGTAGTGATATTATTGTTAGGTTGGTTATAGGTGCGATTGCCGGTTTGGTGGGTTTTGGTTATATCTTCTCCAGTATGGGTCTCTTTGAGAATCTGTAAATTTTTAATTTTATGGCCTTTTATGAGTTGTTAGAGGTTATCTTAATAACCTTGCTAACAATTGTTTTGGGAGTTTCGGTTGCTTTAAATAGGTATTCATTTGCTCCGATTTCAAGGGATTTTTTGGTTTTGTCGCCGTATGAAAGGCTGGTTAGAATAAGAATGGGAGTTTGGAAGTTGGGTGAACTTTTATTTCTGATTGTTTGGATTGTTGGTAAGATATCTCCTTCAGGAAAGAGTATATCCAGTATTATGAGGTCGTATTTTTTGCTTTTTACAAAAATATTTGCTTCGGAAATGGTTAGACAGACATCGACTTCAAAAGCGGCATTATTTAGAGCTATTTTATAAAGTTTAAGAAGGTCAGAATCATCATCTGCAATTAAGATTTTTTTCATAAATTATCCTTTCTTAATTAATTTTACAACGGATGACAATTATCTTAAGAGATCTTTGTTTTGGAAAGAACACTACTTTAGATAGCTTTAGGATATTGATATAAATAACATTAGCTTTAATGTTTGGAGTATTATTTTATTAATGGGTTTAAAGAGTTTTGTAAAATTTTTTTCTCTTCTACTTTTTGTAATATTTATAGTTTTTATATCTTTTTCTTTATTTATTATCAAATTTAAAAGCCAATCATTCTTGGGAAAGATCGTGAGAAATTATCTTCTTAGGATGCCTATAGTTACGAGTATATTGAAATTGGATGAACCGGGTGACGCGAAATATTTTTATATTGATCCTAAAAAAGGTAGCACTTTGGTTTTGCTTGTTTCGGTGAATGGGGAAATTGTAAATGAGAATATCGAGTACTGGTTGGAGGAAATGATAGACGTAACTTTGGGAAAAAATGTAATTGTCAGTAAAAAGCTGAATTACGAATATCCTAAGAAGGACTTTTTGACTGATGAGGATTTAAATATGATAAGAGAAGAAGTTTCTTCCAAAAATAAGGCGGATCTTTATATTATTTATACCAGTTCCTATGCTTTGAAAAAGACTTCTGTCGGGGTTGTTACTAATAAGGATACAATTTTTATTTTCAGGGATGCGATAGAAAATTTGTCAGAGAAAGGCTATGTCAAAGATATTCTTGAAAAAACTACATTAATGCATGAATGGGGTCATCTTTTGGGATTGGATCATCTGGAAGAAGATGGTTGTATTATGAGTGAAAGAGTGGAGGTGTATGATGTTTTTCCCTTGGGAGTTGATCTACCTACAGAGTATTGTCAGGAGGAGATTGAAGAAATTAGAAGGCAATTTTGATTTAAATCTTAAATTTGCTTCTAAAATAAATTTAAATTTAAGAAATATTTAAGTGACAAAAATTCATTTTTAATTAATCACTTTTTCTTTTTAGATAAGCCTTTTTAATTTCAGGTAGATTTTTTTTAATTTTGTAAATTTTAGACTTGATAGTATTTGAAATTGCGTAGTTGATTTTTTACTGTTTTTAAAAATTAGTGTTGATAAACGAAATATTCTTTGATAATATTCATCAAACACACATCAGCCTTGCTTCCTGGATTCTTCCGACTGATGGCGGTTTAAGGAAGCAGTAAAATTTCTTTAATTTTTTTATGCAGATTAAAGTTTCGTTAGAAAAATTAGTAGAAACAGGCGCTCATTTTGGTCATCAAACTAAACGTTGGAACCCAAAAATGGCACCCTATCTTTATGGGGAAAAAGAAGGGGTTTATATTT
Organism: uncultured Gammaproteobacteria bacterium; assembly: GCA_964431555.1. Classification (GTDB taxonomy): domain Bacteria; phylum Patescibacteriota; class Microgenomatia; order UBA8517; family UBA8517; genus CAYSJW01. Next base: position 86,861 of record CAYSJW010000015.1, on the reverse strand, counting down.
TTGATTTAATCAAAACTAAAGGTTGTTTGGAGGAGGCATTGGAATTTATGGAAAAGTCGGTCAAAGAAGGTAAGGTAATCCTTTTCGTGGGTACGAAAAAGCAAGTTAAGGATAAGGTGAAAGAAGTGGCTTTAGCCACCAATAGTTTTTTTGTCAATGAAAGGTGGCTGGGAGGTATACTTACGAATTTTTCTCAAATGAAAAAAACGATTCAAAAATTGACCGATCTCAAGAGGGACTTTAATTCCGGAGTATATGAAAATCGGACAAAAAAGGAGAAACTTTTGATTGAAAGAGAAATTCAAAGGCTTGATAGGTTTTTCGGAGGGTTGGTTGGAATGAATAACATTCCTGATATTTTGTTTATAATAGATATAAAAAGAGAGGCAACAGCTGTTAAGGAGGCTCAAAGCGTTGGGGTAAAGACTGTGGCGATAGTTGATTCAAATTGTAATCCATCTTTGGTTAATTATCCTATACCTATGAATGATGATGCCTCGAAAGCACTGGAGTATGTTTTAGATTTGTTTAAGGAGGCAATTGAAAGAGGAAAAGCAGGAACTGGTAAAAAAAAGGATAAGTAGTAAGTTTTTATCTCTAAAAAAATATGGTAAAAATAACACTTAGTCAGATAAGGAAACTCAGGGATGAAACGGGAGCTCCATACATGCGAGTAAAGAAGGTTTTGCAAGAATTATTGGGAGACTTGCCTGAAAATGCATCAAAAAACGATTTGGAGAGAGGTGAGAAAAAAGCTTTGGAAATTCTCAAAAAGGAAGGATTTGAGAAAGCGGCTAAAAGAAAAGATCGGGAAACAAAGGCGGGAGTTTTATCGGTTTATATGCACCATAATCAAAAAGTGGCTGGTTTGGTAGAGATTTTTTGTGAGACGGATTTTGTTGCAAGAAACGATCTTTTTACTTCTTTAGCCAAGGATTTGGCTATGCAAGTTGCCTCGATGGGAGATAAGGATTTTCTAAAACAGGTTTTTATTAAAGATCCTTCCAGAAAGGTTGAAGATTTGCTGAATGAGTTAATTGCTAAAACCGGTGAAAATATCAGATTGGGAAGAATTTGGAAGGTTGTTCTGGGAGAATAAAATATTTATAATAAATTAAGAATGGACGAGGAAGAAGTTCGAAAGAAGATGTCAGCGGTATTGGAACTTTTGACATCTGATCTAGCTAGTATAAGGACTGGTAGAGCTTCACCTTCTCTAATAGAAGGACTTCAAGTAGTTGTTTATGGAGGCTCGCAAAAGCTAAAAATTAATGAATTAGCCACAATTTCTGTTTCTGATAATCAGACAATTATTATTGATCCTTGGGACAAGAGTATAATTGGTGAGATACGCAAAGGTATAGAAGCTTCAAACGTTGGTTATACACCTGTAATTGATGGGGATAAAATTCGTATTGTTCTTCCTCCAATGACTACGGAAGATAGACAAAAATATATAAAACTTTTGAAAGTTAAGGTTGAAAGTGGAAAGGTTATGATTCGTCAGATAAGGGCGGGATTTATGAAAAATATTAAAAGTTCTTTTGAAGAAAAGGAGATTTCTGAAGATGAGAAATTTTCTTTGGAGAAAAAACTTCAGGAAATTACCGACGATTTTATTGAAAGGATTGATCTTTTAAGCAGGGCGAAGGAAGAAGAAATAATGCGGATTTAGGTCTTTGAAAATGTTTATTTATTGTGGTAATCTCTTCTAATGATAACTTCGGTAATTTTGTTTATAGTTATCCTTTCAATTTTGGTCCTTGTTCACGAGGCGGGACATTTTTTTGCCGCGAGAAGATCTGGAATTTGGGTTGAGGAATTTGGTTTTGGTCTACCCCCAAGAGTTTTTGGTAGAAAAATAGGGGAGACTATTTATTCTCTCAATCTTCTTCCTTTTGGTGGTTTTGTAAGGTTACATGGAGAGAATTCCCAAGATTCAATTACCGATGAAAAGAGGGCTTTTTTAAATCAATCTAAAAAAGTTCGATTTTTTGTTATCTTGGCAGGAGTTTTTATGAATTTTGTTCTGGCGGTGATTTCTTTTTCTATAGTTTATGCCTTTTCTGGGGTTCCCAAAGAGACTGGTAATGTAAAAATAGTTGAAGTTAGAAATGGTTCGCCCGCGGATGTTTCGGGTTTGAAATCCGGCGATATTATAAAAACGGTAAATGGGAAGTATGTAGGTAGTAATGAGGAATTTATTGATTATGTCGAAAAAGAAAAGGGGAAAGAAGTTATTTTGCAAATTGAAAGAGAAGGTTTAAAGGATTTAATTGAAGTTAAAACTGTGCCGAGAGAAAATCCTCCGGAAGGCGAGGGAGCTTTGGGGGTGGTTATTTCATCAATAGAAATTTACTATCCACCGCTTTGGCAAAGACCTTTTATTGGTGTCTATAACGGTTTTAGGGAGGCTTTCTTTTGGGCGGGTATGGTTTTGGTGGGTATGTTTGGAATGATAGGTGATCTTTTTGGTGGAATAATACCTAAAGATGTGGCTGGGCCGGTGGGTATTTTTGCCATAACCACGGAAGCGGCAAAGTTTGGAGTCTTGACCTTAGTCAATTTCGTCGGGATTTTATCCGTTAATTTGGCAATTCTAAATATCGTGCCTTTTCCTGCTCTTGATGGGGGGAGACTGATTTTTGTCATTGCCGAAGGGATTTTTGGCAGGAAGGTTCTTCCCAAGGTTGAAACTGCAATTCATACAGTTGGGATGGTAATTTTATTAATGCTTATTTTTGCTATAACTGCTCATGATATTAGAAGACTTATAACTGAGGGGGGAATTTCAGGTTATATAGATTCGGTGATAAAATAAAAATCAGTTTTATGTTTCAGTCTCAGCTTTTTCCCAAGACAAAAAAGCAAGCTCCCAAAGATGCGGTTAGTGTCAACCATAAACTTTTAGTAAGAGCGGGTTTTATTGATCAACTAATGGCTGGTTCTTGGACTCTTTTGCCTTTGGGATGGCGTGTCGTGAATAAGATAAATCAGATTATAAGAGAAGAGATGAACGCAATAGGAGGCCAGGAAATGTTGATGCCTCTTCTTCATCCTAAATCAATTTGGAATGAAACAGGGCGGTGGGACAAGGCTGATGAGATTATGTATAAGCTTAAAGATTCAAGGAAAAGGGAGTATGTTTTATCCTTTACCCATGAGGAGATTGTTATGGATTTGCTTAGAAAAAATATCAAAAGCTATGCTGATTTACCTATCGCAGTTTATCATTTTTCGACAAAATTCAGAAACGAACCCAGAGCGCGTTCGGGAATATTAAGGGGAAGAGAGTTTATGATGAAAGATTTATATAGCGCTCACGAGACAGAGGAGGATCTTTTAAATTATTACGAGAAGGTAAAGTTGGCTTATAAAAAGGTATTTGAAAGAATTGGTTTTAATTTCAGGATTACCGAGGCGTCTGGAGGTGTTTTTACCGATAGATATACTCATGAGTTTCAGGTGCTTGTGGATAGCGGAGAGGATACAATATTTATTTGTGATAAGTGTGATTGGGGGGTGAATGCAGAGATTTTTGAAAAGGAAGAGGGTGTTTTATGTGAGAAGTGTGGTGAAGGAAGGATTCTTAAGAGAAAATCAATTGAGGTGGGTAATATTTTTCCTTTGGGCACTTGGTACGCTGAAAGAATGAGGATGTATTTTACGGATAGGGAGGGTAAGAAAAGGCCGGTTTGGTTTGGGAGTTATGGAATAGGTCCGACCAGAACGATGGGTACATGGGTTGAGGTTAGTCATGATGAAAAAGGTATAATTTGGAATAAAGTTATATCTCCTTTTGATATTCATTTACTTGATATTAGAACTAATAAAGACGCTAATGTTGTTGATGATTTGTTTTTTAAGCTTTGTCAAGCTGGTTTGGAAACATTGGTTGATGATAGAGAAATTAGTCCTGGTGAGAAATTTGCCGATTCTGATTTAATCGGTATTCCGGTAAGGTTGGTAATCTCTGACAAAACTGCTGACTTGATTGAATATAAAGATAGGAGAAGTGAAGAAACGAAACTTTTATCTCTTGATGAACTTCTGAATAGATTGAAGAATGGGTAAGCCTAAAAAAGTTTTGGTAATAGGCGGAGGTACGGGTACTTACACTGTTTTGATAGGGCTTAGAAACCGCCCAGAGGTGAGTCTTTCTGTTATTGTTTCAATGATGGATTCAGGTGGAAGTAATAGGGTGATAAGAGACGAATTTGGTCTTCTTCCGACCTCGGATATAAGACAGTGTATAGTTGCTTTGTCAAGAGAAAAACCAAAAGATCTTTTAAGAAAGCTTTTTACATATCGTTTCAATGCCGGTACTGGAATTTCTGGGATGACATTTGGAAATTTATTCATGGCTGCATTAACGGATATTTATGGATCTCAAAAATTGGCTATAGAAAAAACTTGTGATTTTTTAGATGTGGACGGGAGAATTATCCCGGTTACCTATGATAATACAAATTTAGTGGCTTTGTATGATAACGGTAAACAAGTTTTGGGGGAGCATTTTATCGATGAACCTTCTGACGAGATGTCTAATCATAAAATTGTTCAATTGAGTGTATTTCCCCCAGCCCGAGCAAATCCAGACGCCTTAAAGGAGATTGGGGAATCGGATATAATAATTTTGGGTCCGGGTGATCTTTACACAAGTATTTTACCTAATTTGGTTATAGATGGAATAAGAGAAGCAATTCTGAAATCTAAGGCAAAGATTGCTTTTGTAGTTAACTTAATGACTCGTTTTGGTCAGACCAATAATTATAAAGCTTCTGACTTTTTGTCGGAGCTAAAAAGATATATGGGTAAGAATCCTAATTTCGTTTTGGTTAATAATGGTAGGATCCCCGAGGAGGCAATTAGATGGTATAGGAAAACAAAGTCGGAGGTTGTATTAAATGATTTGAAAGAAAAAGGCAAAATGAAAATTGTTTGCCAAGATTTTGTTCACAAAAGGCTTTATAGTAAGGATAAATCTGATATATTAACCAGAAGTTTAATAAGACATGACCCAAAAAAGTTAGCCGATGCAATTATTTCTCTTCTCTAATCTCTTGTAAATAAAAAAATTTTAAAAATTAAATATTGATTTTATCAGCAAAGGGTATTATTAATAATAATTAGTGCTATGGGAGATTGTATCTTTTGCGATATAGTAAAAGGAGAGGGTGAAACGAAAATTGAAAGGGAAACCGAAAATTTAATAATTTTCCAGGATATCAATCCCCAAGCAGCTATTCATCTTTTAATTGTTCCTAAAAAGCACGTAAGTAGTTTAGAGGAACTGGAAGACGTGGTTTGGAAGGAGATTAAAGATATAGCACTGGTTATTGCAAAAGAAAAATCCGTAAGAGGGTTTAGACTTATTCATAATTCAGGTGATGCTGCCTCGATTCCTCACCTGCAGATGCATTTTTTGGCTGATCTTATACCGGAGACTGCCTAGGTAGCTAAGTAATTTAGCTTTATAATTTAGATAAATATGACTAAAGTATCATTTGAAGTTGTTGATATAGAAAAACCTGAAGAGATAAACTTTATTTTGGGGCAAAGCCATTTTATCAAGACAGTTGAGGATCTTCATGAAGCATTGATAACTTCTGTTCCGGGAATAAAATTCGGACTTTCATTTTGTGAAGCTTCAGGACCAAGACTTATAAGATCATCCGGCAATGATGAGAATTTAATTAAACTGGCTATAAAAAATATTAAGAAAATTGCAGCAGGACATTGTTTTATTATATTTTTATCACCCGGTTTTTACCCTGTTAATATTCTTAAAACTGTCCAGCATGTGACGGAAGTGGTTAATATTTATTGTGCGACATCTAATCCTGCTCAGGTTATTGTGGCTAAAACTCCGAAAGGAAGGGCAATTTTGGGTGTTGTTGACGGTGAACCTCCATTAAGAGCTGAAAGGGAGGATGAGATTATCAAAAGGAAAGATTTTTTAAGAAAGATAGGTTATAAACTATGATATTGCAATCGTTAAATCAGGGGATAAAAGAAGCAATAAAAGCTAGAAATCAAATAAGACTTTCAACATTAAGATTATTGTCCTCTTCTTTAAATTACGAAAGGATTGCAAAACAGCATGAATTGAATGAGCAAGAAGAAATAACTGTTGTAAGAAGAGAGATAAAAAAAAGGCTTGAAGCAATAGATTTTCTTAAAAAGGCTCAAGAAAAAGGTTCTACATCCGATCCGGAAACTTTAAAAAAAAGGCTTGAGCAAGAAGAAACTGAACTGGGTATTCTTAAGGAGTTTTTGCCCTCAGAGATGGATGATAAAGAATTGGAAAAGCTCGTAGACGAGGTATTAATTAATCTCGGAGCAAAAAGTATTAAGGATATGGGAAGGGTTATAGGGGAGGTGATAAAAAAAGCCAAAGGTTCGGTTGAGGGGAGAAGAGTTGCGGAAATAGTCAAATCTAAATTAGTTTAATTTTTTAATTCCTTAAGTTTCATCCATGATTAGAGTCTATGTTAAAAAACAGCTAAATTACCCAGTTAAAGCGGCTTCTATAAAGAGAGAACTTAAAAATTTTCTGAAGAATCAGGGATTGGTTTCGGATTTTTATATCAATGTTTCATTTGTTGGAGAGAAATCAATGAAGGATATTTCCAAAAAATACCTTGGGGAACAAAATTCTTTACACAGTGTTCTTTCTTTTAGCGAGTCCGAAATTAGAGGGGATTTTAAGTATCCCGAAAATTTACCTCTTCCTCTGGGTGAGATTATTATTTGCTATCCCGAGGTGGTAAGACAGGCAAACAAGGAAGGTAAACTTATAGATGAAAAGGTGTTGGAACTGGTTATGCATGGGGCTGAACATCTTTTGGGAAAACACCATGAGTAGAATAAAATAAAGTTAAATTATTGTTATGACTTTTTATCTCAAATATCGTCCAAAATTAATTGAAGAACTTGATCTGGCTCAAGTACGCCAACTTCTTAAAAACATTGTTAAGTCCGGGAATATTCCCCACGCTTTTCTTTTTTCAGGCCCAAAAGGAAGTGGAAAAACTTCTGCAGCGAGAATATTGGCAAAAATTGTAAATTGTGAGAATCTTAATAAAACTTTAAAGGAGCCTTGTAATAAATGCTCGGTTTGTTTGAGTATTGATAGAGGGGATAATTTGGATATTATCGAAATTGATGCTGCCAGTCACAGAGGAATAGATGATATAAGGGTGCTTAGAGATGCGGTGAAGCTTGCACCTTCGAGCGCAAAGAAGAAAGTTTATATCATCGACGAAGCACATATGCTTACCAATGAAGCCTCAAATGCTTTGCTAAAAACTCTTGAGGAGCCTCCAGATCATGTGATTTTTATCTTAGCTACAACAAATCCTGAAAAATTGATAGAAACGATAAGATCCAGAACCGTGAGCGTTCCCTTTAAAAAGGCGAGTAGGGAGGAAATTGTGAGGTCTCTTTTAAGAGTTGCAGAAGGCGAAAATTTGGATATAGACAAAGAAACATTGGGAGTTGTTGCTGCCTCTTCGGATGGTTCCTTTAGGGATGCTGCAAAAATTTTAGAGGAATTGGTTATTAGCGGCATAAAGTTGGAAAAAAAATCAGTTGAAGAATACTTATTTAAAAGAAATGTTTTTGACCCTGATAAATTTGTGGAGATACTTATTTCCGGTAGTGAAAAAGAAGCCTATTTTGAATTAGAAAAGGCGGTTGAAAATGGTGCTTCAATTAAAAATATTACCCTTTCGATACTTTCTTCTTTGAGGAAAATTTTATTCGCCAAAGTGGGAATTGAAGGGGAGGATAAAAATTCGCTTTCCAAAGGGGAGGTTATCGAGCTTATCGAACTAGTCTCTAAATCATACGCCGAAGTACCCTATGCAGTTTTGGAACAAATACCTCTGGAACTTGCTATTTCCGAATGGTTTGCTAATAAAACTCACAATTCAGGTTCAAAGGTTTTAGATAGTCAAAGCCTAAAATCAGTTAAGAGGAGGGAAAAGAGTGATTCCCTAAAGAGTTCTAAAGATGATAAAGACAGTAAAAGTGAAGAGGGGGATAAAAAAGATATCTCTTCTGGGGATTTTGACATAAGAGCAAAGATGGATGAAAATGTTTGGAAAAAAATTCTTGAGGAAATTAAGCGTAACAACACTTCCACTGAAGCGCTTCTTAGGGCAGCTAGACCTCTGTCCTGCGATAGTAAAACTCTAACCTTGGGGGTTTATTACAAATTTCACAAGGAAAAACTAGAAACCCAGCCACACAGAAATGTGATGGAAAAGGTTTTACAAAATGTTACCGGTGAGTCGCTTAGAGTAGTTTGTAAATTAACGCAACCACCCTTAAGGAATTCTCTTCAAAATGAGAAATCTAATTTGGGAAGTGATGATAAAGTATCAGTCGAAGACGAGACGGTTTTGACCGAGAGTGATGATGAAGAAATAGTAAGAATCGCAAAGGAAATTTTTGGCAGTTGAATTATCTTTGGATAAAAGCTATATTAGTTTTTGTATTTTGACTTGAAACTATGTTCGACAAATTAAGACAAGGCCAACAGTTACTTAAGCTTCGCCAACAGGCAAAAAAGCTTCAGGAGGAGATGGAACAAATAACCCACATGGAGGAAGAAGGAGGTATTAAGGTCTTGGTCAATGGAACGCAGAATCTGATTAGTTTGGAAATTGATGGGGAAAGCCAGGAGAAGATAGTCAAGGTAATAAATAAAGCGATGAAAGAGGTTCAGAAAAAGGCTGCCAGGAAAATGATGGAACAAGGAGGAGGTTTAGGCGGGCTTCTTGGCGGAATGGGGCAATAAAAATTTTTCTTCTTGGTTAAAATTTTCTTTGATGTTTATTTATTTTTACATTTTATTTCTAGGATAAAAATTTTATTTATCGGCTGGATATTTTTATTTGGAAAATTTAATATAATATGAATTATGAAAATTCCCAGAGCTATCCAAAATCTTATTGAATCTTTTAATAAACTTCCTGGCATTGGACCCAAAACGGCTCAAAGATTGACATTTTATCTTCTTCATGTACCTCAAGTCGAACTTGATAACTTTGCTAGTTCTTTGTCCAATTTAAAAAAGAAAACAGTTTTTTGTTCGATATGCAAAAATGTAGCTGAAAATGATCCCTGCCCGTTTTGTTCTGATTCGGGGAGAGATAAAACAACAGTTATGGTCGTGGAGCAGCCATTGGATCTTTTGGCTATAGAGCGAACTTCAAGATATAAAGGGGTCTATCATGTTTTGCACGGTGCTATTAATCCCTTGGATAATATCGGACCTGATGAAATTTTCGTTAAAGAACTTTTGGAAAGGATTTCAGAGGGCAGTATTAAAGAAGTAATAATTGCAACAAATCCTACCATGGAAGGCGATGCGACTGCAATGTACTTGTCTAAAAAAATAAAGGAAGTTTCAACTAACGGCAAAACGCCGGTAGTTACCAGGCTTGGTATGGGAATTCCAACCGGAGCTGATTTAGAATATGCTGATGAGGTGACTTTAAGAGAGGCAATAGAAGGGAGAAGGAATTTTTAGTATGAATTTTCTGAAATCTAGTAGCAAAACGGCAGTAGATGAAGCGAAAAAAATCGCTAAGCAAGTGGCTCGTGAACCGTATGAAATAATTAAAAATGTTGTCCCTTCAGCTGTTGGGGAGGGGGGTATGAAAGGAGAAAAACAAAAAACCGCCCTTTCCAAGATTGTTGAAGGTGGAGAGAATTTGTCTCTGGGGTCAATAGACGAGGAAGCCCTAAAAGCGCAAACCAATAGAAGACTGAAAGAATTGGAAGAGGAGATAAGAAAAATAAGAGAGGAAAGAAAAATGAGGGAAGAGGAGTGGAGAAAGCAACAAGAGGAAGTTATGAAGGTTGAAGAACCCCAAGAACAGCCATTTATTGAGCCACCTTCAAGGAAAAAGAGAGGATTTTTGGGATTTGTTAAAAAAAAGCAGGGCACAAAGGAGATGGGAAAACAGATTTCCGGCTGATATTTAAGTTTTTTTTAGATTAATATTGCTCTTTTATGACTGATTTATATTTGACAAACACATTAAACCGCAAGAAAGAAAAGTTTATTCCGGTTAAGGATAAAAAAGTTGGGATTTATTCCTGTGGTCCGACTGTTTATTGGAATCAGCATATTGGTCATATGTATGCATATGTTCATTGGGATATTTTGGTTAGATTTTTAAGGTTTCTTGGCTATGAAGTTAAGTGGGTAATGAATATAACAGATGTTGGTCATATGACTTCAGATGAAGATACTGGAGAAGATAAGATGGAAAAGGGAGCCAAAAGGGAAGGTTTAAGTGTTTGGCAGATTGCAGATAAATATATTACCCAATTTTTAGAAAGTATCGATGCTTTGAATATCAAAAGACCCGATGTTTTGTGTAGAGCAACTGAGCATATAGATGATCAGATTGAATTAATTAAGTTAATTGAAAAAAATGGATTTGCATATAAAACTAAGACTGGGTTAGTTTTTGACACGTCAAAGTTCCCCGATTACCCTAAATTTGCAAGACTTTCTTTGAAAGATCAAAAAATGGGGGTGAGGGTTGAGGTTGATCCTGAAAAAAGAAGCCCCTGGGATTTTTTACTTTGGGTTACCAATCAGCCGAATCACGTTATGCAGTGGGATAGCCCGTGGGGAAGAGGTTTTCCCGGCTGGCACATTGAGTGTACGGCAATGTCTGTTAAATATTTGGGAGAAAGGTTTGATATTCACACAGGCGGAAAAGAGCATATTTCTGTACATCATACAAACGAAATCGCTCAGGGTTATGGAGCTTTCGGTCATCATACAGCGAATTATTGGTTGCACAATGATTGGCTTACTTTTAGGGGAGAAAAATTGAGCAAAAGTTTGGGTAATATGATTACGGTTTCAGATGTAAGGGAAAGGGGTTTTGATCCTTTGGCTTTGCGTTATTTATTTCTGAACTCCAATTATAAAAAGGGGTTGGATTTTTCATGGGAGGCTTTGGACGGTGCTCAAAAGTCTTTGGAAAAACTTAAAGAGCAAATTTTAGCGGTTAAATTACAGATCAACAGAACGGTTTTATCTCAAGAAAAAGAGGGAAAATTAAATGATTTTAGGAATGATTTTCTTGAATCTCTTTCAGATGATCTTAATGTTTCCAGGGCGCTTTCTATACTTTGGGGGGTTTTGAAGAGTAATGTTCCTTCTGAAGATAAGTACGATATGAGTGTGATGTTTGATGAAGTTTTGGGTTTAGGTTTGATGAATATAAGTGAGGAGAATTGTTTTGTGATCCCTGATGATATTAGAAAGATGATTGATGAAAGGGAAAAATATCGAAATTTAAAGAATTTTGAGAAAGCCGATGAGATAAGAAGCGAGATTGAGAAAAAGGGCTATAAAATTGAGGATTCTCCTAACGGTATAAGAGTGAAGAAGCTTGCCTAATGACCTCAAAAGGTGTTAACTTAAAATTAGTATCATGCTAAAGAAATGCTTCTATTTATCGATTTTGGTGATATTTTGTTTTGCAGTTTTTTTTAAAGTTTCATATTCTCAATCGGTGAATGAGATTGGTTTGGATGATTATGAAGAAGAAACCTTTGAAGATATTTACGAAGCTTACTTGGGAGCGAATGAGGAGTATAAGAAAGCGCACGATGAGTATATTCTCAAAAGAGCTCAATTTCTTAGATTTCAAACTTTGAAGTCAAGAAAAGACGCTTTTGATGCAACCTTGAGTATGCTAAAGAATAGAGACGAGGTTGTAATTGCTTATCTTAAGGTTCTTAAAGCTAGTCTGCTAAAGGGAGTTGGTTTGGCCGATGAGAGAAAAAATGAGTTGTTTCTAGAAATTGATAATGAAATAAGTTGGTTTTCAAATCATAAAGAAAATCTCTCGTCAGCCGGGTCTTTGGAAGATTTGGTTAGGGATTCAAAGTTTGCCGCCGATAGGTGGAGTCAACTCAATTCATTGATATATGAGGTAATGTCGGTTTTGTCGCAGGGTAAAGTGAGTCATTTAAGTGTTAGGTTGGAGAAAATTTTTAGGGCTAGCAAAAATAAATTTGAAAGTATCCGTAATGAAGAAAGACCCGAGTATGCCTTTGATACTTCGAAAATTGAACTTTTGGACAGGTGGATGTTTGAAGCCGAGGGAAAAATAGATAGAAGTAAAGAAAAGCAAGATGAAGTGGAAAAAATTATTAGAGGAAATTATCAAAAAAAAATAGTAGGCTTGAATTTGTATAACTCGGTTCTTTCTAAACTTTCTGAATCACAGCTTTATATGAAAGAGGCGTCTAATTTTTTGAAAGAAATAATTAAGCAAATTAGAACTAAATAGCAAATATTTTATGGCTGAAAATAAACCTAGATCTATCAATCCTATTAAAAAATGGTTTTACTCCCTTATAGGTAAAAGGGATGTTATTGAAACCGAAGTGAAGACTCAAAGTGAAGAGAAAGAAAATAGTAAAGAGATTAATCAAATTGAAATTGAAGAGGATAGCGTTGCAAGTGATGTTAGAAGGGCAAAATTATTTTTGAAAAGTCTTTTTGAGAAAATGGTGGTGTTTGTAAATCCCTATTTAAGAAAGGGTGTTTCACTTGCGGGAAGTGCTAGAAAGGAGATTAGCCCTTTGGTTGATAAAAAGTTTATTAGATTAATTTTAAAGATCTTTATTGTCTTTGTTATGGTATTGATTTTGCTTTATATGGCTTTAGGTTTTGTGAGGAGACTCAAAAAAGAAGGAGTTTTTTTACCAAATACTCCTACTCCTCAACCAAGTGTTATTCCGTATAATCCATATAATCCGTCAGTTTATAATAAAGATCCTCAGGTTATTGAAATCGATGAAAATTTGAAAATTCTGGATAGAGAATTAAATAATTTGAATCTTAGGGAAAGTGGTTTAAATCCTCCTTCTCTTGACTGGGATATTAAGTTTTAATCCAGTTTTATTCTTTTAATTGAAAAGAAGTTTTTTTCCGCTTTTTCTGTTTTTAAACCAATATAATCGATCATGGGGAAAATTTTTCTAATTTCATCTTGGAATTTTTGAGCTAAATTTCCTGAGAATTTATTATAAACACCTCTTTCAGTGTTTGCGCATAGCTTGTTTTCGTATTCTCTTATAATTTCTAAAATCTTCTCTCCTTTTTTATTAAACTCTTCCTGTAGTCCGTCTGAATTAAGAGCGTACTTATCGTGAATTATTCTGAAATCGTCAAAAAGCTTCCGGTTTTCGGAAAGCATTTTTTGGACATATTCTTTGTATTTGACCATTTAATTAGTATACAATTTTATTGCTTCCTATGTCGAAAAAAAAGAATAATTGGTCGGAAAGGGTTACGAAATCATCGTTTGCTTTAGATCTTGAGGAAGGAGTTTTTACCTGGGATGATCCTAGAAAAATAGCTATTTCGCTTAAAAATTCGGCTGAAAATTCCATAAGAAGAAAAGCACCTCCATTTGCCTCAGCAATGAGTATGTTGAATTTTTATATCAATAGAGCAGGAAAAAAGCTAAATCCAAAACAAAAAGAGATTCTTGAAAAAGCCAAGATAGAACTTCGTCGTATTTTTGGCAGAATACCTTGATTTCGCAAAATACTTTAATGATGGCTTTCTTCGTATTTTTCAGCTTCCTTTTTTGTTTTGTGTATTGTTTTATCAGGATGATTAGCTGGTGAGTAAATTGTATAAAGCTTCAGTTCTTTTTTGCCTGTGTTTATTACATTGTGCTTTGTCCCTGCTGGGATTACAAAAGCTTCATCTTCTCTCACTTTTTTTGTTATATTGCCTGCAACCACCTTTGCTTCACCCTTTTCTATCCTGAAAAACTGATCTACAGTTTTATGAACTTCGGAGCCGATTTCTTCACCTTTCTTTAGGCTCATCAGAACAAGCTGCGAATGTTTGCCTGTAAATATTACTTTTCTAAAGTAATTGTTCTTTAGTGTTTTTTCTTCAATTTTTACAAAAAAACCACTCATTTTTTATCACCTCCTTTGTTATAGATAGTTTGATAGCCTTAATGCTTTATAATACATATAATGAGTATAGTAAAGTTTGAAAATCTTTTCAGAAGGGACGGCTTTCTCCAGGCGTTCTCACTGACATTATATTGCCTTTTAGTTGGATTGATTTTTTGGAAGGGGGATTTGTGGATAGGAAATGCTTCTTATTTGGGACCTGTGCTTGTTTTAATCCTTTTTGTGGTTTCAGCTTTAGTTTGTGCTCTTTTAGTCTTTTACCGGCCATATAATATTTTTTTAGATGGTAATAAAAAGGAAGCGGTTAATTTGGTTTTATCAACAGCTGTATGGCTTATGATTATTTTTTTAATTGCTTTTCTTTCAACCGCCGTAATTTGGTAAGAAATTTAATGAGATCAATTTTGCTTAAAATTCTTTATCTTATTTTTTTAGTTGACTTGGTTTTGCTGATTTGGAGGATTTTGACTAGTCCGAGTAGCTTTAAAGTATTGAGTTCATTTTCTCTTTTTACACCAACTCCTTTTTCCACTCTTTCACCTCCTGAAAAAGTTATTCAAACTTCGGTTGGAAATTTGCTAGTTACGCCAAGTCCAACGGTAGTTCAAGTTTCTTTATCACCAACTTTATTAGTTTCTACACCTACAATTTTTAAAACTAAGGAACCTTATGAAACTATAGAAATTACTCAACCTAAGTATTCCCAGGAAGAAATTCATGGGTTTATTGAAAGATTTGCGTCGCAATATTCTGTTGACCCTAATGTTTTAAGGCATATAGCAGTTTGTGAATCAGGATTTAATCAATTTGCTTTAAATGGACCGTACGCTGGGCTTTTTCAATTTGGGCGCTCTTCTTGGGTAAACAATCGAACTTTGATGGGGGAGGAGACTAATTTGGACTTGCGATTTAACGCAGAAGAATCTGTTCAAACAGCGGCTTTTATTATTTCAAGAGGGATAAAGGATATCTGGCCTAACTGCTACCCTTAATTTTCAGTTGTTATTCAGCTTCTTGAGTATAATAGGTGTTAATTAAGACTATATGAGAGTTTTGGTAGTTGAAGACGAATATAAAATTGCAAATTCCATTAAAAGAGGATTAGAACAAGAAAATTTTACTGTTGATGTTGTTTATGATGGGATAGAAGGTTACGATATGGCGTCATCTGAAGAGTATGATTTGATCATTTTAGATTTGATGTTACCTGGTATGGACGGCTTGGAAATTTGTGAAAAACTTCGTAAGGAGAAAGTTTTTACACCTATTCTTATACTCACGGCCAAGGGGTCTATTTCTGATAAAGTGGAAGGTTTGAATAAAGGTGCAGATGATTATCTGGTTAAGCCATTTGCCTTTGAAGAGCTTTTAGCGAGAGTGAGAGCCTTGATCAGACGGCCTGTGGAACAGCTTGGGAATAAATTAAAAGTTGAAGATTTAGAATTAGACCCGGTGAACTTTCAAGTAAAAAGAGGCATAAAAGAAATAGTTCTTTCCAGAAAAGAATTTTCACTTTTGGAGTATTTAATTAGAAATAAAGGTAGGATTATAAGTAAGGATCAGATAATTGCGCATGTTTGGAATTACGATTCGGATGTTCTGCCAAACACGGTTGAGGTTTATATTGGTTATTTGAGAAAAAAGATAGATGGTGCGTTTCCAAAAAGAAAACCCCTGATTCAGACGATAAGAGGATTTGGTTACCGGATAGGGGAAAGTTAGTTAAATTAGAATGTAGAAACGGCTGAAATTGTTTATGTTTAAGAATGCTCGTATTAAATTAACGCTTTGGTATTTGCTAATTATTATGGCTGTTAGTGCCTTTTTTAGTGTCTTGGTTTATCGCGGTTTCACCAAAGAAATAGGAAGGGGTTTTCGGATGCAAGCAAATCCTCAAATAAGGCAGGGAATTGTAATAAGGGATCGTTGGGGATATCAAAGAATTTTACCCTTTATGATTTATCCAGAAGAAATTCCCCCTTCCGAGTTTATTGATGTAGTTAATCTAGCAAAGAGGCGTTTTGCTTTACAATTAATGATAATAAATGGTGGAATTTTGTTTTTTGCAGGATTGGCGAGTTATTTTCTGGCGGGTAAGACACTTCAACCTATTGAAGTTATGCTGGATAAGCAAAGGCAGTTTGTTGCTGATGCATCTCATGAATTTAGAACTCCACTGACATCGATGAAAACTGAAATTGAGGTGGCGCTTAGGGATAGAAAATTAAATTTGAAAGAAGCCAAAAAGCTTTTAAAGAGTAATTTATCCGAGGTTGATAAAATGAAATATTTTTCCGATAGTTTACTTGAGCTTTCAAGATATGAGTCCAATGGAAGTAATTTGAAGATGGAAGAGGTTGATTTGAAGGAAGTTGTAAATCTGGCAATTGAAAGAAATATTGCCCAAGCCAAGGCTAAGAATATAAAGATTAAAAAAGAATTAAAAGAAGTCATTGTTAAGGGAAACCCGCAAAGTTTGGTTGAGTTAGTTTCAATTCTTATAAATAATGCGATAAAGTACTCTCCTTCCGGAAGTGAAATTGAAATCTTGGTCGGTGGAGATGGTAAAAATGCTAGTCTTAAGATTATTGACCATGGAGTCGGGATTGACGAAAAGGATATTCCCCATATTTTTGATAGATTTTACAGAGCCGATTCGTCAAGGTCGAAAAAAGAAATAGACGGATTTGGGATTGGTTTATCTATTGCAAAATCTATAGTTATGTTGCACAAGGGTGAAATCAAAGTAAACAGTACTCTTGGCAAGGGATCCACATTTATGGTTTCTTTACCTCGTTGATTTTTTAAGCCTTTTCTCAGAAAGTACCTATAAAATTTTGAAAATAATAATATGCCAGGGAGGAGGTGAATAAAGAATGCGAAAGAAAATAATCTTACCATCAATTTTGGCTTTGTCGGTTTTACTTGTAGGGATTTTAGCAAGTAATGCCAAAGCGCTTGAGACTTCCAATTATCCTCCGATAGTTCAAAGAATTGCCGATCGTTTCAGTCTGAATGTAAGCGAAGTTGAAAAAGTTTTTGATGAGGAGAGAGATGAGAGAAGGGCAGAAAAATTTGCACGTTTTGCCGATAGGTTGGATGATTTAGTTTCTGAAGGAAAGATTTCAAAAGCTCAAAAAGAGGCGATTTTGGATTGGCATGAAAAAATAAATGATGAAATGGAGAAAGCCAGAAATTTGTCATTTGAAGAAAGAAGGGAGAAAATGCAGTCTATTCAAGAAGAATTTAGAAACTGGCTTAAATCAGAGGGAATTAATGAAACTAATTTAGGTTGTTTGGGTATGGGTTTTGGAAAGGGGTTTGGAATGAATGGGTTAGTCAAACCGGGAGGGAGATTTATGATGGGTGGCGGTCAATAAATTTGACCTATTTTTCAAAAAAAAGGAGGTGTTTTTTAACACCTCCTTTTAGGTTTGTAAAAACTGGTGTTATTAAAATCTTTACAAATGGTGTAGAATATACTGCCACCATGAAAAAGACGGAAAACCAGTCAAAAATGCAAAAAATAGATTATCAAAGGAACGCTGAAGTTTATAAACTCCTAGCAAATCCACTCCGTCTTAAAATAATAGATATCCTTAAAGATCGTGACGTTTCATTAGATGAGCTTTCTGAAATATTGAAAATTAGGAAGCCAAATACTTCACAGCATTTGACTATATTGCGTTATCTAAAAATTGTTTCTGTTAGAAGAGAGGGACAAAAGGCTATATATAAAATTGCTGATAAGCGTGTTGTTGAGCTTACAAAAATATTCCAGAAACTTTGGGGAAGTGATTCTTTTTAGTGAATTTTTTACTAACTGCAGTTTTTAAAGGAGTTATTTTATAGTAACCATATATGATTATTGGTATTATTTTAGCTGCAGGGAAAGGAAAAAGATTCAAAGCAAAGGGATTTAATAAAACTGTAAGCTATTTTGCCGGAAAGCCTCTTGTAAGATACTCTTCTGATTTGTTTTTGAAGGTCGCTGAGTATATTTTTGTTGTTGTTGGTGTTGGAGCTAAGGGCGTGATTGAGGCGGTGGGAAATAATCCGAAGATTATCTTTGTAAAGCAAAGGAAACGTTTAGGGACTGGTCATGCTACAAAGGTTGCAGTTGAAGAAATTCAAAAGAAAAATCTTAATCCTAAATATGTTTTGGTTGGATATGGTGATCATATGATGTTTTATACAAAGAAAATTATAAAGAAACTGATTAAAATTTTGGATAAAAGCAAAGCAGTCTTAAGTATAGTAACTTGTGAGTATAAATTTCCTAATTTGCTGGCTTGGGGGAGAATTATTAGGGATAAATTTGGGAATTTTAAAGCAATTGTTGAGCAGAAAGATGCAACCGGTAAACAAAAACAAATTAAGGAGCTTAACGCCGGCTTGTACTGTTTTCGCTGGGAGTTCTTAAGATCTGCCTTGAAAAAGCTGAAAAAATCATCTGCCTCCGGTGAGTATTATCTGACTGATTTGGTTAAAACTGCTGTGGATGAGGGTAAGTTTGTGGTCGGTCTTAAAGTTCCCTTTGAGTATGTTGGTATAGGGGTTAATACGAAAGAGGAGCTGTTGGAAAGTGAGAGGTTGTATTTAAAAAGAAAAAAGGCAAAACAGTGAGGGAGGTAGAAATAAATATTCACAAGGTACCTCAACTTCCTTTTGACGTTTTATTCAAGTGTATCGATGATTCGAATCATCAATGTAGTTTAGCAAGGATTTTTTTTCAAATTGTTGGTGAGGTGAAATGATAAAAGTTTAATTTGTGATGCTTCAATAGAATAAACTAAAAAACAATCTTATTTTTAGAATTATTAAAAATGTTTCAAAGTTATTTATTAACGGATGCAAAATTGGTAATTAATAAGTTTTAGACTGTAGATTGAATTAAGTTTTTTATTCAGAAAAGTTCCAAGAAAAAAGGATAGTTTTTTACTTGTTATACTTCTTAGGGTTTGTTTTTTGACTATTAGAATCAATTTGTATAAAATCCTCTATTTATGTTAAAAGAAATTGATCAAAGAAGGGTTGCTATTCGTAAAATTGTTGCCGAACTACCAAGTATTGTAAAGCCGGAGTATAACTACTTCTCTGGAGAATTTTATCCGGTTTCTGAATGGTCGCCTAGAGCAGTAGCTTTAGCGAATTTAATAAGGTTAAAGATAAGAAAAATAGAAGACCCATATATTCAGGAAGAAGCGAGGGGAATATTAAGAGATGGTTTAAGAGAAATTAGACAAAGAAGAGCAAAAGGATTAAAAGATGAAGAAATTATATATTGCTTTAAAGCGGGTATTGCCTCAATTTCTCAAAGATTAGCTGAACCTACGGCTTTTAAAGATTATGAGCAGTATAAACACAATTTTGTTTCATTTGAGCAAATGAAGAAAGAATATCCTGATAGGCTTGAAATTACTGAATTTAAAATTAATGGAGTAGATGTAAGAAGAGTAAGAGTTTATGATAACAATAAAAATTTACTAGGTTATTATGATATTCCCATAAATCCAAGAATTAGACTCAAGGGGGGAGATGCAAGAGCTATTGGCAAGCGTTATTTTAGGGAGAGCGACGACTTGCTTTTTTCAGAGTATCCAATGTCTGATAGAGATGGAATAATTTTAGGTAATAACCCCGAGGATTATAGAGTGGCTTTGGCTTTGGGTATGTCTGAGGACGGTATAGAAATTGTGTTTAATGATAATTTTGGTGAATATTGTGCGGGGCGCGATGTAGAACCAAATCAGGTATATTTGGATTTTGAGGGATTACATTATTCAGACGATGCTAAGAGATCTTTTGAAACAGGAATATTTACTGTGTCTGGGAGGGAGGTTGCCACTAAAGCATTGTATGGGTCCGATGTCTTTCCTCTAAAGGTAGAAGGTGAGGTTATTTATCTTATTAAACCGAGAGCAGGAGCAAGGATTATTAAGTTTATTGCTGAAGAGAAGATGAAAGGAGCTTGGTTCATGTTAGAGAATGGTAAGCATTTTGATTTTCGGCTTTATGCTTTGCTTTTAATTAATAAGTGGAGGAGCAAACCTCCAGATGTGCAACCTTTATATGCCCAAAGGCTTTATTACATTATGCGGGAGATGGGACAAACCGAAAAAAGTGGAAGGGTTGATAGGAATATAATGGAACTTCTTGAGTCAGCTCATAGTAAGTTTCCATTTTTTAAGTTTGATACTGGCCTTTCTGAAACAGATGTTGTTGAATGGTTGCTAAGAAAATTGGGAAAACAAATTGATAGAGAATTTGCATTAAAGTATTCATTAACTTCTGGTTTTATAATTGACACTACAAGAGAGGCACTTGAAATGAAGAAATTAATTTCTTTGGACGGTTTTGAATTTAATCCTGATGAAGCTAGGGAATATATTAGCTGGCTGCCAGATTTTAAGAGACGATGTAATACAATAGCTGATTCTTTACCTCCCTTATCAAATTATGAAAGAATGTTTTTTGGTTTAGCCGATATGGATGACGAGGATAATAATGGTAACGAGATTATTTTTGCTACTACAAAACGTTAATTAAGCAATTAAGCGAATAAGGTTTTAAGTTTTAACTTGTCGGGTTTGATAGATAAGTTTATTTCTAAATCACAATTTCTAATCTTTGACTTCCAGTAACTCGACTTCAAAGATTAGTGTAGAGTTTGGGGGGATTGTTCCCATATCACGAGAGCCGTAGCCTAAATCTGGAGGAATTGTTAATTTTCTTTTTCCGCCAACTTTCATTCCTGCGACTCCCTGGTCCCAACCCTTAATAACCTGGCCTATACCTAAAGTAAAACTAAATGGTTGGTTTCTTTTATAGGAGCTGTCAAATACAATTCCGTTGGTTAGTAAGCCTTTATAATTCACTGTTACTTTCTTTCCTGGTATTGCTTCAGCACCTGTTCCTACTACCAAATCTTCGACTAAAAGTTCGGTTACTTCCTGTGCAGGAGTGGTTAAATCTTCTGTTTGAGCATTTTCTGATGATGAAGTTGCGGAGTTGTTATCAAAAATCTGACTATCTTTTGGCAGGGGAGTAATTGATGAAGCATCTTCAAATTTTTTTTGAACATTATTATTTCTTATTATTATTGCTGTAGTGATAGTTATTGCTAAAATAATCAGGCCTATGTAGGCAAAGTTCTTATTCATGATAAAGATAATACAAGGAATTATGTATGTTGTAAATATTTTGTTTTTATCTATAAAAATCATATTTTGGGGGAAGTAGATTTTAAGAAGGAGAGTTCTAAATTATATTTAAAAAAGAGTGTCTAAAATCCTTGTTTAGAGACAATTTAACGAATACCCTTTAAACAAACGTATTTCTTCACTATACTTTTTAGGAGCTTATGTTTAATATTTTGCTTATAACATTGGGACTTTCAATGGATTGTTTTGGTGTTTCTATGGTTTTGGGGGGAAATTTGTCAAGAAAAAAATTTCTTTCTTTTGGTGTGAGTATAGGTTTAATATTCGGAATTTTTCATTCTTTAATGTTGATGTTTGGTGTTTTAATCAATAAAAAATTTTTACACTTATTTTCAGGTCTGGATCATTGGTTGGCTTTTCTTCTTCTTTTTCTTATTGGTTTAAGAATGCTAAGAGGTAGTAAATATAAAAATATTTTATTATCAAGTGGTTATAGTCCAAATTTTAAATTTTTGTTTACTTTAGCATTTGCAACGAGTATAGACGCATTGTTTGTTGGAGTGAGCATTACCGTATTCAAGTTAGCTTTGATATTCGTCGCACCATTAGTTGGATTGGTTACCTTTATAATTTCTTTCGTCGGTTGTTTTTTTGGATTAAGAGGTGTGAAATTACTTCATGATAAAGCAAGAATTCTTGGCGGAATTATTTTAATCGTAATAAGTATAAAAATTTTAATCGATCATATCTTATTACAATCATGAATGTTTTAATTTAAATAATTTAGGTTCAAACCCGACGGGTTGATTAGGTTCAAACCTTTCGGAATGAATATTAAAATTAAAATGAATTTAATGTTTTAATTCTTAGTAAGTAATTAGTTTATCTCAAAGTTCAATCTTTCTCAAAGTTTAAGTTAAGAAGGAAGTTTGAAAAGTTTTAAATGGCAGATATCTTTCGAACGATAAATAGAATATTAGTAATTAAAGTAGTGATAATGTGGGGAGTTTAATAGTTGGCAGGGGTGGAGGGAATTGAACCCCCGTCACGGGTTTTGGAGACCCGGGTCCTACCACTGAACGACACCCCTTTGTTTTTACTTAGATTTTTTTTGAATTTTTAAAATGAAAATTATGTTTAAAAAATATATTTTTTTATAAAGTTGGTTAATTATATCAATATTTAAATTCTTCTTAAAGTTAAAAATTATTTTTTAAATTGCCAGATTTTTTGAAAAAATAAAGAAAGGATATTTTTAATTTGATTATATTACTTTAATTTTGTAGTTTCTTTATGTAGAGTTACTTTTTTGCAGATTTTACAGTATTTTTTTAGTGTCAATTTTCCTTCAATATTAATCTTGTTACGTGTAGTTACGTAATTTTGACTTTTGCAGTTTGGACAAATTAATCCAACTATTTCTCTTGCTCCTTTTTTGGCCATATTTTGATGAATCTAAATTTTTTAAACAAAAGGATTATAACACTTGTGATTTTATCTTGTCGATATTTGAAATAATTTTTCTTTATTTTACATTTTCAAATTTATTTTGAGCCGTCGACCGGGATTGAACCGGTGACCTTGCCCTTACCAAGGGCACGCTCTACCATCTGAGCTACGACGGCAATGGTGACGTAAGACTTTATTTATTATTTTAATAGAAATAGGGTATAAAAATATAGTAGAAATTATGAATTTAAGTTTTTTGAAATGGTAATTTATTTTAAACCTAAAATAGGACTTGCAAAGATGTTATTAGTCATGCTTTAATAATTTATAAAGATAAAAGTATGTCTGCCAAGAAGGTTTTTGTAGCTTTGATAATTATAGTTGTCGCGATAGGCGGTTTTGTTGCTGGTTTAATGCTTCTTAAAGAAAAGCAAAATATAGAAGAACAGGCATCAACTCCCACAGGTAGTGCAACGGTTTCTATAAACCCCCAGACGGGTACTTATAATGTAGGGGATACTATAAATACAAGTGTTTATTTTAATCCTAAAGGTGTTATTGTTAACGGAGTAGCTATTAGATTAACCTATCCCTTTACCGGTTCTACCCCAGAAATAACTGTTTCATCGATTGAAATAAATTCTTCACTTTTGTCATCGGGTGACTGGACTTGTCCCACTCAAGACTCCTCCTTGAGTGGAGATGTTGTAATTATAGATATAGGTTGTGCAAATACTTCAGCAGCAGGTTTTACAACGACAAGCGAAACGCTTTTAGCAAATATAAAACTGAATGTTGAAAGAAGCCCGCAGGTTTCACCATTTGTTATTCGATTTGATAACGCAAACTCTGTTATAACCAGAAAAAGTGATGGGCAGGATATTTTGCTTGTTCCCACAAGCACAGGTAGTTATTCGATTGCTGGATCAGTTACTGCTTCACCTACACCTTCAGTTAAGGTAACAACTACCCCCACTCCAACCTTAAAATTGACAGTTACAGCAACACCTACCGCTTCTGTTACAGCAACCCCTACAAAAACTTTGACACCAACTCCTACAGCTGGAGCAGGTGGAAATCTTCCTGATGCAGGTTTTTCCTTGCCTACTTTGTTGAGTGTTGGCTTTGGTATATTGGTTATCGCGGGAGCGGTGCTTTTGGCTTTATAAAAGAATATGTCAAAGGATCAGCATAAGGAGTTAGTAAATACCCTTATTGCGTGTGCGGTTCTAGCCGTAGTGGTGGTTGGAATCCTTGCATCATTAGGGGGAAGGTAAGTATAAAATGTGACTAACCTTCTGAAGTTTCTTCATTGGTTGGTTTTGTGTTTTTTGGTCTTTTTCGTTACTTTTTTGTCTTCCTTATTGTTTTTTAAATTTTTCTATTTTTATGATCTTAAAAGAAGTGAGAATTCAAATAATCTTGACATTTACAACCTAAAAAATTCAAAAGATGAGAAAAGTAAAGTTAGTCTATTTTTAGCAGGAGATGTAATGCTTGGAAGATCTGTAATGATTAGAGGCTACAAGGATGGTGATTTTGTCTTTCCTTTTAAATGGGTTGCTAACGCATTGAGAAGTTCTGATATTGCCTTTTTTAATTTGGAGAGTCCAATTATTGATTCTTGTCCGATGAAGGATTCAGGTTATATTTTTTGCACAAGTAAATCTTTTGTTGAGGGTTTAAAGTTTTCCGGTGTTGATGTTGTAAATCTTGCTAATAATCATATTGAAAATTACGGTAAAAATGGTCTTGATCAGACGATTAGATATTTGTCCGAAGCGGGAATATTGACTACAGGAGTGGGTAAACTGGTGAAAATAGAAAAAAAAGGTTTAACCTTTGGTTTTTTGGGTTTTGACAAGTCAGAGCAAGTTAATCCCAAGTTAAATAAGGATGAAGTAGATTTAATTTTGGAATCTGATAAGGAAGTTGATATTCTGGTTGTTTCTATGCATTGGGGTGTGGAATACAGAGATAGGGCTTTAGAGAGTGTTCGGATTTTGGCAAAAGAAATAATGGAATACGGAGCTGATGTTATTATGGGTCATCATCCCCACTGGGTGCAGGATTGGGATTTTATAAATGGAAAACCAGTTTTTTATTCATTGGGCAACTTTGTATTTGATCAAATGTGGAGTGAAGAAACTAAAAAGGGTCTTGCTGTTGAGCTTATTTACGATGTAAATGGAAATATTTCCGATTATAAACTAATGCCTACATACATGGTTTCGGTAGGACAGCCGAAATTTATTAACGCACAATAGTAAAATTAAAATTTATATTATAAACATGGCGTCTCCAAAAGAAAAAAACCGGTATTCTTTTGCAATTGCCTCTTCGTATGCTTTACCCAATAAACTTGATTGAAAGTTGGTGAATATATTTTCTGTATTTGGAAAAGAAACAAATGCACTAATTAAGGCAAGCAAGGTTGATTTGGGAAGGTGAAAATTTGTTATTAACGCGTCCACGAATTTGAATTTGTAAGGAGGGTAGATGTAAAGATTTGTAAAATTTGAATTATATTTTGAAGCTAGTTTTGAATCTTCGTCAACTAAGGTTTCTAGAACTCTGGTGGTTGTTGTTCCGACAGCGATAATTCTTTTTCCACTCCTTTTAGCTTTATTTAAGCGTTTGATTGTTTCAAGGTCTGCTTCAAAGTATTCTTTGTAAATTTTGTGTTTTTCTATGTCCTTTTCTTTGATTGAAGCGAAAGTTCCCAATCCGATGTGAAGGGTAACAAATTCTGTTTGGATGCCGTTTTTTTCTATTTTCCTTAAGAGTTCCTTTGTGAAATGCAATCCTGCGGTTGGGGCTGCTGCTGATCCAACTGTTTTGGCATAGACAGTTTGGTATTTTTCCCGCAGTTCTTTTTCTGATAGATCGGTTTTATTTATGTAAGGAGGAATTGGAGTATGACCTAAGATATTAATTTTCTTTAGAAATTTTTGGTAGGGGAGATTAAATTCCATGACAGTTATATAACCGCTTCTTTTTATTACCTTTCCTTCAAAACCATCAAATAGAATTTTTTCATAAAGAAAAAGACCGGGTTTAGTTATTACTTCGCAAATAGAATCGCTTTTGCCGAGAAATCTTAAAATTAGAACTTCTACTTTTCCCTTACTTTTTTTTCGTCCATAAAGTCTGGCCGGGAAAACTTTTGATTTGTTAAAGACCAAAACGTCTTTTTTTCCTAAATGATCTGTGATGTTGTGAAATATGGTGTGTTTTATTTCACCTGAACTTCGATTAAGAATTAAGAGTTTGGATGTGTCTCTTGGATTTGCCGGCTTTTGCGCGATTAATTCTCGGGGAAGATAGTAGTCTATATCATTTATATTCATAAATTATTCAGTATTTTTATGTAGAATAGCATATTTTTAAAGGAAGAAGAGTATACTAAGAGAGTGGTTGTTTTTAGGCATTTTTTTTCTTTTCAAAAATACTTTTCTTAGGTGTCAGGTGAGGGATTCGAACCCCCGAAGCCCATCCGGGCGGCAGTTTTACAGACTGCTCCGATTGTCCACTCCGGCAACCTGACTAAGATTTTATTGGATTTTTGAGCCGAGAAAGGGATTTGAACCCTTGACCCCCTGTTTACAAAACAGGTGCTCTAACCGCTGAGCTATCTCGGCTTATCAATTCAACATTTTTTATTTAGGATTGGTTATAAAATACTCTGATTCTTTAGGGTAGAGCCCGTTATTAATTTTTTGTATTTAATATTATAACAGAATTTTGTATGAAAATTGTGAGAACGAGAACAATTCTGTCTTTAGTAAGAAAATACGAATTGAAGACCCTGCATCGGGGGGTGAACGGAATAGATTTTTCCCGGACGAATCCAGGTGGGTGAGCTCATCCCATTGTCCACGGACGATGGGAGATTCGCTCCTACTGAAATTTCTTTCAGCAGATCCTTTATAAAAGGACTCCCATAGTGCTTTTTGGTGAGAAAAAGCTTTTCCGATCCCCTTCGCAGGGTCATAATTATTTTAGCAAAAAAGTTTCTTTATAGTAAATATGTCAAAAGATATCAGGTTAGGTAGTAAAACTAAATGGAAGTAGCAAATTGAAGATAAAATTTATTATAGGGGAAATGACTAAGAGAAGAGGAGAAACGCCATTATAAAAAGGAAAAATTAGCAAAAATAATATCAGGCTTCCATAGCGGTTCAAAAAAAGATCTGCTTCTTCGGCATCCTTTTCTGGAAGTAAACCTATAAAAATTTTTCCTCCATCCAATGGATGAATCGGTATAAGATTAAAAACTGCAAGTACTATGTTGAGTCTAATTACGGATATAAAAAGAAGATATAAAAATGAGAAGGGATTTGGAAGTATTATTCCAAATCTTAAGAAAAGGGAAAGCAGAAAAGCTAAAATAAGATTTGCCAAAGGTCCGGAAAGGGAAATTAGTGCGGCGTCTTTTCTTGGATTTTTTAGATTAAAAGGATCAAAACCAACTGGTTTAGCCCAGCCGAAAACAAAGGGGGAACCTATCAATATGAGAATAAGGGGAAAAAGTATTGTTCCGTAAAGATCCAGATGTGCCAAAGGGTTAAGGGTTAGTCTTCCAGCTAGCTTTGCCGTTGGGTCACCTAGGCGATCGGAAGTAAAAGCGTGAGCAGCTTCATGAATTGTTATAGCGATTAAAAATGATATGATTAAAATAAGAATAGTCATTTTGCTTTTGATAATTTTCTTCTTTATTAGTATAATATTTTGAGTTTAAAACTCAAAATGCAAAATCTTAAATAATAATGTAAAGTTGGGATAGTTATTTGTAAACACATTTTGAGATTAGGCTTCATAATCATGAGTTATATTTGTGAAATTTGTTTAAAAAAATCGGTAACTGGTAGTTCTCAAAAGCACAAACGCGGTGTTGCTGGAAAACGTTGGTTGCATCGTGCTCCTAAAACTCCAAGAATATTTAAACCAAATCTGCAAAGAGTAACAGTTTTAATTGGTAATGAAAAGAAAAAAATACGCCTTTGTGCCAAATGTATCAAAAGGATTAAAAAGTATAATTCGGTCGGCTCATATAAGAGCATTCGTCTTGTTTGAGTTTTTTTATTAGAAATGAAAACCGATCGAATAGCGTTTGAAAATGGTGTTGTTTTTATTAGGAGAGGTTAGCTTCTGGATGTCCCACCCTAAACTGGTCCCATGAGACAGGATTTTTACCTTCAAGCTGGACGGTGTCGATAGCTAATAGTTGATTTTTAATAGTTGGTGGTTCGAGGTGTGTTTTGAGTATCTTCAATCTTTTTTTCGACCACTGGCCATTAACCATTAACTTTATTTCTGTCCAAGCAACAGGCCAAGGTTGCATGGCACGAATGAAATTATTTAGATTATTTGCATTAGGTACTAGGCAATAATTGTTCATGAAGGAAAGTTCCCACTTTTCATTTGAAGACACTCCTTGAAGGGTGTTTTTGATATATTTAGTCGGAATGAAAGCATCTTCCTTTTTGATTTCGCGAGTATAGGTTGCTTTTTTGTGATCTTGCTCCAGTAATTTTATTTTTCCTGACAAATATGCAGGAATAAGAGTTAATAAAACTTGAGCCGACCTTTCAAAAAGACGATTTCGTAGTGTTTCGCTTGTGTCATCAGGTAAAATTTCGTCTTTAAATTGGGTTACTATTGGTCCGTGATCCAGTTTTTCATCTAGCTTGATGATACTTACTCCTGCCGGGCTTTCTGAAATTATGGTTGCCTGAACCGGCGATGCGCCGCGCCACAAAGGAAGAAGGGATGGATGAACATTTAAGATCCCAAATTGAAACCAATTAGTTACCTCAACTGGTATGATTTTTCCGAAAGAAGCTAGTACTCCCAAATCCGCGCGAATTTTGTTTTTTATGATATCCTGGGGGTTATAGAATTTTGCGATACCCCTTTTGTGTGCGAAAGTATCAACTGGGGAGTAGGTGATTTCTTTCTTGCGGCCAGATGGCTTGGGAGCTTGGGTTACGACAGCTTTTATTGGAGATTCTCCGAACTTTGATTTGAATTCTTTATGAAGGATTTCTAATATAGGTAAAACATAATAAGGTGTGCCAAAAAAAATTAAACTTATGCTTTTATCTGACATAATGGCTTTATATTTTTTAACTTATCGAGTTAAATATATTCATTTGATTGACTAACTTCAACAGCTTAGATTTCCACTTTTTCCCATTCTCCGTTTAGGTATTCGTATAAAGGTTTTTTCTGTTCTAAAATCACGTCAATAAAAAGTTTTCCGTTAAGATGGTCTATTTCGTGCTGAATTATTTGTGCCTCAATTCCGCTGAAATTTTCGATTTTTTCTTTGCCATCAAAGTCAATGTATTTGAGCCTTACTTTAAAGGCTCTTTTTATGGGCGAGTAATAGTTGGGTAGGGATAGACAACCTTCCATTATTTTTTTTCTTGGGTCTATTTTTTCCTTGGATTTTGTATTATAGACTTTTATTATCTTTGGGTTTATAAATACTCTTATGTTTTTTTGTGGTTTGATGACAAACATCTGGACATTTTTTCCTATTTGTGGGGCTGCCAAGCCAACACCTTCAGGATCAGTTTGAGCTTTAATAGTGTCTATTAGATCTTGCATTAAGGACAAAACTTTTTTGTCGATTTTACTAATGGGTTTTGATTTTCTTCTAAGCAGTGGGTTTTGTGCGTCTAGAATTTCTCTAATCATATTGATGAAGGGATTATACCAAATCTAAAATATTTTATCTTTGATTCTCTAGTTTTGAAAGCTCGCTTTCTACTTCAACATCGTAGCCAATATTATCGAGGATGTATTTAAATTCATTTTTGGCTGATTCAATATCGTTTATTCCGGCATAATAATGGGCTAAAGCTAGCCGCGCTTCCTTATAATTTGGTTTTAAATTTAGTGTTTTTTTAAGTATTTCAATTGATTCTTGTATTTCCCCAGTTTTAAAGTAAATTATCGCGAGGTTGTAAAAAATATTTGCGTCCGTTGGGGCAAGTTTTGAAGTTTCTATTAAAGTATTTTTTGCCATTTGTAGGTAGTTTGAATCAATGGGAGTGAGGTTTGCGAGGATTTGTACTCTTGATCTTTTGAGAATAATGTTGAAAGGGGAGAGAGATACCGCTTTGTTTGATTGATCAAGTGCCTTTTTAGCAAGTTGATTGGCTGTTGAGGGGTCATTATTTTCATGGAAAAGTATGGCAAGTGAGCCTGTTGAGCTGGCTAGTTCGTCCCAAAAGATAGCTTCATTTGGGGATAATTTAATAGCTTTCAGTAAGGTGTTGATGGAATTAGTATAAAGCTTTGAATCGTTTTCTAATTTTCCTTTAGCGTATAGGCAGTCAGCTTTCCAGTATTTTCCTATGGAAAAAAGTAAATAAATTAAGGTTAGAAGAGCTAAAGTTAGCATTATTATTTGCGAATTTGTTGGTTTTTCGTGCCTTTCTTTTAAAAGTGTTTCATCTTGTTTGTTGGAATTAAAAGAAACTGCAATTGAAGGTAGAAGGAAAAATTGAATGGCTACTGGGACTACTGAAAAACCGAAGAAATTGGTAACAAGTATACTGATAAAGCCGGCAAAAAATGCTAGAACAAAAAAAGGACTTTCTTTGTCTTGGGAAGTAATTGATTTTTGATATTCTTTAAAAAAAAGAAAAATCATAGAGCCTATGAGAAGAAGATAGGATAATAAGCCTACGCTCCCTGTAGTTGCTGCAAAGTTTAAATATTCATTGTGAGCTTTGTTATAAAGATAGTTCCATTCAGAAACTAGGTTGTGTTCTACGGGGCGGTGTTTATAGTAGGAAAAGGCAAAAGTTTCAACACCAGATCCAAAAAGGGGATTGTCTTTCCATATTTCAATGGCTCCTTTCCAAACTATTTTTCTAATTTTTCCTGATTCTGTTCCTCCTACTTCAAGAGCGGGGGATTGATATTTGTTTTCTTGGATTGTATTTCCTTTTTGATTTATTTTTAAAATTTGTCGGAAACTTTCTAGCCAGGGAGTTTCTATGGTGAAAGAGAAAAAAATAAGTGGAGATATTATTAGGGCAAGAGGCATTGCTAGTCTGGAAGCAGGTTTTTTGATGGCTTTTGTTTGGTATATTAAAAAGCCAAAGTAGGTGATTGCCATAGCTGTGAAACCTAATATTCCAGAACGGGATTTTGTATAAAGAAGAGTTATAAAAAATATAATCGAAAGTAAAAGCCAGAAATATTTTTTAATCGATCTGTCTTTTGTAGTTAGAAAATAGGACCATGAAATTGGTATTAAAGTGATTATCCAGGCTGCAAGCCAATTAGGCTGGCCAAATGTGGCATAGACTCTGTTTTGCACGTCCTGAACCCAACATGAGACATCGAACTTTCCGAATTCTGGAAAAATCAGACAGCTGAATGACTTTCCAAAGTGTTCAAAAATTGCCCAAATGGAGACTATTGAGGCTGAAGATAAGAGTAAAAGAAGCACTTTTTTTGTTTTCTGGTAGTTCATATTGGATACATAAGCCCAGTATAAAAGGGTGTAAGTTATTGTTGAAGCTAATCCTCCATGGAAGCGGGAATAATACCCCAACAGCGATGTCCTTTTATCGATTGAAAATAGGGTAGAGAGAAACTGCGAAATTAGAAAGATAATCAGGAATTTGTCGATTATGGTTTTTTTGAATAAAATTTTTTTGGAAAGTATCATTTTAGCTATCCAAAAAAATGTAATTATCGATGTTAAAATATAGGTTAAAACCATTTTGTTGAATTCAAAAACTTCCGATGTTTTAGAATAAAGAACCAAGGGTACGAGAAAAAAGAGAAGATAAAACGAGTATGCTATGATTTTGTCTATGGTTTTAATCATATAAAGATTAAAAATTTTGATATTTGCAACTTCGCAATAAATTATTATACTGGCGAAGGGATACTTTAAAAAAGGATGAAATTTAAAAAAATAAAAAGATTGTTAAAAAATGTTTCTTTGAATAGATTTTTGGGTATGTTCTCCCATGATATTGGCATCGACTTAGGTACTGCAAACACTTTGGTTTGGGTGAAAGATAAAGGGATAGTTATAAGAGAACCTTCTGTGATTGCAAGACACAAAAAGACAAAAGAGATATTGGCGATTGGAAAATCAGCCAAGAAAATGGAAGGTAAATCTCCTACACTTATCGAAACGGTAAGGCCTTTAAAGGATGGTGTTATAGCTGATTTTGATGCGACATCTGCGATGCTTAAATTTTATATAGGAAAGATTCATGAATCTGGAGGAGTTATTCCAAAAATCCCAAGACCGTTAGTGGTTATAGGTATACCTTCTGGAGTGACTGAGGTAGAAAGAAAGGCGGTTGCTGATGCGGCTATGACATCCGGAGCAAGAGAGGTTTATTTGGTTGAGGAGCCGATGGCTGCAGCGATTGGTGCTGGTTTATCGGTTGAATCATCGGAGGGAATTTGCATTGTGGATATTGGAGGTGGAACTTCCGAGATAGCCGTAATTTCTTTAGGAGGCACAGTTGTAGGCAGATCTATAAGAGTGGCTGGAAGTGAGATGGATGAATCTATAATCTCTTATGTTAGACTTAAATACTCTCTTTTAATTGGTGAAGCGTCTGCGGAAGAAACAAAAATTAATATCGGAAGCTGTTCAGAAGGAGAAAAAGAAAAATACTATGTTGTCAGGGGACGTGATTTGGAAACGGGTTTGCCAAAGTCGGTAAAAATATCAAGTGGTGAGGTTAGAGAGGCGCTTTCTGAAACAATTCAGGAAATAGTTAGAAACATTACAGAAACTTTGGAGGAAACTCCGCCAGAGTTGGTTGCGGATATAATGCAAAGGGGAATTTACCTTGCAGGAGGGGGGTCATTGCTTCCAGGTATAGATAAGGTAATTTCGGAGGCAACAAAAATGCCTGTGGTTGTCACTGATGACCCCTTAACTTGTGTTGTGAGAGGAACTGGAAAACTTTTGGATGATCGTTCACTTCTAGATAAAATACAGTTTGGAATTTAGCTTGAGTTTTTTTATTTTTAATGGAGGAAGCGATTATAAATAAAAGGCAAAGTTGGTTTGTTTGGTTTTTGTATGGGGTATTAACTGTATTTTTTCTAATTCTTTTCGCAAGACTTATAGAATTGACGGTAATAAAAGGTAATTATTACCGGTCATTATCCGATGAAAATAGAATCAGAAGAATTCCGATTTTGGCAAAAAGGGGAAAGATAATTGCGAGAGGAGGAGAAATACTAGTTGATAACCAATTAGAGGATTCAAATTATTTAAGCGATAGACTAAGTGAAACAAAATTAATTATTCCCTGGAAAAGAGTATACCCCCGAGGGGAGGCGTTTGCACATTTGACTGGTTATCTTGGTGAAGTTTCCTCTGATGAGTTGGGTAAAGTATTAGGTGATTGTCCGGAAAAAGGACCGAAGGTTATCGGTTCTTTAATAGGAAGAGGAGGTTTGGAGGAATTTTATGAATGCCTTCTTTCTGGTGTAAACGGTGAAGAATTGATTGAAGTGGATGCTTTTGGCAAAAATCCTAAGGTTTTGGGAAAAAGAGAGGCGAAAGATGGGGAAAATATTTATATTCATATAGATTATGGCCTTCAGTTGAAGGTGTATGATCTGGTAAAGGACAGGAAGGCTTCGGTAATTATTACTAGACCAAATGGAGAAGTTTTAAGTTTGGTTTCGTCCCCCTCTTATGACCCGAATGTTTTTGTGGATTCAGAAAAATCCGATCAAAGAAAAAATATTTTGGAAGATTCAAAATTGCCTTTGTTTAATAGGGTAATAGGGGGTTTATTTCATCCTGGAAGTGTTTTTAAACCTTTGGTTGCTTTAGCTTCATTAGAGGAGGGAGTGATAGATAAAAATTATAGATATAAAGACGAAGGTCAGATAGTTATTAAAACACTATATGGCAATTTCAGTTATAAAAATTGGTATTTTACACAATATGGGGGTGTTGAGGGAGAGATAGGATTGGTTAAAGCCTTATCCCGTTCAACGGATACTTTTTTTTATAAAATCGGAGAACTTGCCGGAATTAAATCTATTGTTGAATGGTCAGATGAACTGGGATTAAATAAAAAATCAGGAATTGATCTTCCGGGTGAGGTTGAGGGTTTG
Source organism: uncultured Gammaproteobacteria bacterium (assembly GCA_964431555.1). Lineage (GTDB taxonomy): Bacteria > Patescibacteriota > Microgenomatia > UBA8517 > UBA8517 > CAYSJW01. The sequence goes on along the minus strand of CAYSJW010000015.1, from coordinate 53,130 downwards.
GTTCCATCTCCGGAATGGAAGATGAAGGTTAAAGGTGAACGTTGGTTTTTGGGGAATACTTATCATATTTCAATAGGTCAAGGTGATTTAGCTTTGACGCCATTGGCGATTAATAGATATATATCCGCCATTGCGACAGGTAAACTTTGTAAACCTAGATTAGTGGGTGAAGGAGAATGTAAGGATTTAAGCGTGAATAGAGAAAATCTAAAATTGATAGTTGATGGTATGAAGGGAGCTTGCTCGTCAGGGGGGACTGGTTATACTTTTTTTGATTTTCAAGAAAAGACCGGTTTAAATGTTGCTTGCAAAACAGGTACTGCGGAAAATGAAGGCAAGGATCCCCACGCCTGGTTTACAGTTTTTGCTCCGGCAGAAAATCCGGAAATTATTGCAACTGTTCTTATAGAAAATGCAGGAGAAGGTTCAAAAGTCGCAGGTCCTATTGCAAGGGCTATTTTTGATTATTATTTTAGTCGTTAATTTTTATTTAAAAATTGTCTTCAGATAATAGATCCCTTGTTTTAATGATGGTAATATTTTTGATAATAGGAATGAGAAAATTTAGTAATTTTTGGTTATAAAATTTGGTATATAAAAATAAAGACTAAATGACAGAAAGAGAATATTTGGTGCTTATTTATTCTTATCCACACTTCGGTCCAAAAAGGACTTCTCTTTTGGTGGATTACTTTAAAAGTGCGAAAAAAGTTTGGAATGCAAGGTACGAAGAATTGAAAAATTTGGGTCTTTCAGACAAAATTTCAAAGGATTTTTTAGATTATAGAAAAAACTTTGATATCAAGAAGTATTTTGATGAACTGGAAAATTTGAAGATTAATTATTTGACAAAATCTGACGAAGAATACCCTGAAAATTTGAGAGGTTTGGTGGATGCACCTTTAGTTTTATATTTTAGAGGTTGTATAAAAAAGACAGATAGGAACTCTTTGGCTATTGTAGGGAGCAGAAAGGTTACATCGTATGGTAGAGAAGTTGCTATGAAGCTAACAAGTGAACTCGTTTCGTATGGAATAACTATTGTCTCGGGTTTAGCGTATGGGGTTGATACTATAGCGCATAAAGTTTGTATAGATGCGGGAGGAAGGACTTTAGCTGTTTTGGCATCAGGTCTTGACATGATAACGCCGAGGGGAAATTTGTGGCTTTCTAATGAAATTATTGAATCTGGCGGAGCATTAATATCAGAAAAACCTTTAGGACATAATGTTTTTAGAGTTGATTTTCCTGAAAGAAACAGGATAATTTCGGGTTTATCAAAAGGTGTATTGGTAATTGAGGGAACGAAAAATAGCGGAGCATTATATACAGCATCGCACGCGGCGGAGCAGGGAAAACAGGTTTTTGCTGTTCCGGGACCTATTACTTCGGTCTTGAGTGAAGCGCCCCATTATCTCATTCAAAACGGGGCAAAGTTGGTTACTTCCTCAAAGGATATATTAAGCGAATTAGGCTTGGAAGCTCAAGTTAACTATGAGCAAATGGAAGAAGTTTTACCTCAAGGTGAAGAGGAATTGAAAATTATCTCTATTTTAGAAGCTGAACCTTTACATATAGATGAGATTGTCAGAATGTCTAGCTTGCCATCGGATGTGGTTTTATCTAAATTGACTATCATGGAAATAAAAGGTATGGTTAGGAATATTGGTGGGGGAGTTTATAAAAAGTTATAGATTAGTCTTATTTACAATTTTTTATCAAGGTAATATTATTTATATTTTATGAATCTTATAGTTGTAGAGTCACCTACAAAAGCTAGAACCTTGTCTGCCTTTTTGGGAAAAGAGTTTTTAATACAGGCAACAGGAGGGCATATCAAAGATTTGCCTAAAAGTAAATTAGCCATAGATATTGAAAATGGTTTTACTCCTGAATATGTCCTAGTTTCTAGAAATAAGGAATTAATAAAGAAAATCAAGGAAAACGCTGAAAAGTCGCAATCAATATATTTGGCAACAGATCCGGACAGAGAAGGGGAGGCAATAGCAAAACACGTTGAAGAAATACTTTTGGATTCTAAAAAGAAAGTTGATAAGACGAGATTATCTAGAATAGTTTTTCATGAGATAACAAAAAACGCTGTAGAGGAAGCTTTGAGAAATCCAAGACAGATAGATTTGAAGTTGGTTGACGCTCAAATCGCTCGCAGAGTTTTGGATAGATTGGTAGGATATAAACTTTCTCCTTTGCTTTGGAGAAAAATCAGGCGTGGTTTATCTGCCGGGAGGGTTCAGTCAGTCGCTGTTCGTTTGATAGTTGAAAGAGAGAGGGAAATTCAGAATTTCGTGCCTGTTGAGTACTGGGATATTTTCTCAAAAGTTAGGGCTAAAAATTCCAGATTGGCTTCTGATAGTTTTATTGTCCAGTTATATAAGATAGATGGTAAAAAAGCTGTTGTTTCAAATGGTGATAAAGCTAAAGAAGTTGTCGATGATTTGGAAAAAGCCAGTTATATGGTTTTTGATGTCAAGAAGAGGGAAGTTAGAAAATCCCCCTATCCTCCTTTCACCACTTCAACCATGACTCAATCGGCGGCTCGAATTTTTTCATGGTCTGCGAAGAAAACTATGTCTATAGCGCAAAGATTATATGAAGAAGGATTGATCACCTATCACAGAACTGACTCTTTTAACATAAGCAGTCAAGCATTATCAAAAGTTAGAGATTTTATCTCTCAAGAATATGGGGGTAAATATCTTCCAGACAAGCCTAGATTATATAAAAAGGTTTCTAAACTTGCCCAAGAGGCGCATGAAGCGATAAGACCAACTGATTTATCAGCTCGGGTGAAAGTGGAAAGTAAAAAATACGAAAAGGAAGGAAATCTTTTGTATGATCTTATTTGGAGAAGATTCGTGGCCTCCCAAATGTCTGATTGTCTTTTTGATGAAACTAATATTGAAGTTTTGGCTGAGAATAAAGATACTCCTTCGGGACATAGATATATTTTAAAGATATCAGGGCAGGTTATGAGGTTTGATGGTTGGAGGAAGGTTATTCCTCTTTCAAAAGAGGAACTTCCTAAATTACCTTTTGTTCAAAAAGGAGAATTTTTAGATTTGATCAAGGTATTTTCTGAACAAAAGTTTACCCAACCACCACCTAGATATAATGAAGCGTCTTTAATAAAGACGCTGGAATCATTGGGTATAGGCAGACCATCAACGTATGCACCAATAATCACAACAATACAGCTGCGTCAGTATGTTGAAAAGAAAGAAGGCAGGTTTTATCCGACTCCGATAGGTTTGGCTGTAACTGATTTTTTGGTTAATAATTTTTCCGATATTGTTGATTATTCATTTACAGCTGAAATGGAAAATGAACTTGATGAGATAGCCAAGGGAAGCCGTCAGTGGCAGAAGATGATGGGGGAATTTTATAAACCTTTTGAGGAGAAGTTAAAGGATGTAGATGAGAGATCAAAAAGGGTGAAAATAGAGACTGAAAAAGTTGGAAAAAAGTGCCCGACTTGTGAAAAAGAGGGTAGAATTGGAGAAAATCAAGGAGAGTTGGTGATTAGAACCGGACGCTTTGGTAAATTTATATCCTGCTCGAATTTTCCAGAATGTAAACACACGGAAAGGTTTGTAGAGGAAATGGATATAAAATGCCCGAAGTGTAAAGAGGCGAAAATTATTGTAAAGAAAACAAAAAGAGGGAAGAAGTTTTACAGCTGTCCTAGGTACCCAAATTGTGACTGGGCAAGTTGGAGAAAACCTAGCTGAATTTCTATATTTTTAGTGCGTTTTTTTCTTTTTCGAGATTTCTATTTTTTGCCTTGTTTTCAGTAAATTTTTTTGGATATCTAACTTTTAGTTTATTGATATTTTTTTCCCAGACAGTTTCAAAATCTATCTCTAGATGATCTAATATTAATGCTATATACCACATCAGATCGCCAAGCTCTTCAATTAGGTTTAATTTGTCTAATTTTTTTCCATAGATTTTCGCTTTTTTTACTTCATCCATTAGCTCACCAGCTTCGGTAACAATGCCCATTATTGAGTGCTCAATTTCAGGAGTTACATCTCCAGTTTTTTTAAAAGGGTATTTTTTAATGGCAGTTCTTTTGGCTTTTTTTATGTATTCATTGGGTTTCATAAAAGATGTTAGTCACTTTTTATCATAAATTAGAAAATGATAAAAATATGGGTTTCTTACGTCGGGTTTGTGATCTTCTTTTGATACGAGTTTCCAAGAATTAAGATTGATTTTTGGAAAGTAAGTATCACCATTGAAGGAATGGTCAATTTTGGTCATGTAAATTCTATCTGATAATGAAAGGAAAGTTTTATAAACCATTGCTCCACCACAAATAAAAAGTTCATTTTCCCCCCTTTCTTTGGCATATTTGATTGCTTCTATGGGAGTTCTAACTGTAATGCATTCTTTGGCAAAGTAATTTGGATCGTTGGATAAGATGATATTTGTTCTTCCTTTTAGTGGATGGCCTATAGATTCAAAGGTTTTTTGCCCAAAGAGAATATGATGTCCCATGGTAGTTTCCTTAAAATGTTTTAAATCGGCTGGCAAATGCCATGGGAGAGAATTATTTTTACCTATGAGATTATTTCGATCTAAGGCTACAATAATTGAGATTTTCATTATTCGTTTTTTTAGATAAATTTTATTTGGCCTTTTTGTGTATTTTTTAAAGCAATGTTTTTTATTTGTTTTTCTCTTAAGAAATAATAAATCAATGAATTAAACGGATATTTGAGCCTTTATAGCCGGGTGATATTTATAATTTATAAGTTCAAAATCGTTATATTTAAATTTGAATAAAGATTTAACCTTGGGATTGATTTTGATTGTTGGTAATTTATAGGGCTTTCTTTTTAGTTGTTCTTTGGCTTGTTCTATGTGATTTAGGTAAAGATGGGTATCACCAAGAGCCAAAGTAAGTTCGCCGGGCTTGTAGCTGGTCACATGAGCAACCATATTGGTTAAAAGAGCGTACGAGGCGATATTAAATGGAAGACCTAGGAAAGTATCAACAGATCTTTGATACATCATACAATTTAACTTATTTTCTGAAATTTGAAACTGATACATCACATGACAGGGGGGAAGAGCCATTTTATCAACTAGGGGAGTATTCCAGGCATTAACAATTAACCTTCTTGAATTGGGGTTTTTCTTAATTTCTTTTATCACCCGGGAGAGTTGATCAACGCCATTGAAATTTCTCCATTGAACTCCGTAAAAAGGACCACAATCACCCCATTTTTCGGCGAATGTTTTGTCTTTTTTGATTTTTTCAACAAATTCTTGCATTTTTGCTTTCCAGGAATCGGAATATTTGGGATAATTTTTCTCGAGTTTTTTAGTTTTAAGATATCTTTGAAATGGCCATTCGTTCCAGACATTGACTCCGTTTTTAACGAGGTATCTTATATTTGAGTCTCCTTTGATAAACCATAAAAGCTCGTGAATTATGCCCTTGATAAACATTTTTTTGGTGGTTAAGAGGGGAAAACCTTCTGATAAGTCAAATTTAAGCATTCTGCCGAAGACTTTTTTTGTTCCGGTGCCTGTTCTGTCTTTTGAAGTTACGCCGTTTTCGAGAATATCTTTAAGGAGATCTAGGTATTGATATTCGCCTTGATTTTCCCCGGTTGACATTTTGGATATCATAAAATATAAAAGTTTTGATGAAAAGAGGGAAATTTATTGTATTTGAAGGAGTTGGCGGGTCGGGAAAAACTACACAGATTGAACTTGCCAAGAAATTTTTGCAGGAAAATGGTTTAAAAGTTTTGGCAACAAGAGAACCGGGTGGAGTGGAAGCTTCAGAGAAAATAAGAGAATTGATTTTTAGATTAAGAGGCGAAAATCTAATTGGACCTGAAGGTCAGATGGTTTTATTTTTTGCCGCGCGTTATCTATGGCTTAACTCTTTGGTCAAACCGGCGCTAGAAAAAGGAATTAATGTTATAACTGACAGAGCTCACACTTCAACAGCTGCTTATCAAGGTTTTGCGGAAGGTGGAGATTTGAATCAGATTTTGGCTATATCCCAGATTGTTATGGAAGGAGCTAGACCTGATGCTGTTATCTTTCTTGATATTTCTCAGGAGACTGCGATTAAAAGAAAAGAAGCTGAAAGCGAGAGAGACCCTTTTGATAAACAAGGTAAGGATTATTTGAAAAGATTAATTATTGGTTATCGTAAAATGGCAAAGGAAGGTTGGGGAGATTTAAAGTGGTATACTGTTGATGGAGAAGGAACAATAGAAGAAGTAAGGGTTAGAGTTTCTGAAGTCTTAAGCCAAATTTTTGAAATGACACACTTCGGAAGTGTGAAATGACACATAAGGTTTAAACACTTCGGAAGTGGTTTAGCTTGGCACATCGGGATTTTATAACGAATAAATTTAACGTGGATAAAGTTTTTGAGCTTATTAAAAAAGAAGAAGAAAGGCAGAGGGAAACTTTGATGATGATTCCTTCTGAAAATTATGCCTCCAAAGCCGTTAGGGTTGCGGTTGGATCGGTTTTGATGAATAAATACTCGGAGGGATACCCCGGACGACGATATTATCAGGGCAACAATATTATCGACGAAGTAGAAACGTTAGCAATTGAAAGAGCAAAAAAACTTTTTAAAGTACCTTATGCGAATGTCCAACCTTATTCAGGTTCTCCCGCTAATTCGGAGGTTTTATTTGCTCTTTGCAAGCCTGGGGATACGATAATGGGTATGAAACTTTCGGCGGGCGGGCATTTAACTCATGGACATCCTGATATTACTTTTTCCGGAAAATATTTTAGATCAGTGCAGTTTAGCCTTGATATAAATGGGTTTTTGGATTACAAGGAAATTGAAAAACTTGCAGAAAAAGAAAAACCAAGACTTATGCTTATAGGAACAACTGCATATCCTTTGGCTTTTGATTGGAAAAAATTTGCACAAATAGCAGATAGGATTAATTCCTGGCTTGTTACTGACATTTCCCACATCGTCGGACTTATCATTGCTAAAGTTTATCCAAGTCCTTTTCCTTACGCTCACATTGTGACGACGACTACTCATAAAACTCTTAGGGGTCCTCGGGGGGCGATGATTTTGGTAACAGAAAGAGGAATTAAAAAGGATACAGATCTTCCATCAAAAATAGACAAAGCAATAATTCCAGGAATGCAAGGAGGTCCTCATAACAATACAACCGCAGGGATTGCAGTTTGTCTTCAGGAAGCGATAAGCTCTGATTTTAAAAGATACGGAAAGCAGATTGTCAAGAATGCACTAGTTTTGTCGAATGAACTTAAAAAGAAAGGACTTACTTTGGTAGGGGGGGGAACGGAGTGTCATTTAATGGTGATTGATTTAAGACCCGTGGGTCTTTCGGGTAATATAGTAGCTGAAGCTTTGGAGGTTGCTGGTATTATTGTTAACAGAAATTCAGTGCCAAATGATGATATGCCTCCCTTTTATCCATCGGGCATTCGTTTGGGCACGCCAGCAGTAACAACACGGGGAATGAAAGAAAAGGAGATGATAAAAATTGCCCAGTGGATTTCAGAAGTCATTGAGTATGTCAAACCCTATAAACTTCCAAAAAATCCAGAAGCTAGAAGTAAATTCTTGAAAATGTTTAAAGAAAAAATTGCAAAAGATAAATTTTTGTTGGGGATTGCCAAAGAAGTAAAAACTCTCTGCCTAAAATTTCCCGTTTCATGAATAAAATCTGATTTTTATTTATTATTACAGTTGCAGGAATTCTTATTCCACAATCTTATTAATTCGTTTCTGGCACCTTCGTTATTATCGATAATGGATAAAACTAAAAGTTCTTGTGCTTTTTTCCAGTCTATATCAGGAGTATCTGAAGGACACCCTCTTTCGTGCCATAATTTATGAGCGATTTCTCGACATGCTCTTTCCAATTCTCCGTTTGGATTTAGATAAGGATTTATTAGAAGCTCCTCAAATCTCTCTGCAAACATAAAAGTATTTTAATATCTTTTATTTGATTTTATACCAAAGCCAAGAAAAAGTATTTAAGGATATGTTGTTATTTCATTTTGATCAGATTAAAATTAGCTTTATGGACTGCAGGATTTTTGATGGACGTAGATTTGCAACTGAAAAGGAAGAGGAACTTAAAAAAAAGGTTGTTTTATTGAGAAAAAAAGGAATCATTCCAAAACTCGTTTCTATAATTGTCGGTGAGGACCCTGCAAGTATTTTGTATGTAAACTTAAAGAAGAAGAAAGGGGAGAAATTGGGTATTGAAGTTGAAATAAAAAGTTATAGCGAGGAAATTGGTGTTGCTGATATAGTTTGTGAAATTAAAAAAGCCAATATGGATAAAAGTATACATGGGATTATGGTGCAATTGCCTTTGCCGGGAGGTTTTTCGGATAAGGATAGAGACGAAATAATTGATTCTATTGATAGGAAAAAAGATGTAGACGGTCTTCGAAATGATAGCCTATATTTAACTCCAACGGTAAAAGCTGTTCTTCAAGTGATAAAAGAAGCAACGCCTGATATTGTAAAACTAAAATCCCGGGATTTGCCTTGTGCCTATCAGGTGGTGGTTGTTGGTTATAGAGGATTTGAAGGAAGTAAAATTTATAGGATTTTAAGAGAAATGGGGTATGACGTTTTGGGAATTGATAGAAAAGACAAAAACTTGAAGGTAAAAACCCTAAAGGCAGATATTTTAATAAGTGTTACGGGTTCTCCTGGAATAATTGGGGAAGAAGAAGTTAAATATGGAGCAGTGGTTATAGATGTGGGTTCTCCCAAAGGTGATGTCAAAGTAGAGGAAGTAATTGATAAAGCTATATTCGTATCACCTGTTCCGGGAGGAATAGGGCCGGTAACTGTTTCTTCTTTAATGGAAAATCTTATTGAATCTGCTTCAGATTTATAAATATTTGCATGTTGTTGACTTAGTATGATTAATCCGTTTAGAATGAAATAAAGTTCTCTTATGTTTGGTAATGATAAAACTGGTTTTAATTCCTTAAATGATGCACAGGATTCGACTTCCGGTGGTGTTGGTATGCCGACTCACGATATTCCCCCAAGTCCTCTTCCGAAAGAATTGGAAGATAAAGATGGTGCAAACAGTATTAGTTTGCCTAAAGCAGATAGTGGTAACGTATTAGATCAAGCAAATCAAAGTACCAATTCGGATTCTCAGAATGTTCGTGAACCGGTTTTTGGCGAGGAGCCTCCGATAACATCTTTAACATACGATAACCTTGAGTTTAGAAAAGGACCTTTCGATGAACCCGCAAAAATAAAACAGGATAATCAAGATGGATTTGGTAATTTTAATTTTAATCTGTCCGACTCTAATGCTCCGTTTACTTCTATTAGTCGGGATACATTAAGTGGTTTTTTTGAAAAGATTGAAAAAGATTTGTCAACATTAAGTACAAATATTCAAAACCAAACCTCTCAATTGGAAAAAATTGCAGGTTTACTGGAAGAAATATTAAATAAGGTTATTGAAAAAAAATCTTCTTCTCAAAATTCTGAAAAGGGTGGTAGTTTTAATACATCCAGTCCTAAATTAAATTCAGAAGATCTTTTGGCAGGTTATAAAATTGGTAGTTCTTCTAAATAGGTATTAGATTTATTTAGTATTAGATTGTTTAATTGATTAAATTTTATTTAGAAGTGATTAATTGAAAAATATAATCTAATCAATTTAACAGATTAAAAACTGTTTTATAAATGTGGAAAGAAATTTGTTTAGTTCCTCATCATATAGAATTTGTCTCCCAACTGAATGATGATTTAACTGAAGAAGATGTTTTATTTCAGTTGGGTGTTTTATCTAATGAATACCCGTTTATTTGGGATAGAGAATTTCTTAGATTATTTGCTCAACGAATAAGGGAGGCTAGAAGATATTATAGCGAAGGAAAATTTACTGAAATTCCCGAGGAATTTAAAAAAGATGACTATATCTGCCAAGCATGTGGCAATTTAATTGAAGGAAGATGTAAATTAGAAAAGCCTGGTTTATAAGTTTAAAGAATTTAAAAATTGTTTAAATCCAAATTTTTTTAAATCCGAAGGGTTTGAACCTAATCAACCCGACGGGTTGAAACCTTTGAAACCTGTAATTGATAATCACCTTAATAGAATTTAACCAGAATAAAAAGACCTAAGGGACATAAATACTCATTGTTAGAAGCTAATCAACACCCGGTGTTGCGTAACTGTTTGCTAAATCGTTGCATTAGTTGTGAGAATACGGGTTTTCTTATATTCTAATTTAAATCTATCTTGTAGTTAATATCTTCACCAGTCACCAGATTAAATATTAACCCTTTATCGCAGAATTTTATTTATTTAAATTTTTTCCGTAAGTGTTAAAAAAAGAAAAAAATGGAAGGTATTAAATAAAGTATTGGTGGGTAGTAGTATCTTAAGTTTCAAATAATATTTAAAATCATCTTATTAAATAACCTTTTCCTCGTAAAGTATAAATAACATTATTTTTAATTCCTGCATCATATATCTTTCTCCTTACATTCTGAACAATCTTAGAAAGAGAATATAAAGAAAATTTATCGTAAGAATTACCTTTCCAAATCACATTTCCCATCTTATCAAATCCCACAACATGGCCCCTATTTTTCACCAATGTTTTCAAAAATAAATTCTCCTTAGGAGTTAACAGATTATCAAAAATTATACCATTTACAATCAAATTTTCATTGCCATCTAAAAATATATTTCTGCAACTAAAATTCAAACCAAGTTTTTTTAAATATCTGGCAGAGGTCGTAAACAGTTTACTCAGATTAATGTTTGTTGGTTTAGCTTCCACTTTCGGCATATATTTTTTAAAGTCCGTCTTTTTCCTTAAAAAATCAACGGTTGCCATTTCCAGAAACCATTTATCTTCTCCCACCTCACTTGGGTTTTGTATTAAATACTTATGAATCATTAATAATAAACTTAAAAAAATTTCTTCTTTTGGAAGATCTACTCTTGCTGATAAATAAGCTAGTGTTTTCGTTCCATTTTTTAATATCTTGAAACTTCCCACTGTACCGTATCTGGTTATAATGATATAAATCTCCGAAATTTTAATGTTTTTAAATGATGAACCAAAAACCTTTTCACTTACATCCAAAAATTTATTCCAGTTTTTTTCAAAATGTATTTTAATTTGATTAGCTTTTTTAATTTCTCTTTTTGAATACGACAAATTCATAATTTTATCTATCACTTCATTTACACATACTGGTGGAAATTCCCTCCCTAAATCCAAATTTCTACACCTTTTTATTTCTTTCCAAAATGTTTTAGAAAAATTTAAATCAGGTATAAATACAGAATTTCTTAGCTTTACTGGTTTTGGGAGCACTAAAAAATTAGCTCTCTGATAAAAACATTCAATCAAGCTTTTACAGTTAAAACAAATTAAATGGGCGTCACTTTGGACATCAGCTATACAAAATTTTATTTTAGCTTTTTTCATAAAAATGAAAATACATCACTTTCTAAAAATTTAGGGCATATTTTGAGTTTAAAAGAAACCTATTTCAACACAGCTTGACTTTTTACAACTTTAAATGTTTTTAAATCTTTTGGTTAGCTTATATATTTGGAATATTAATAAAAACTCAAGAAAAACTCAAGATATTTCGATATTTTTACGCTATAAAATATATTGAAATATTTTTAAACATGACAGAAAGAATTAGTAGTGAAGAATTATTAATACCACTCAAAGAAGGGCTTATAGATTCTTTGGTCGAAAAATTAAGTAGATTGCCAGACGGTCAACATCTTTTTGTACTTGACGACAAAGAAAATCCAGTATTACGTTATGACCCGTCGGGTCAACCGAGTGAAAAACAGTTAGCTGCATATGACGGAGGTAAAATTGGATTGTTTGAAGCAGTTAAATTTAGAAAAGAGGTCTACTTTTGGCATTGGTACTACTACAAAGATGAAAGAGGTGGGCGTATAAGAATTTTATTAAATTATGGAGATACTGGTTCAGTAGTTGTAGGTTACTATGATGACGAAGATTCAAGATTCCGTGCAAAATTTGAATTTTTAAAATTTAAAGATGAAAAACCAACTTATGCAAAGGGATTATTTAGTATAAGCCCTCGTCCAAGTGTATTTTCACTTCATGCAATTTATGAAGGAGACTGGAATAGGCTTAGTTTTTTTGGAATAAAGGAAGTGCCTCAACAAGATGAGTTACCAAATATATGTCAAATTGACGAAATGCCGGATATTGATGTTAGTGAACATATTGGAAGAAATTTTTTTAGAATAAAATATCCAGAAATTCAAATTTTCCCTGCTCTAAATTTTGATCCTGATAGTTACGATTTTAATCTTACTAAGTATGGGCGAGTTTATACATTTTCATCTAGGTGCCAAAATAGTACAGAAGTACCAATGGATGGATTATACGAAAAAGTAGTAAAAGGGGTAGTTTTTTTTCAAGTAGGTAAATATCATCCCCGTAATGAATATCATGCTTATGAAGTCACATTGAATATTGGTGGAATTATGGGTGGTAAAACAACTCACAGCAAAGTAAATGGGACAGTTTCTATAAACTATGGTAAATTTTCTCAAGATATACCTGTGGAGTTCATACATCCTGGTAGGATAAAGAACATAAATCAGAACCCTAATACTCTCATACCTTACGCCTTTGAAGCAGTGGAAGAAGAGGTAATTAAAAAAATACAATTGAAATAAGACGTCCATCTAGATGCTGGATTATCACTCTGACTTCAGGGCAAATTGCTACTTTGAATCCAGATAAAACCTTGAAATAAAGTATCCTGCTTTTAACATATTTTGGGCAATTTCGTCAGGATCTGGTTTACCTTCTTTTGTTTTAATTCGATCAGGAGTAGGTGGTAGTTGAAATTCATAACACTGGTTGTTGAGTGGGTTCGAACATTGGGATCTTTTTCAAATCTTAACTATTTCTGATTTTGGGTTAAAATAGGAATATGAGTCTTTCTGTTGGGATAGTTGGACTTCCTAATGTAGGAAAATCAACGCTTTTTAACGCGCTTTCATCGCGCCGTTTGTCTGAAACTGCGCCCAGACCCTTTACTACCATTAATCCCCATGAGGCCGTTGTTGCTGTTACTGATGAAAATTTAGAAAAACTATCCAAAATTATAAAGCCTGAAAAAAAAGTTCCCGCAACTATTACTTTTATTGATATTGCCGGTTTGGTTAAGGGAGCTCATAAAGGAGAAGGTTTGGGCAATCAATTTTTAGCGAAGATAAGAGAGGTTGATGCAATTTGTCATGTGGTTAGGGCTTTTAGCGATCCTTTAGTAATATCGCAAAACCCCAATTATGAACCAGGTTCGTTGGAGCAGATATTTGATGATATAGAAACTATCAATATTGAGCTTGAATTGGGAGGTATCAAGGATAAACCGTTGTTGATTGTTTTGAATGTTGATGAGAAAGATGTTAACTCAAAAGATACCGAAGAGAAGGTAATAGCTGTAACGCAGAAGTATAAAGTTGATTGTTTAGCTGTTTCGGCAAAAATTGAAGAGGATTTAATAGATTTCCCAAAAGAGGAAAAGGAGGAATATCTCTTTTTGATGGGAGTGGCTGAAAATAGTTTGAGGAAGTTGATAAGGAAGGCTTATTATTTTTTGGATCTTATAACTTTTTATACGATAAAAGGGGGTAAGGAGGTAAGTGCATGGAGTATAAAAAGGGGAGGAAGCGTTATTGATGCTGCCTCCAAAGTTCATAGTGATTTTGCCAAAAAATTTATCAAGGCTGAGGTTTTAAATGTTGATAACTTGTTTGAGATATGCAAAGATGGGATGTCAGAGCATGAAGATATTTGGGTTTTAGCCAAAGAAAAGGGTTTGGTTAAAATTCAGGGGAGAGATTATCTTGTTCAGGATAAAGATGTGATTGAGTTCATGGTAGGGAGTTGATATACTACGTAAGGTATGAGTAATTATGAGTTAACTTTGGTATTGCCCGGAGATATTTCTTTAGCGAAAAGAAAAACTTTTTTGGATAGATTAGAGAAATTTGTTAAACAAGCTGGTGGTAAAATAATTAATAGTAAAGAGTGGGGGAAAATAGATCTGGCTTATAAGATAAAAAAGGAAAGTAGTGGTTTTTTTCTTTTGCTAAATTTAAGTTTGGAAAAAGATAGTGTAAAAAAGTTGAAAGATAAATTAAGATTAGAGGATGATATAATAAGATATCTGATTGTCAGGGAGGAAGAGGTTTAGGTTAAATTTATAAAAAATAGAAAATGGCAAGGAGTTTAAATAAAGTTGAATTGATAGGTAATTTAACCAGAGATCCGGAATTGCGTTATACACCGGCGGGAACAGCTGTATGCACTTTTGGTCTGGCTACAAATAGGCAATGGGTAACAGAATCAGGTGAAAAGAAAGAGGAAGCGGAATTTCACAGAATTGTGGCTTGGAATAAGCTTGCTGAACTTTGTTCTCAACTTTTGACAAAGGGAAGAAAGGTTTATGTTGAAGGTAGACTTCAGACCAGAAAGTGGGTTGGTCAGGATCAGGTTGAACGCTCTACGGTGGAGATAGTAATAACTGATATGATAATTTTAGACTCTCGAGTTGCTGTGAGTCCCAAAGAAGAAGAACTTGAAATACCGGATTCTTTTGATGAAGAAATTCCAGTCGAGGAAGAACAAATTACTGTTACTTCTACCACTCAAAGCCAGCCTACAGAGGATAATTCAAAAAAGAAGTTAGATAAGAAGATTAAAGGTAAGAGCGATCAATCTGAAGCTAGTAATATTTCTTCTGATGATGAAGGATCAAAAGATGAGGATGAAGAAGATATTCCCTTTTAACTTCTTTTTTTATTATGAAACCTTTAGTTCAGAAAAAATACAAAACTCCTGATAAGTGCCCGTTTTGTGTTAAGAGGGTTAAACCTGATTATAAAGATTATAAAGATTTGGAAAAATATATAAGTGATAGAGCCAAAATATATGGGAGTGTTAGAACTGGAACTTGTGCCAAGCACCAAAGGCTTTTAACCAAGGCATTAAAGAGAGCTCGGTATTTGGGTTTGCTTCCCTTTAAGATCTCTGTTTAATATTTTGGAGATTAATTTAGAGAATTTCTGAATATTTGAAGTATATATACTTTTTTAAATTTTAAATAAGAATTTTCTTTGTTGTTTTAGATATTTCAAGTGATAAAATATTTTTTATGGTAAATCTTACTCCAAGATTTAATATAAAAATTGTCAGAAACATTTTTCTATTTATCTTTTTCTTAGTTTTCTTCTTTTTGGTTGGTTATTATTTGGGCTATAAAGGTTATCAGGCGAATTTGGTTGCTTATCCCAAGGTAACCATTGAAAGGATTAACCCTGATGATAAAAATGAACTTAATTTCTCTCTTTTTTGGAAGGTGTGGGATATGTTGAGTGCAAAGTATTATGATCCCAAAAAACTTATTCCTTCTGAAATGGTCTATGGTGCTATAAGTGGTATGGTATCCTCTATAGGAGATCCTTACACTGTTTTTGTTAAACCAGAACAGTACAAGGTAATCCAGGAAGACTTAAACGGTTCTTTTGAGGGTGTCGGGATTCAAATTGGTTTCAAAGGGACACATCTTGCGGTTATAGCTCCGCTTCCAGATTCACCCGCTGAAAAGGCTGGAGTTAAGGCTGGTGATTTAATTGTAGAAATCAAGGACGAATTGAAGGGAATTGATATAAGTACATCGGGATTAAATTTAAATGAAGCTGTTCAAATTATCAGAGGTCCTGCCGACACCAAGGTTACTTTAACTTTGGTTAGGGAGGGGGTAGATGAACCAATTATTACCGAAGTCGTAAGAAAAAGTATAGACGTTCCCAGTGTCAAGGTGACCTATGAGGGAGAAAATAAAGACATTGCTTATGTGCGAATATTCAAGTTTGCGGGAGAAACTAAAGAAGAATGGGAAAAATATGTTCCGGAGATTTTATCAAAAACTAATTTGAAGGGAATGATTGTCGATGTTCGTAATAATCCGGGTGGTTATCTTCAAGGTGCGGTGGACCTTGCGTCTGACTTTTTGGAATTGGGAAAAACCATAGTTATTGAGGAATCTGGAAGCGGGAAAAGGGATGAATATAAGGTTGAAAAGTTGGGAAGATTTAGAAATGTAAAATTGGTTGTTTTAGTTAATCAAGGTTCAGCCTCTGCTTCGGAAATTTTTGCGGGAGCTATAAAGGATAACAAAAGGGGAAAAATTTTAGGCACTAATACTTTTGGGAAGGGAACTATACAGGAGCCGCAGACGATAGATAATGGCGCAGGTTTGCATATTACCATAGCTCGTTGGCTTACACCTTCGGGATTTTGGGTTAACGAGGGGGGCTTGAAACCAGATCAGGAAATAAAGGATAATGAAGATACAATTGAAGATGAGCAATTTCAGGAAGCTCTCAGGTTGTTTTGATAGATATAAAGTTATTAAAATAAAATAGGATCTATGGAGAAAGAAAAGAAAAAAGGTTTATCTTCTTTTAAATACATATTAATTTTTATCTGTTTTTTGATTGTTGTTGTTGTTTCAATGCTCGGAGGAGCATTGGCAGACAGGATTTTTCAATTTAAGCCGATTGATTTTGTACAGAGAAGGACTAGTCAGATATCGGGAAAGATTATCGAGCAGAAATTGGTTAAAGAAGAATCGGTTGTAATAGATGTGGTTGAAAAAGTAAGTCCATCAGTGGTGACGGTTTCTATTCAGACTCCCAAAAGAAGAGTTTTGGAATTTGATCCTTTTTCAGGATTAAGGTCAAGGATTGAGGGAGGGGAGGATCAAGATATAGGCACAGGGTTCATAATCTCTAAAGATGGTTTGGTGATTACCAATAAACATGTTGTATCGGACAAGAATGTAAAATATAAAGTTATAACCAATGATAATAAAGAATATGAGGTTGAAAAAATAAGTCGCGATCCTTCAAACGATTTGGCAATATTAAAAATTAATGCGAATGGTTTGAAACCTGTTGAGTTGGGTTCTTCACAGGGACTTAAGGTTGGTCAATTTGTGATTGCGATAGGAACCGCATTGGGTGAATTTAGATCAACAGTTACTGCGGGAATAATATCGGGCATAGGCCGGGGAATTACAGCCGGATCTATTTTTGAAGGATATGTTGAAAGGCTAGATGATGTTATCCAAACTGATGCCGCTATTAATCCGGGGAATTCGGGTGGACCGTTACTGAATTCTGCAGGTCAGGTAATTGGTGTAAATGTTGCAGTTGCTGCGGGTGCGGAAAATATAGGTTTTGCTATACCTATAGATGTTGTGAAAAGTGCGATAGAAAGTTTTCAAAAAACCGGCAATTTTGCTTCAAAACCTTTTTTGGGAGTGGAGTATTCAATGATTCCTGAAAAAAGTGCGATACTAAATAGTGTTCCTCAAGGAGCGTATATTGCAAATGTTGTTTCCGGTTCACCCGCTGAAAAAGCAGGAATAAAAGAAGGGGATATAATAACCAAGATTGACGGCGAAGAATTGAAGGATGTTGAAGGTGGTTTGGCTAAGGTTATTTCAAAAAAGAAAGCAGGGCAAAGGGTTGAGATTGAAATTTGGCGGGATGGCGAGACTTTAAAGGTTTTCGCTACCTTAAGTGAGTTTAACAATTAAATATTTTTAGTTGCTTGAATTATTTTGTCTAAATCTCCCTCGATTACTGAATCAAGATTTCCCCATGATTTTCCTATTCTGTGATCAGTAACTCTATTTTGGGGGTAATTATAAGTTCTTATTTTTTCAGCTCTCATGCCTCTCCCTATTAATGAACGATAACCTGCAATTTCTTTTTCCTTTCTTTCTTCTTCTTTTTCCCAGAGTTTAGAACGAAGCAGATTTATGGCTATTTCTCTGTTTTGTTGTTGAAAGCGTTCTTCCGAAACATTGACAACCAATCCTGTGGGTTTATGTACTAACCTGACGGCTGTGGAAACCTTGTTAACATTCTGTCCGCCGTGTCCACCGGATCTATAAAATGAGATTTCAAGATCGTCTGGATTGATGTAAACTTCAGCCTCTTTGATTTCGGGTAATATAGCAACTGTGGCGGTTGAAGTATGAATTCTTCCTCTTTTTTCAGTAATCGGAATTCTCTGTACTCTGTGTACTCCGGATTCGTTTTTTAGCATGTCAAAAGCCTTTGGACCTTTGACTAGAAGTGTTCCTTCGTCGATTGTTGTAACCTTCCAGCCTTTTTTATTTGCGTATTTTAGGTACATACGCAAAAGATCTGATCTCCATATTTTTGCTTCATCTCCTCCTGTCGCTCCTCGAATTTCAATATAGGCTTTTTGCATTGGTTTTAGATTGTTGTTATAAAAGTTTTGATTATTCATTCTTTTAATTTTTTTAATTGTTATTAATTGAAAACTATTTTATCCTGAAGCTAGTTATTTTCTTTTTTCTTTTTATTTTTTAAAGATTGTCGAAGCTCTTCCAATGTATCAGGTCTTTCGAGTTCTCTTTGAATTTTTCGTTCTTTTTTAAGTTTTCGCTTTTCTGCTTTGGAAATAATTTTCTCACTTTTCTTAGCCAGCTTCACTCTAAAGGCATCAACTCTTCCGGCTGTGTCGACGTATTTCATTTGGCCTGTATAAAAGGGATGGCAAAAACTGCATATTTCTACCTGTAAGCTTGGAAATGTCGCTCCGAAAACAAAGCTATGCCCGCAGGCGCAGGTTACTTTAGCTTCTGGATACCATTTTGGATGTATGTTTGCTTTCATACAAAGATAGATTTTATATCAAATTATAAAGTATTGCAAAGTTTTTAAGAAAGATACAAAAATTATTCTTTTTCCTTTTGGATTTTGTAGTTCTTTGTTTCTGCAATAATTAATCCTAGTGCGATCAAAAAAGCTCCTAAGATAAAAGAATATGAAAGACTTTCTTTCAGCCAAAATATTGCCAGAGGAATGGTAAAAAGAGGCTGTAGGTAATTAAAAAGTATAGCTTCGGAGACCTCTATTGAGCGATGTCCTCTCAGGAAAAGGTAATAGGCTAAAGTTCCAGAAATTAACGCCATATAAAAAACTCCCAAATGATATTTTAGGGGAAGAGTGATAATAATATTGATAAAATTTCTTAGCCCGTAGATATAAATTGTGGCCGGAATTAAGATCATTGCTCCAAGGATAAAAGCTGAATTTGTCAGATTTTCCGATTTAACTTTCTTTTGAAGCATTCTTTTTGCGATAAGTACAGATGCGCTGTCAGAGATAAGATAGAATAAAAGCAAGATATTTCCGGTTAATCTTAATCCTTCAGATTTAATTAAAGGGTAAAAAGAATTTATCAAAACTCCAATAAGAACTATAAAAATTCCTATTCTTTCTCTTTTGGTTATTTTGTCTTTGAAGAAAACAACTCCTCCCAAGGTAACGAAAAGTGGTCCTGCTACACCAACCAGTGATAAATCAAGAACGGTGGTATTGTCTAATCCGAAAAAGAGAATTCCTAAAGATATGGGAACAGCCAAAAGGCCGTAGAGTATTACGATAGGCAAATTAGCTCTAAATCTTTTAAATTTTTTGCCTCTTTTTATCTTATATGTGAAGAAAAATATTGATATAAGTGAAGAGATAATAAATCGGTATGTTAGAAAGGGTAGGGGATCAATTCCTTTAAGGGTGTATTTTATTATCGGGCCTGCGGCACCCCATATTGCAGCGACGGTTATTAGTATCAGGTAAACTTTTAAGCGCTTGATATTCATTAAAAAGGTTTAAAGGCTAGAATTTATCTTTTTCTTTAGAGCGAAATATAATAAGATGACTATCTGGCTATGATTGTTTTGAATCTTTTAATTTCTTTAACAAGTTTTCGATTTTGAAATCTTCTTGATATCCAGTTTCTAAATCTTTAAGGATTATCTTATCTTTTTCAAACTCTTCCGGTCCAATTACCAGAAACCATTTAATAAATTTTTTATCGGCGTATTTTAATTGCTTATCAAGTTTAGTCACTTCATCGGGATATATTTCGCAATTTATGTCCTCCTGCCTTAATCTTGAAACCAAATTTAAGGATGCTTCTTTTAGTTCCTCGTTGAAAATGCTGACTAAAACACCCGATCTTTTACCTTCGGGTGGTAAGAGGTTAAATTGTTCCATTGCTTCCAAAGTTCTGTCAAAACCAATGGCAAATCCAACAGCCGGAATGTTAATTCCCAAAAGTTGCCCAATTAGATTATCATATCTTCCACCGCCCAGAACTGAACCACCGGTGTAACCTTCTATTTTTATTTCAAATATGGTTGAAGTGTAATAATCCAGTCCTCTTGCCAGCCTAGCTTGAAAAAGTAAATTATCGTTTTTTACTCCAAGTTTTTTGGATTCTTCGATCACCTTAATAAGAGTTTCAGTTGGTTTTGCTTCGTCAAGGTGATGATATAAATGATCAACAGATTTTTCTTCGAGTCCTTGTGAAATTAATTCAGATTTAATCTCATCTTTGTCTTTTCTGTCTAGTTTGTCTATGGCTGCGATGGTTGGAAATTGGAGGTTTGCTGGTATTGAAGCTAGATCCATAAGTTCGAATAAGATGTTTCTATCATTTAAATAGATTTTGTATTCAGAAAATCCCAAATCTTTGTAAATAGAGTCGGCTAGGGAAATTATTTCGGCATCGGCAATTGGAGACGTAGTACCATAGATATCTGCGTCGCACTGTAAAAACTCTCTGTATCTGCCTTTTTGTGTATTTTCAGCTCTCCAAACATTTTGTATTTGATATCTTCTCCAGGGCATGGGAAGAGATTGATTATACATAGCTATTATTCTGGCGGTGGGAACTGTTTGATCGTATCTTAAAGCCACATTTCTACCGCCCAAATCCTTAAAACGGTAGATGAGTTTATCTGCTTCACTACCATATTTTCCTAAAAGGAGTTCTTCATATTCTAGAGCGGGTGTTTCCAAAGGTTCAAAACCGAATTTTAAAAAGCTTTTTTTAATTTTTTCGATAATAAAATCTCTTTTTTTAACGTCTTTAGGCAGATAGTCTCTAAATCCTTTGAGTGGTTGCAAGTTTTGTTTCTCCATATCCTTTTTTTATCTTAACATCTATACCTAAAGTATGTAAATTGTATAAATAAATTATTTTCTCTTGGACTTAATTTTCGGAGGTGTTGTCTGCTGATTCTGATTCCTTTTTACCAACTATTTCTATGGTTCTGATCATTAATTTTCCATCTTGTGGTGTGCTTACTATTGCAACCCTATTATCTATGGAAATTTCTTCTATTTCAGGACCATTCCATTTTTTGGGAAATTCAAATTGCATTTCTTGTTGGTTTGAATAAACGGATATAATCTTTTTTTCTATTTTGGTGACATTTCCAAAGATAATCTTTCTCGTAGTTGGAATGATTTGTTCGGTTATGAGAATTCTTTTCGCTTCTAAAACTGTATTTCCGTTGTTTTTGCTAGTACCGCCTTTTGATATATAACCCATAGCTATGACGAAATCGCCGATTGCAATATCATCAAATTTTAGAATTTTGTTGGTTTTACTGATTAGTATGAACTTTGTTTTGTCAGCATCGATAGAAATAAACTGAATTTCTCCTTTTGTATTTTTAATTTGCAGAGTATTTTCTGTTTTATCGGTAATTGTTCCCAAGAAGGCTTTGGGTTTGTTTAAGGTAGATTCAATCTTCTCTTTGACTCTTTCTCTGATTGTATCTCCGGATGGACTAGATTCCTGAGCAAGATTAAGTTTTGGATTTATAGTCAACAGGAAAAATGCAAGTATCGATAAAATAAGAGAAATTTTTTTCATCAGTCTTTTGCCTCCTTTTCGAATTCGGTTGAATAAACAATTCTTAGAGATTCTGTTTTTGTCAGATTTTCGTTATCCAAGTAAGCAAAAATTATTTCATTTACTCCTCCGATTAAGTCTATTTCTTGTTCGAAAGAACCGTCTGTTGAAGTTTGCAGGATATAGTCATTTTTTTCTGCAGATATTATTAGTGTGGTGTTGGGTTTGGTTAGTCCAGAAATTTTTAGAGGTGTTTGACTGACAATATCGTCTTCTTCTGGTTTAATTACGGTTAATTCAATTTTTTCGTCGGTTTTATTTTCGCTTTGGATGGGTGTTTCAGTGATTTTGCTGGTAAATTCATCTTTTTTAAATGCTTTATTTACTCTCCAAATACCAAACGCAAAAATCAAACCTAGAGATATTCCTGAAATAACCGCAATAATAAACTCTTTCCTCATATAATTTTAGGGTGGGCAGAGGCATTTTTTTTGAGTTTATGATTAATATATACAAAATTTTGTTATATTGCAAATTAGAAGAGCAACTTAAATAAATTAGTCCTTGTAAATGTAGGGCAATTTTTGGTAGTATGACGGTGAATTAAAATGGAAATAGTATATTTAGGACATTCATCCTTTCGGCTAAAAGGGAGAAATGCAACTTTAATTACAGATCCTTATGATTCTTCGATGGTAGGTCTAAAATTTCCAAAGGTTTCAGCAGATATAGTAACAATATCGCATTCACATGGTGACCATAACAGAAGTGATTTAGTTAAAGATAAAAAAATGGTTATTAGTGAGCCGGGAGAGTACGAAATTATGGGTATTTCGGTGATTGGTTTAAAAACCTATCACGATGATAAAGAAGGTAAAATAAGAGGGGTTAACACTATATATCTTTATGAAATTGACGAATTAAGGTTGTGTCATCTTGGAGATTTAGGTCATAAATTAGACGATAAAGTAATTTCTGAACTTGGGAATCTTGATATTTTGATGATTCCGGTGGGTGGAGTTTATACGATTGATTATAAAGTCGCCTCTCAAATAGTTAGAACTATTGAGCCTTATTATGTTATTCCAATGCACTATAAAATGTCCGGTATGAATGATGAAAATTTTGCTTCGCTTTCTGATGTCAATGATTTTTTGAAAGAAGTAGGTCTTCCGGTTGAAGAGAGTGATAAATTTATCATCAAGAAGGCTGAAATATTGGAGGAAGAAAGTAAGGTTGTTTTATTAAAACCGAAAATTTAAAATGTCATTGGATTTAGCAAGCCTTCTTGATGAATAACTAAGTAAGATGAAAGATCAATTACAGGTTAGAATTCCTCCTCATTCGCCAGAGGCGGAGGAATCAGTTCTTGGAGCTTTACTTTTGGATAAAGACGCTATTATTGGAATAGCGGAATTTTTGCGTCCGGATGATTTTTATGATGAGCGCCACAGGGAAATCTATGAATGTGCTCTGGAGCTTTATGAAGATAGAGTTCCCATAGATATTCTAACTGTTTCTGAAAGATTGAAAAAGAGAAAGGTTCTCAAAAAAATTGGTGGAGTTTCTTTTCTGGTTGAATTGGCGAATCAAGTTCCAACGGCTGCACACGTTGAGCATTATGGGAAGATAGTTAAAGATGCCGCAACAAAAAGGTCTCTGATGAAGGCTGCTAGTAAATTGGTGGAACTTTCGATGGATGAAGGTTTAGCCGCCGAAGAGCTGTTGGATCAGGCGGAATCAGAGGTATTTTCTTTAACCCAAAAACATCTCCATAAGGGTTTTGAAGCGGTTAGAGACGCTTTGGCTGAAAGTTTTGATCGGTTGGACGAGCTTCACAAGAAAGCTGAAGGTTTAAGAGGGGTACCAACTGGTTTTCAGGATTTAGATGATGTTCTGGCAGGTTTGCAAAAATCTAATCTTATTATATTAGCGGCTAGACCCGGTATTGGAAAAACCACATTTGCGCTCAATATTGCTCAAAACTTGGCGGTTAAGCATAAAAGACCGGTTGGGTTTTTTTCTCTTGAAATGAGCAAAGAAGAATTGGTGGATAGACTTTTGGTTGTTCAAGCGGATATTGACGCTTGGAAATTGAAAACAGGCAGATTAACGGAAGAAGATTTTACAAACCTGTCTAACGCGATGGGAGAGTTGGCAGAGGCTCCTATTTATATTGACGATACTCCCGCTCTGTCCATTTTGGAAATGAGAACAAAGGCGAGGAGACTTCAGGTGGAGGTTGGAGTGGAACTTCTTATTGTAGACTATCTTCAGCTTGCAAGATCACGTCAACTTGAAAATAGGGTTCAGGAAGTTTCGGAGATTTCACAGGGACTTAAGAATTTAGCCCGAGAATTGAAGGTTCCTGTTTTGGCTATATCCCAACTTTCGCGGGCAGTTGAACAAAGAGGAGAAAAAAGGCCGCAGCTTTCTGATCTAAGAGAGTCGGGAAGTATTGAACAAGATGCTGATGTGGTTATGTTTTTATGGCGGGAGGATGAAGAAAATATTGAAAATTTGTCGCTGGATATAGCCAAACACAGAAATGGGAGATTGGCTTCTATTAAATTGACCTTTAAGGGAGAAAAGTTAAGATTTTTTGGGAGAGAAACTAGGAGATAGACGGAAAATTTAGATATATAAACCTCATTTTGGTGGGCGAGGAGAGACTCGAACTCTCACGAGGTTTTCACCTCACAAGTTTTTGAGACTTGCCTGTCTACCGTTCCAGCACTCGCCCGCTAGCAAAAGTCATTTGGCTAAATGTTTTTTGATTGTTTAGGTATTTTACTATAAAAAAGAAGTTCTCGTAAACATCGTTAAAAGTGTAAATAACTGTTTATTGTGATTTATGAGGGGAATAAGAGAATTAATAGCATATAGGGTATAGAGAATTGTTTTTTAATAAATTGAGAAAGCGACTTTTTTTGGTGAGATGTAATTAAAATTTAACTATTTGTTTGGTTTTTAGAGCTTTAATTGATTGGGGATTTAGGCTAAAATGAGGGTATTATGGTGTTACTTGACCCAAGGATAGTAAAACAAGCAAAAATACTGGTTAATTATTCAACGAGTGTAAAGAAAAAGGATAAAGTTTTAATAGTTTCCGATCTTTTGGCCCGTCCTTTAGCTTTGGCCGTTTATAAAGAGTGTGTTTTGGCTGGGGCTTATGAAATACGTGTTCACTTTGAGGTAGATGATCAGATAATTAGCAGAACTTACAACGAGTTTGCCGAAATTTTTTTGAAAAATGCAAAGCCGGATCAAATTAAAGCTTATCCGCAAATTTCCGACGATGAATTAAGAAGCATTGATTGTTGGATTAGAATTTATGCTCAGAAAAATACGAGAGGTTTTTCAAATATTGACCCAAATGTTATTTCTGAAAGAGCAAAGGTGGTTAGACCACTCGTTAATTATCGTGTTTTGAATACCCGGTGGGTGATTACCAATTTTCCGACAGAAGCTCAAGCTCAAGAAGCGGATATGTCTTTGACTGAGTATGAAGACTTTGTCTTTTCGGCGATAGTAAATGTTGATTGGAAGAAAAAATATAAAGAACAACAAATGATTGCCAAATTGTTGGGTTCGGCCAAAGAAGTAAGGATTATCGGTAAAAATACGAATATTGTTTTAGGGAAAGAGGGGAGAAGTGCAGAAAATTCTTATGGAAAACACAACATGCCTGACGGTGAAGTATTTACTTCTGTTGTGGAAGATAAAGCGACAGGTTTTGTAAATTTTTCTTACCCTGCAATTTATTTGGGTAAGGAATTTCATAATGTTTATCTTGAATTCAAGGATGGGAGGGTTATAAAAGCTAAAGCTGACAAAGGAGAAGAAGATTTAAATAAAATTTTGGGTATGGATTCTGGTTCACGAAGAATAGGGGAGCTGGGGATAGGAAACAATTTTGAAATAAAAAGGTTTACCAAAGATATATTGTTTGATGAGAAAATTGGTGGTAGTATTCATCTGGCCCTGGGATCAGGCTACAAGGAAACTGGAAGCAAAAATGAATCAGCCTTGCATTGGGATATGATCAAAGATTTGAAAGATGGAGGGGAACTGTGGTTTGATGAGAAGCTTGTGCAAAAAAATGGAAAATGGCTTATCAATCTTTAAGATTAATTTGAATTTTGCAATAAATATAGTATTTTTGTTTAGTGATAATTTTTCATTTTTATGATTAATGCTACGGATTTAAAAAATGGTGTAGATTTTTTGGATAAAAATCAGCCTTACAGAGTGATCAAATATAATCATATAAAGTTGGGGCGAGGAGGTGCTGTGGTTAGAGTTTTGGCTAGAAATTTAGAAAACGGCGCTATTGAAGAGAAAACATTTAGTTCAAACATTAAGGTTGAGGAGGTACAAATTTTTAAAAGGAAGTTGCAGTTTCTTTACAATGAAGATAAGAATGCCGTGTTTATGGACCCAACAACTTATGAGCAGATCGAAATACCCAACAAAGTCATTGAAAAAGAGTTGCCTTTTATTAAAGAAGGTGAAGAAGTGACACTTCTTTTCTGGGAAGATAAGCCTTTGTCCATTGATATTCCTCCAAAAGTTATTCTTTCAGTTTCCGAAACTTCTCCAGGTGTGAAAGGCAATTCCGCAACTAATATCTTTAAACAAGCAACTTTAGAAAATGGAATGAATATAAAAGTTCCACTTTTTATTAATGTAGGTGACAAGATTGTTGTTGATACAAGGACAGGGGAATATATAGAGAGAGCAAAGTAGGAAAAAAAGTATTTTGCTCAACCTAATATCCACCAGAAACTGACCGCTATTATTAAAATTTGATTTAAAGTTCCCCAGAATAATGAAGTATCCGATTGCAAGAACTTTTTAAAAGGTATCCATCTCTTGATTAAAAAGTTGATTTCTTTTCCAGCCAAATAATAAGGAGCTTCTATCAGATCGGGCAGAGTAGCTACAAAGCAAGCAAGAACAATTGTTAAGAATTTTAAATTATCAGGTAAAGACAAAGAGGCAATAAAAAAGCCGGATAGCAAGGAAGTAAATACATCAAATGATATGATTGTTTTACTAAGATTTGAAATTTTACCTTTTAGTTTTATTTCTGAATTTAAATGGGGATTCCAGTGAGGTATTGTTTCGAGTAAAAAGTGACTAGCAAAGGCTAGAGGAAGAGAAACAATTGGATTGCTGATTTTGGTAGCTATAGCTGCGGCTACGACTACATGTGGTGTTTCAAGCACGTTATTTAAGTATATTAAAGTTCTGGCATTTTCTAGTCAAGCATTTAAAATTTATTTTAGATGTTATATATTTTTATGATAATATCAATTCTATGATATTGGATTTTTTGATAACTTTACTGACCGTTTTTTTATTTCTTTTTATTTTCTGGCTTAGATTAAAGGATGATTATACTCAAAATCAGATTTTTACAACCGGCTTTTATGTACTTTTGGGTATAGGAATTGGTAATATCTTGGCTATTAAATTTATGAGAGATTTTTGGTTTTGGCTGGGGTTTTTTGGAGGATTTTTGGGATTGATTTACGGTGTAAGTCATTTTCGTCTGCGTTTTTTTGAAGCTCTTGAATCTTATACAATTTCCGGTTTATTTTTATTTTTGATTGTATCTTTTATAAGTTATCTGGAGGATCTTTCATCTTCAACCTTAATTGTAATTTTATTGGTTTTGTTTTTTATAAGCTTTTTCTATTTTCTAGATTCTCGTTATAAAAATTTCACTTGGTACAAATCGGGAAAGGTAGGCTTTTCCGGATTAACCATATTGGGATTATTTTTTTTAACAAGGAGCCTAGTTGCTATTCGCACCGTTTCCGTGATATCCTTTGGGAAAGATGTGGAAGTGTTATTATCAGGATTGTTATCTTTTATATCCTTTATAATACTTTATAATCTTTCAGAGAGAACTTAAAATAAAAAATATGAAGAAAAAAGGGAAAGAAAAAAGTGAAAGAAAGGAAAGCAAGTATTCTAGAGTAGTGAAATTTCCGTCAAAACTCTTGTCTCCTGTGGCCAGATTTTTGCTGGAAAATTTAAAGTTATTAAAAAAACGCAAAAAAGAAATTGAAAAGGAGGACCCATTCAGGGATACCTCTCGTTTAATAGATAACGCATCTCCCGATGCTGATGCGGCAGAACAGTTTGGTCATGCAAGGATAATAGCCATAAAAGAGCAAATTGACAAAAAGATAATTCAGACAAGGAAAGCTTTAACTAGAATTAAAATCGGCAAGTATGGTATTTGTGAAGATTGTGGGAAAATGATTGACACAGATAGATTGATGATATATCCAGAGGCAACTTTATGTGCTAATTGCCAGGCAAAGAGAGAGAAATAATTAAGTTTTATTTTATTGTCTTGATTTAATTTAGACAGCCTCATAATGATTGATAACCCGAAAATATTGTTTGAAGATGATGTTTTAATTGTAGTTGATAAACCTTCAGGCTGGATAACTAATGATTCTCAGACAGTCAAGAATAATTTTGTTTTACAGAAATGGTTAAGTGAAAAGTTTAATTATCTCTTAGCTAAAAGTGTAAAGATGAGGTCGGGTATAGTTCACAGGTTGGATAAAGAAACAAGCGGAGTTATTATAATTGCCAAAAATGAAAATGCTTTTTTTAATTTACAAAATCAGTTTAAAAAAAGATTAATTGAGAAGAATTATCTAGCCTTAGTGCATGGCAAAGTTCAGCCCTCTACCGGTAGAGTAGACGTGCCGGTTGGAAGGTTACCTTGGTCCCGCGAAAAATTTGGCGTCTTGCCGGGCGGGAGACAAGCAGAAACATTTTATAGAGTAATCTCTCATTATAAAAAGGGTAATGATATTTTTTCTTTTTTAGATATCAAACCGAAGACGGGGAGAACTCATCAGATTAGAATACATTTAAGATATTTGGGATATCCGGTAGTTTCTGATCAACTTTACGCCGGAAGGAAAACCTCAAAAAAAGATAGATTATGGTGTAAACGGCTTTTTCTTCACGCAAATAGCGTATCTTTTATTCATCCAAGTTTAAATGAGCTTATAAAAATTGAAAGTAAACTTCCGGAGGAACTGAAAAAAGTTTTAGTCTCGCTTGAAAAGATTTCCTAAACTACTTAAGCTTGATAATAACCTAAATTATGCTTGAACTATCGCAGATATCCTTGCTTTTAATTCCTGCGGCTTTTTTTGGAGTAATAGCCTTCAGGTTTAAACAGCCATTGCTGGTGGGATATTTATTATCGGGATTTATATTAACTCTGACTGGTATATTGAAGGATTATCAGCTTATCGAAAATTTCGGAAATTTGGGGATAATATTTTTACTTTTTTTGGTCGGTTTGGAGATGAATATTCGTGATATTTCTTTAATTGTAAGGGAAGCTTTCTATGTCGGGTTAATCCAAATTTTTTTGACGTTTTTGGTTAGTTTGCTAGTAGGGTTATTTATTGGTTTAGATCTAATAGTTTCTTTTTATTTTGCTTTTGTAGTTTCTTTTTCTTCAACCATAATTTCCGTAAAACTTTTGTCAGAAAAAAATACCTTAAACAGTGTTTATGGCAAGATTTCAGTTGGAATATTGGTTATTCAGGATTTGTTTGCGATTTTATTGTTGATAGCATTATCGAGTATAAGCGGTTTGGCAAATTTTAGTTTTGATTCTTTGATAGTCTTTTTAAAGGCTTTTTTCTTGTTTTTGAGTTTGTGGTTTTTGTCAAAAAAAGTTTTGCCCAATCTTTTTGAAAAATATATAGCAACTTCAACGGAACTAATTTTTATTTTTAGTATTGCATGGGCGTTAGGATTGGCAAGTTTAACAGGTAATGTTTTGGGTTTTTCTTTTGAGATGGGAGGATTTTTAGCAGGTATTGCGCTTTCTAATTTGCCTGAACATCTAGAAATAGGTTCCCGAACGAAACCTTTGAAAGATTTTTTCATTACCCTCTTTTTTTTAAGTTTAGGTGCTAAATTGTCAATAGAGGGTATAGTAAGTGTCTTATATCCGTTACTGATTTTTAGTTTTTTGGTTCTTGTTGTAAAGCCTTTAATTATTGCTTTGGTGATGGGATTTTTCAACTTTCGCAAAAGAACTTCGTTTTTGACTTCGTTGACTCTTTCTCAAATATCCGAGTTTTCTTTAAAAATTACGATGGTGGGAGTTTCCTTGGGTCATTTGGAAAAAAAATTTTTAACTTTAACAACGATTCTTGCTGCCGTTACAATGACAACATCGTCTTATTTGGTCTTTTTCTCCGATAGAATATACGGAAAGTTAAGGAAATTATTGAGTTTTATCGAAAGGGGAAACCCGAAAGATCTTATTGATATAAAAGCAGATGATTTTAGTAATCACATTGTACTTGTTGGTTGTTATAGAACTGGTGCTAGATTGTTGTCGTTTTTTAAGAATAGGGGATTGGATTATCTGGTTGTGGATTTTAATCCCAAGGTTTATAAAAAACTTTCTAAGGAAAACCACCCCGTTATTTTTGGGGATATTACCGATCCCGATATTTTGGAAAAAGCGCAAATCGATAAAGCGAGAATGGTTATATCTACCATAGATGGTTTGAATGAAAATTCTGTTATTTTAGAATATATTAGCAGATTAAAAAGCAAACCTTTGTCAATTTTTACTTCAGGTACAAGGACAAATGCTATTAGAATGTATGAAAAAGGTGCTGATTATGTGATTGTCCCGGAAATCGTTGCAGGTGATCATATAAGAAATTTACTTAGGATATATGGGTTTATGGACGGGAAATTGAGGAAGGCTGGAAAAAATCACTTTAATAGGTTGATTTCTTTTTGATTGGATGTTTTTAAAAATGATCTCTAGGAAGAGAAAAAAAAGATTATTCATTTTTGATATTAAAACCGGAAAAAAAATTGTCGTATTTGCTATTTTTTTATTTTTAATGTTTTTTTTCTTTAAAATCTTCAGTTGCATTTTTAAAACTGATAAGTGGGAGAGAGATGAGAAACTTTCGCTGTTGGTTGAAAATGACGATAATTTTGTAAATTTGATTGTTTTTGATCCAAATCTTTATGAAATTCACAAAGTAAAGATTCCCAAAAATACGGAAATTAGAGTTTCTGGGGGATATGGGTATTGGAAAATAGGAAGTCTGTGGGAACTGGGAAAGCAAGAAAATTTTTCAGGAAGTCTTTTAGTAAGAACTATAACAATGTCTATGAAGCTGCCTGTTTACTCATGGGCAGAAGTGCCGGCTTCAATTTTTGATAGAGTAAGTCTGAAAGATCTTTTAAAATTTCTATATTTGAGATACAAAACAAATTTATCATTGGGTGATAGGTTGCAGATAATACTATTCAATTTTAAGGTAAAAGGTAGTGGAAGATCTGAAGTTAATTTGGGAGAGACTACCTTTCTTGAAAAGGTAAAGCTTTCGGATGATTCCAGTGGTTATCAAGTTACAAAAGTTTTACCTCAGGAAATAGTATCAATTTTTTCGGAGCCATTTTTATCCGAAAATATGGTTAGGGTTTTAATTAAGGATGCTACAGGTTCAGAAAGCAAGTCTAGAGAAGTTGGTTATATAGTTGAAATTTTAGGTTCTAAGGTTACGGCGATTGAAAAGATAAATAATTTTGAGGGAGTTTGTATGCTTAAGGCAAAAAGTGAAAAGATACTTAGAATATTTTCGAAGGTTTTTGAATGCGAAGACAAGTTGGTAGTTAACGAAATCTCGTCCGATGTTGAAATTGTTATCGGTAGGAATTTTGCTAAATTTTATTGATTTATTCGTCCTTTTCGAATTCTTCAGGCATATTCATGAGATCTTCTTTTTTGTGGACTAGTTCCGGTGGGGTGAAAGAGATATAATCAATCTTTTCAGTAGAAAAAGAGGGGATATCGGCAAGTTTGGGACATTTACTCTTTTCTCTAATAAACACTTTAACCTCAGTAGGGGAAATTGATTTGATGAAAGATTCATACTTGTTTCCCATGTTGATTAACTTTCTTAGTCTTGCTGAGAGATTATCAGGAAGTCTGCCGATATATTTTCCATCAAGAGTGGTGATGGATACTCTGTGAGAATGGGAATTAATTACAACTTCGTCACCCGCGTCAAGATTAGCAATAATACATTTACTCCCGAGATGTATAAGAGATACGACTTTAGTTTTGCCAGGCTCTTCCAAGAATATTTGCGCATTGGTTGGTGTAGATTTAGCCAAATCTATTTTTTGAGCGTTTTTCCATTTTGAAATACATTTTAATGCTATTGAATTATAGGGATCGATTTTTAATACTTTTTGAGAGGTTTCTTTTGCTTTTTTTATGTTGCCTTTTTCTGAATAAGCTCTTGCTAATCTATTTAACGCATCAATGTCGGATGGATCATTTTTTAATATTTCTTTGTTAAGTTCAATTGCTTGATCCCATTCACAATCTAAAGCTTTTTCTATCGCTTCTTGGGCAAGGTCCCTCATAGGTTTCTTTATAAACTTGCTTTGCTTATTGAGTATAGTTACAGGGAGTTTAATGTCAAGATGGATTTGATGTATAATATCAAAATTAGACATGTCGGGACATTCACACTACGCAACAATAAAACGTCAGAAGGAAAGTAGAGATGCTCAAAAGGGTCAGATGTTTTCTAAACTTGCCAAAGAAATTTCGATTGCAGTGAAAGTTGGCGGGGGAGGGGATGTTGATTCAAATTATAAGTTGAGAGTTGCTGTTGAGAGAGCAAAGGCGGCAAATATGCCTAAAGATAATATAGAGAGAGCAATTTCCAAGGCTTTGGGCTCTAAAGAGAGGGTGGAGGAGGTAACCTATGAGGGATTTGGACCAGCAGGGGTAGCTGTCATTGTTGAAGCAGCGACTGATAATAGAAATAGAACATCTCAAGAGATAAAGAACCTTTTTGAAAGAGGAGGGGGAAATCTTTCCGGGCCTGGTTCGGTTTCCTACAATTTTGAACAAATCGGGCTAATTGTGATTAAGAAGGAAAATAATATAGAAGATCAGACTCTCAAACTAATAGAGTTAGGAGCTGACGATATAGAGGAAACTCAAGATGCTATTGAAGTTTATGTTAAACCTTCTTTGGTGACTCAGATTAGGGAAAAGATTGAATTAAGTGGTTTTAAAGTTATTTCTTTTGAGATAATGCAAAGGCCAAAAAATGTGCTATCTGTAGATAATCTTTCAGATGCTCAAAGAGTGTTGAAATTTTTAGATACCCTTAACGAGAATCCGGATGTACAAAAGGTTTATGCAAATGTAGATATATCAGAGGATATTTTGAAACAAATCAGCTAATTTTTAATGTGTTTAAATTGAGCAAAAGGAAAAGGTTTTTGATTACTTCGTTGTTTTTATCTTTTGGTTTTTTGGCTGTTCAGTTTTTACCCGATGAACGTAAATTTTTAGCGTTGGCGATACACGGGTTGCTAACGATAATCCTCTTTGTGTGGAGCCTTTTCGAAGGACTGGGTATAAATTCTACTCTATTAACTTTAATATTGCCATTTTTCTATACTTTGGGAGTTGGTTTTTTTTGGTTTCTTCTTCCATCGAGTCTATTGACTCAGATACTGATAGTTATATTTTATGGTATCGGAATATATGCTTTGTGCTTGACAATGAATATCTATACTGTTTCTGCAATAAGAACAATAGCCTTAATTAGGGCCGCTAGGGGAGTTGGTTTTATTTTAACTTTGTTCACTTTTTTTCTTATATTTAACCTGATATTATCTTTTAAGTGGCCTTTATATTTGAATAGTATTTTTGTTTTAATTTTATCTTTTCCTATTTTTTTACAAGGATTTTGGTCAATACCATTGGAAAATTTTATTAAGACAGATCTTTTAAGCCTGTCTTTTGTGGCTAGTTTTGCTTTAAGTGAAATAGCGGTAGCTATATTTTTTTGGCCGGTTACCTTGGTTGTAGGCTCGATATTTTTGACAATAGCTTCGTATATTTTACTGGGACTGGGACAAGCTTATTTGGATCAAAGGCTTTTTTCAAAAACAATAAGGGAGTATTTAATTGTTGGGATAGCGGTTTTTTTAGGTATGTTATTTGTAACACGCTGGGGTGCTTAACTTGAATTAGAAATATTTTGATTATTTTAAAATAAAAAAATTTGCTATACACAGAAGGTAGGGAAGTAGAGTAGTTGTATCATCCTATAATAATATTATAGGGTAATTAGTATTAATTTAATTTTCACAATTATTATGGGGTTTTTTCACACAACGGTACATTGGTTAAATATCTAATAATACCCGAATGTTTTAATTGATGGGGATTGATATAGTCAGATTATTTTATCAATTAATTTTATATTTTCTTCTTTTATATCTATTTTAAGTGAAATAATTTGCATAGATTTATAATTTAGCCTTATTGTGGATAACTTTTTGGAGGAGATGAATTTATATTATTGTAAAAATTTTTAAAATATTTTTATAAGTAGAAGATTAATTTAGTATTTTTAACTTGAGTTAGATAATTTGTACTCCATTTCTTGGATAAGGGGTTAGATTAAAAATATGTCGAGATAATTAGGAGGGAATAATAATACTATAATGTCGCACAATAATACTTTTGCGTCATATATTATATTTAAGCTAGAGTGGGGTTAATTATTAATATAAAGTTAACTTTTAAGTTTTTTTTATCATAAACTTCCTTTTTGTCATCGTCTTGTCTAATTTATATTCTCTAATTTATAAGCTTATAATATTTCTATAACCGAATAATTACCGAAGTAGTGTGTTCATAATATTTAATTATTTTAAAATCCCCTATTTGTGCTTGAGGGTTATAAACATATTAGATTAAATACATTTTTATTAAAAGTTGCTTAGGATCTATTAGAATAAGGATATTTTTCGCTTTTTTAAGATAATTTAAGATAAAAACTTTTTAACAATTTTTTATGATTTTATTCATATTATAAATTTAGATGAATTTAATTGGTTTTTTTAACAATTAATTTTTATATGTAAATTTTTGTTTAAGGTATAAAATATATATGTCGCACAATATTGACAAATGATTTCTCATTGGATAAACTTTTTTTAATGAAGGAATCTGCCCAGATTGAATCTTCGGAAATAAATCTTAAAATAAATGATTTTTTGGAATATCTGGAAGTTGAAAAAGGTGCCTCTCCCCTAACGATAAGGAATTATAGACATTACTTAATGCGTTTTGTTAAGTGGTTATCAGATGAAGGAGTTAGGTTGAAGTTGCAAGACATAAATCCCGAAATAATTAGACAATATAGAGTCTATTTGACTAGGCTTTCGGATGGTAAGGGGGGGTATTTGGGTAGAAGAACGCAAGTATATCATGTTATTTCTTTAAGGTCATTTTTGCGTTGGTTGATTAAGAATGATTATAAGGTAATGTCTCCGGATAAGATAGATTTACCGAAGATTGAAGAAAGACAGGTAAAATTTTTAACTGGAGAACAGATTGATAGACTTTTAAATGCCCCTAGTTTATCCACAATTCAGGGTAAGCGTGATAAGGCTATTTTGGAACTCTTATTTTCAACTGGTCTGCGAGTTTCGGAGGTTTCTAAATTAGATAAAGATAAGCTGGATTTGGAAAGAAGGGAATTTGGAGTGATTGGTAAAGGAGGGAAAGCGAGGGTGGTTTTTTTGTCAAATCGTGCCGTGAAGTGGTTAAAAGAATATTTAAGGTGCAGAGACGACCATTATAAGCCTCTTTTTATACGTCACAAAGGAAAAATCGATCCTTCAATCCCAGATGAAAAAATGAGATTAACTCCACGTTCAATACAAAGGATGATAAAAAAATACCGAGAGAAAATTAAATTGCCAGTTGATGCAACTCCCCATACAATTAGACATTCGTTTGCTACAGATCTTTTAATGGCAGGTGCAGATTTAAGGAGTGTTCAGGAAATGCTTGGACATAAAAATGTTTCAACGACCCAAATTTATACTCACGTTACTCATAAACATTTGAAAGATGTACACGAAGCTTTTCATGGAAAAGGAGCTTGATAAATGAAGACTATAATCTTACCAGGATATTCACCATATAATAAGGATTGGGCTGAAAATATTAAGGCTCAATTAAATTTGGGACATGAGGTTATTGTCCACTATTGGAGGCATTGGACAAGTGGAAGTTTCATATTAACTTACGAACTGAAAAAAATTCAGGAGGAAATTGGGAAGGAAAAAGTTAACATTTTGGCGAAATCGGTGGGAGTTTATGTTGCTCTTAATTTGATTCCTAAAATTGTTTACCAGGTAAATAAAGTAGTTTTATGTGGAATTGCGAATATAAAAGGAAATGAGATACGGAAGTTATTAAATGAAGTTGTTTCTAATATTTCTGGAGAAAAGATATTGTGTATACAAAATGAAAAGGATAAGTTTGTTGAGTATGATGAAGCAAGGGAATTTTATCATTCTGTTAACCCCAACCTAAAAGTTATATCTAAACCACGTCAGGACCACGATTACCCTTACCCTGAAGAATTTCAGGAATTTTTATCTTCCTGAGTTCAATCAACCCGTCGGGTTGATTAGGTTCAAACCTTTCGGGTTTTAGGTGGAATTAGGTTTGATTTCTTCTTCATTTTCTCCATCCTTTTCCAGAGCAGCGACAGCTGCGACAGAGTCCTTTTTGTCTGTAAAGCGCATCAAGATGACACCTTGAGTAGCCCTGCCCATTTGTGGAATATTTTTTAGAGGTAATTTAATCACCTGACCAAATTTGCTGGTTATTATGATTTGTTCAACTTCTTGATTTACAAAAGTCGCTGTGGCTAGATCACCAGTTTTTTCATTTATAATAGCGGCTCTCACCCCTTTTCCTGCACGTCTTTGTTCCGGAAAGTATTGAACAGGAGTTCTTTTGCCGATGCCCTTTTCCGAAATAGTAAGTGCGTCGATAAAGAATTTCTTTCTTTTATCCTGAGGTCTTTCTTTGGTTGCTGGAAGAGTTTCCATTCCAATGACTTTATCTCCTGTCTCTAGTTTTATTCCTCTGACTCCCGATGTAGCTCTTCCCATAGGGCGGACATTGGCTTCCGGAAATCTAATACCTTTGCCTTTTTTGGTTAAAAGGAGAATATGATTCTGCCCGGTTGTTTCATGAACTGCAACTAAAGAGTCATTTGGATCAAGTTTTATAGCTATCAAACCAGAAGAACGTAGGTTTGAAAATTGTTTAATTTGAGTTTTTTTAACAGTCCCATTTTTTGTCGCCATTATTAAATGTCCATTTCCTTTCTCTTTAAAAGGTAAAACAGACATTATTTTTT
The DNA here is from genome assembly GCA_964431555.1 of uncultured Gammaproteobacteria bacterium. GTDB lineage: Bacteria > Patescibacteriota > Microgenomatia > UBA8517 > UBA8517 > CAYSJW01. Next base: position 16,022 of record CAYSJW010000015.1, on the reverse strand, counting down.
CATCTTGATCCAAATCAATTAGGTTGACAATTGCCTGTCCTTTTGATTGTCTTGAAGATTCAGGAATTTCCCATGTTTTTAGACCGTAAACTTTTCCTTTATTAGTAAAAAAGAGCATGGTATCGTGGGTTGATGCGGCGACTAGATGGTCAATTTCATCTTCTTCTTTGGTTGTCATGCCCGTAACCCCCTTTCCTCCCCTTCTTTGCGTTCTGTAAATTGATCTTGAAACTCTTTTAATATAGCCTGTTTTGGTAACCATAACTAAAGTTTCCTCATTCGGGATAAGATCTTCCTCACTAAATTCTCCAATTTTTTGTTTATAAATTTTTGTCCTTCTAGGATCGCCAAATTTTTCTTTGAGCTCTTCTAATTCGTTGATTATTATTTCTAAAATTTTATTCGGATTTTTAAGGATTGCAGTTAGTTGATCTATAATTTTCTTTACTTCCTCATATTCTTTTTCTATCTTTTCTCTTTCCAAAGCCGCCAAGCGCCTTAGTTGCATGTCCAATATTGCCGTTGCCTGAATTTCTGATAAGGAAAACTTATTCATTAGGTTAATTTTTGCTTCCTCTTGGGTGCGGCTTTTCCTTATTGTTGAAATAACCTCGTCAAGGTTATCTAATGCAATTTTTAATCCTTCTAAAATATGGGCGCGTCTTTTAGCTGCAGTTAGATCGAAGATAGTCCTTTTTGCTATAACTTTTTGCCTGTGTTTAATGTACTCGGTAATTATTTGTTTGAGACTTAGGGTGTATGGCGTGCCTTCTACTAAGGCGACAAAATTTGCTGGAAAAGAAGTCTGAAGTTTTGTGTGCTTGAAAAGATTGTTAAGGATTGCTTTGGGTCTTGCGTCTTTTTTAAGATCTATAGCAATCCTCATACCTTCCTTGTCTGATTCGTCGCGAAGGTCCGATATACCAACTATTTTTTTTTCTTTAACCAATTCCGCAATTTTTTTAACCAATTCCGATTTATTTACTTGATAAGGAATTTCGGATATTATTATTTGATTTTTACCTTTTGCAGTTTGGGTTATTTCAGCTGTTCCTCTTACAGTTATCTTTCCCTTACCCGTTGCGTAAACTTCTCTTAAAGATGCAGCGTCGTATATTGCTCCACCGGTGGGAAAATCAGGACCCGGTAGTATTTGAGTGAGTTCCTCGATGGTGATTTGACTTTCAAAGGATACTTCGCTTGGTTTTAATTCTTCATCTTTTTTTTGCTCTTCTTCTCCTGAAGCTATTAAGTTTATTTTTTTAATTACAAAATCTGTTGTTTGTTCTTGGGTCTCTTTTTCAAAGACAACCGAACCTCTTTTTATGGTGGCTACAATTGCATCAACAACTTCTTTAAGATTGTGAGGAGGAATTTTTGTTGCCATACCGACGGCAATTCCTTCAGAACCCATTAGGAGAAGATTTGGTAAAAGAGCTGGAAGAAAAACAGGTTCTTTGAGAGTTGCATCAAAGTTGTCCATCATCTCAACTGTATCTTTTTCAATATCTTTAAGCATAAATTCAGATATTTTTGCCAGTTTTACTTCTGTATATCGCATGGCTGCTGCTGGATCTCCGTCTACAGAACCAAAATTTCCCTGTCCGTTTATGAGTGGATATCTAAGGGAAAAATTTTGTGCCATTCTGACTAAAGAATCGTAAACTGCCATATCTCCGTGAGGATGGTATTTTCCTAAGACCTCACCAACAACTTTTGCGCTTTTTGTGAAACCTGAAGTGTGAATTAAGCCCAGTTGGTGCATTGCGTAAAGGATTCTTCTGTGGACTGGTTTTAGTCCATCACGAACATCTGGTAAAGCGCGTGCGACAATAACACTCATTGCGTAATCCAAATAGGATTTCTGCATTTCTTCGGTGATTGAAGCTGGTTTAACTTTTCCTATGTCCATTGAAAAAAAATCAGGCTCGAAAGCCTAGTACTATTTTACCTTTTATAAAATATGAGTACAAGTAGATAATTATCCCTAAAATACGGGAAATATTTCTACTTTTTTGAAATAAAGAAATATTCTTCTCGAGGATAATTTTTTAGTAAATTTAGGATTCTTTCAGCATCTTTTTTCTGTGATTTATATGTCTTTATTGCTCTTATTTTTTTATCCCAATATTTTGAAACATCAATAATTTGATCTACTTGGTTTTTTTTAAATCCCTTTGGAAAAAAAATAAAATAATTTTTCATCTTGTTGGATATTTCTAGCCTTTCGGCGAAATAGTAAATTTTTTTAATGAAATTGAGCTTTTTGAATAGAAAACTGGATACCATCGAACAAAAAACATGATCTAGGTGGCCAGAAACGCCTCTCATTTCAAATGTTATTAGATTTTGAGGTTTAATCACTTTTAATATCTTTGCGATATCTTCAGCTAGCTTGTAGTATTTGTTATTTGACAATTCACCGTCTTCATAGTTGAGGAGATATACCTTTTTGATTCCCAATATTTTAGAGGATTTATAAAGTTCCTGCCTCCTAATTTTTGCCAGATTTTTTATATTATTCGTTTTATCGTTGCCATTTGTCACGCAAATAAGATAAACTTCCTTTTTTCCTGCAAACTTTGCGATAGTACCTGCTGGTCCAAAAGCCTCATCATCCGGATGGGCAAAGATGCAAACAATTCTTTGTTTCATATAGTATTTGGTTAAATTATACTTCTATATTAATTGAAATTAATTTTACTTTCCTTCTATACATAAGTTTTTGAATTTTTAAATATGAGTGTTTATCTTAATCCGAATTGGAATAATATTTTATATCAGATTTTGAAATTTTTTTGAAGATAAAAAAAACAGTTTATTGAAATATGGTATATCAAGATTTAATTTTGTGTATTTTTTTAAATATATATTTTATAATTTTAAGTTTTTAAAAATTTATTACCACTTATTTTACTTTAGAGATTTTTAAATTATGACAAATTATTTTATATTGGGATTTATTTTTAATTTATTAGTTGCACAATACTGAAATTTTGAAAGATATTATTCTTATTTTAAATGGTGAAAAACTAAATAACAAAGGTTTTTAAATTGTTCGGTATTTTAAAGGTCATATTTAAATACTTTCTATATCTTAGAATTCTCATTTATTTTTACTTTAAGAAAAATATCAATTTTTTATTGCTTGGATGCTAATAAATCTTTCGCTTTATGTTGACATACTGGCCAAGCTCCAAATCCATCACGGCTCATCTTAAAAGCCGCCGTTTTTATTGATTCCTCAGCATTGTAACGTAAATCAGGACTTTCATCCAAACCCATAACACGCCTATTTGAGATCCAGGTTCCTGCAACAAATTGATAAATTCCAACGTATGGTCCATTGACAGCATTTTCCTTAAAATTAGATTCGCATTTGGCGATTCCTATCATCATATTTTTGTCAACTCCGTAAGTGCTTGCGTATTTTTCTATCAATTGGATAATTTCTTTCGGCGAATTTATTTGTGATGATTTTTGACTTTTTTGAATTTTATTTTGGTTATCTGAAGTTGTTGTTGTTTTTGATAAAAAATCTTTGTTTGCTGTGACAGTTTTTGGATTTTTATTTAAGATTTCCATAAATTGATTTTCAAATTTGTAGAGTTCGATATATTGGACATTGTTTTGAAATAATTGAGTATTTATTTTATTAAATCTATCTTTTGTTGGTGTTATTTTGGGTTTATTGTTGAATTTTGTGATAATTAATTGTTGATTGTTTTCTTGCGTTTGGATTGATGCAGTATAAGGTTTGAGTTTGATATAGCCGTAAAAGAAAACAAATACCGCTCCTAGCGACATTCCTGCAAGCAGTTTTTTGAGATTGATTTTCATAAAGTTTGGCTAAGAATCTTAATGAAGATTGGGCAGCCTTAAACCAGATATGAAGGCAGTTTAAAAGTGGGATACATGTTATCAAAATAATGTCTGAATATCAAATCAAAATTTCTTTAATTTCTTTTTCTTTTCTAAATTGGCTATTTCTTCTTTAATTTCTTCGATTATTGCTTGTAAAACCATTACTTTATCATGTTTAATTTCAGATGCTGCAGATTCGTGTTTTACACCTCCATAGCCTATCATTTCTCTAGCAAGTTTTTCTTGATAGTGTACGAGTTTTAATTTGAGCTGGTTTATTTTTTCGGATATTTCCATAGTTTTCCTCAACACATGTAATTATATTACTTTTTTTGATTCGTGCTATTATTAATTAAGAATTTATGAAGAAATATTTATTTTTTTTAATTGTTATAATAATAATTGGTTTCCCATTTATAATCTATAAGTCAGAATTTTTTTCTAAGGGCCAGAATGATTTTACTAAAGAGCCAAAGGTATCTATGCAAAGTAGTCTGAAAATTGAAAGTAATGCTTTTTTGGATGGTGAATTAATTCCGCCGAAATATACCTGCGATGGTGAGAATATAATTCCTCCACTTTTAATTTCTAATGTCCCTGAAAATGCAAAGTCTTTAGTTTTGATTGTTGACGACCCTGATGCTCCAATGGGTATTTGGAATCATCTTTTACTTTGGAATATTGATCCTTCAATATATAGGATTGATGAGGGAAAATTGCCAGAAAACGCTCAAATTGGGAAAAACGATTTTGGTAAGAATGAATATGGTGGTCCATGTCCCCCATCTGGAACACATAGATATTTTTTCAAACTCTTTGCTCTTGATACTACTTTAGACTTGGATATTAATTCTGGAAGAAAAGAATTAGACAAAAAAATGGAAGGGCACATAATTACATCAGCTTCTTTGATGGGAAGATATTCCAAAAGGTGATTCTTAATATTTATTTATAGAATAGTTTATATTTTTAATTTTAGTATTTGATTAATTATTTAACTTTTGTGTATTGTTTAGCTTTGTTTTTGTTTATTACCCGAAGGGTTTGAACCTATTCAACCCGACGGGTTGATTAGGTTTGAACCTTTCGGGTTTGTATTGTGTATTTATAGTATGTATTTATTTTAGGTATTCTTGGATAAGTATCAGGTTTTTATAACTATAAAACTTTAATAATTATTGATGAGGGATTATTTTAAATAAATACTAAGTTTAGTAGATATATTAAATTAAAAAAGGAGCAATAAGGAGGGCAACAATTTGAACAATTTTCATCATTGGGTTAAGGGCAGGACCTGAAGTATCTTTGAGTGGATCTCCAACTGTGTCTCCCACGATAGAAGCTTTATGTGTATCACTCCCCTTTCCACCGAAGTTTCCTTCTTCAATGTATTTTTTAGCGTTGTCCCATGCCCCTCCTGTATTACACATATAAAACGCGAGCATGAGTCCTGATGCTACAACTCCTCCTAAAAAGCCGCCGAGACTACCTGCTCCTAAAAATCCAACCAAAATAGGTAATCCTATTACCATTAATGCTGGTATAACCAGTTCTTTTTGGGCAGCTGAAGTCACAATTTCAACTGCTTTTGAATAGTCGGGGTTTGCTTTTCCGGACATTATGCCTTTAATTTCTTTAAACTGTCTACGAACTTCTTCCACAACTTGGAAAGCGGCTCGTCCGACAGATCCAATAAGCCGTGATGAAAAAAGAAAAGGCAGAGCCGTTCCTATTAGAAGTCCAATAAAAGTTAAGGGTTCGGCAATATCTATTTTGGTTAGGCCTGTTGCTTCGAAATATGTAGCAAAAAGACTGGAAGCTGCAACAGCGGCTGAACCTACTGCAAAACCCTTGGTCAAGGCTTTGGTTGTGTTTCCAACAGCGTCTAGACCCGCTGTTATTTTTTCAGCTTTGCCTTTTAAACCTGCCATTTCAGCAATGCCTCCTGCATTGTCAGAAATTGGTCCGAACGTGTCTAAAGACATGATAATTCCTGTTGTTGCCAGCATTCCCATTCCTGCGAGAGAAATTCCATAAAATCCTAAGAACAAGTATCCTACAAATATTGTTGCGACGATGATTAATGTCGAAACGAAAGTAGATTCCATCCCTATTGACATTCCGGTAATTAGATTTGTTCCTGCACCAGTTTGTGAAGATTTTGCGATGATAACGACTTGTTTTTCACCGGGTCCAGTATAATATTTGGTGATATAAAGTAAGGCCAGCATGGATATAATTCCCGATATTGCCGCGTAGCCGGCCTTTGGTTCTCCCAAAAGATAAACAGCCAATGCCATAAAGATTATTAAAGCCGAAACTGCGGAAACAATAAATCCCCGCATGAGTGGTTTGATTGGATTTTCTTGATCATTTTTGGCTTTTACGAAGAAAGTGCCAAGAATAGAAGTAATTATAGCTCCTGATCTGGCGATGAGTGGAAAAACAACACCGGCTAAACCAAACATCTGCCCTCCCAAAATCATTGCTGCAACAATTGTGAGTGCATAGGACTCGAAAACGTCAGCAGCCATTCCGGCGCAGTCGCCCACATTGTCTCCAACATTATCGGCGATAACAGCAGGATTTCTAGGATCGTCCTCAGGGATACCCTTTTCGATTTTTCCAACCAAATCAGCTCCAACATCAGCGGCTTTTGTAAAGATTCCCCCTCCAACCCTCATAAATAAAGCCAAAAGTGCCGCACCAAAGCCATATCCAACCAAAACTTCAGTTGCTTTGTTTGCAACAATTTCCGCACCTTTATCAATAAATGTAAAATAGCTCCACATATAAATAAGAGAAACTCCCAAAAGCCCTAACCCTACAACCAACATTCCATTAACTGTTCCTGCTCCAAAAGCGATCTTTAATGCTGGATTTAAACCTTTTGTAGCCGCATTAGCGGTTCTAACATTTGCCTTAACGGCAATCCACATGCCGAAATAACCGATAGTTGCCGAGAAAACTGCTCCCAGAAGAAAGGTTATTGCCACACCTATTCCTAAGGTTGCGGCGATGATTAATGTGAGAAGTCCCATTAGCGGAAAAACCACCTTAAACTGTTTGGCAAGATAACTCATCGCTCCCTCTTTAATGGCGTTTCCGATTTTTTGGAGTTTTTCTGAACCTTCTTTTTCTTTTAATACATTTCTTGAAAGATACAGGCCATATGCTAGTGCCGAGATTGCAGTTAACGGAGCTAAAAACAAAGCTACTATTTGTATATCCATAGTTCAAATTTATTTCAAATAAAAAAGACTTTCTGATAAGTCCTTATCTGGTATTTTATACAAAAATACCGAACTTTGTAAATATCTTTTTTTCAGATATCCAGCGTTGCAAGTTTTGCGTGTGTTTGTATAAATTTTTTGCGAGGTGCAACTTCCTCACCCATCAGAATTGAAAATATTCTATCCGCTTCCTGTGCATCTTCAATGGAAACTTGTTTTAAAATTCTTTGTTTTGGATCCATGGTGGTATCCCAGAGTTGTTCTGGATTCATTTCACCCAATCCTTTATAGCGTTGTACTGTTATTTTGCTTCTTTCATTTTTTCCGATAGCAGCCATCATTTCTTCTTCGTTATAGACGTATTTAGATTCTTTGCCAATTTGGATTCGATATAAAGGTGGAAGAGCGATATAAAGGTAACCCTTTTTTATTATTTCAGGCATATGGCGGTAGAAGAAGGTTAAAAGAAGAGTTTTGATATGTTCTCCATCAACATCAGCATCAGTCATAATAATTATTCTTTTGTAGCGGATCTTATCGTAGTTAATGGTATCCCCTACTCCAGCGCCGAGGGCAACAATTAAGTCTTTTAATTCTTCAAATTTTACTATTTTATCCAAGTGAGCTCTTTCTGTATTTAGGATTTTACCACCTAGTGGTAATATTGCTTGAAAACGTCTGTCTCTTCCTTGTTTGGCTGAACCACCGGCTGAATCGCCCTCAACAATGTAAAGCTCTGATATTTCAGGATCTCTTGACTGGCAATCTGCAAGTTTGCCGGGAAGAGTGGCTCCCTCTAAAGCTCCTTTTCTTAAAACTGCTTCTTTTGCAGCTCTTGCAGCTAAGCGAGCTTTAGCGGCTAGGTAAATTTTTTCTAGTATTCTTTTTGCGTCGTTTGGATGCTCCTCAAGGTATGTATCCATACCCTCTTTTACCACGGATGAAACAAAACCCTGAACTTCGGGATTATTTAGTTTTGCTTTTGTCTGGCTTTCAAACTGAAGTTTGTCCGAGGGCATCTTTACGTAAACAACTGCGTTTAGCCCTTCTTTCATGTCCTCTCCTGAAATCAGGTTTCCATTGTCGTTTTTTTCATTTCCATTTAGTTTTTTGGCGTAATCTCCAATTGATCTTGTTAATGCCATTCGAAAACCGGTTATATGTGTTCCCCCGTCTGTGGTATTAATTCCGTTAACAAAGCCTTTGATGTTTTCAGTATAAGAGTCTGTATACTGGATTGCTACTTCGATTGATATGCTGTCTGTGTCTTTTTTAAAATAAATCACATCAGATAATGTATTTTTCCCTCTATTGCTGTGGGCGACAAGCGATTTTATTCCTCCTTCAAAATAGTAATTTGCGATTTCGTTATCTGCTTCATTAAAAAAGTGAAAATAAAGGCCGGAAACCAAATAAGCTCTGTCGCGTAAGAGGTTTTTTATTTTGACGGGATCGAATGTGGTTGTTTGAAACACTTTGTCGTCAGGGATGAATGTTGTTATAGTGCCGGTTAAATTTTTTCCAATGGATATACCCCATTCTTTGGGGAGCCATTTATTAAGCTGTTCTTGGCTGGCGATACTGACCGGTTTTTTGGGAATACCCTTTTCATATTCCTGAAAATAGGCTTTATTGTCGCGTAAAACGATGACTCTGAAGTATTTTGATAAAGCGTTGACTACTGATGCGCCAACGCCGTGAAGTCCTCCTGAAACTTTATACGCTCCCCCTCCAAATTTTCCGCCTGCATGGAGTTTTGTCATGGTAAGTTCTAAAGCTGATATGCCTGAAGAATGTTTATCAACTGGTATTCCTCTTCCATCATCGCGGATTGTTATTGAACCATCGCTGGAAAGCCTAACCCAGATATTTTTTGCAACTCCTGCAAAACTTTCGTCAACCGAGTTGTCGACTATCTCTCTTACCGCTTCGTGTAAGCCTCTTGTATCAGTCGAACCAATGAACATTCCCGGTCTTTTTCTGACTGGTTCTAAACCTTCTAAAACTTGTATTTCTTTTGCTGTATATGTTTTAGTCTGACTCATTTTGATAATATTGGAAGATATACCAATTATACCTGAATAGATTTACCTTTCAAAGTTTTATTTTGGATAATTTTATTGCTAAATTTGTCATTTGTAAGTTTAGATTTGCGTTTAATTCTAGATTATTAATTGTATTTTGGCAAAGTCTAATAATTCTGGTTAATGGTAATTTTTTTTCCTTTCCTGATATTAATTCCTTATGAGCCCAGAGAATAAAAGCTTTTAAGAAATCCTTTGCTTCGTCTCTCGTTTTAAACTTTTCCAGAAAATTGATTTTTGCGCCAAAAGACATCTTCAAAAAGTATTCAGGATTATCCCGTGAGTTCTCTTCATAATCACCTAGGATTTTGATTATTTGACACCTTGAAGTTATCGTCGACAAAAGGTTGAATTCACTTTTTGCCGTTAAAAAAAAGAAGATATTTTCATTCGGCTCTTCAAGGTTTTTAAGAAATGCATTCAAGGCTTCTTTTGTTGCCAAATCTATGTCTTTAATAATTATCGAAATTGGTGTGTCTTGTTTAAATTTGGTGAAATTATTTAGGGAACGTACATCTTCAATTTTTTTAATGGGGAATTCAAAAACTTTTCCCTTTGAAATTGCACTTTCAAGCACTTTTTCATTGGTTAGTTTTGAATTTTTACCTATGTAAAGAAAGGCATGCATGAGAGTATTTTTTTGGAATTTTTATCGTTGTTATAATTTTTGATAAATTTTAAGTGTTTTAAACATTAAATATTATAAATATTTTATTACACTATTATTAAATGAATGGATTGAGGTTTAATTATAGTTACAAAATAATCTAATTTAATAGTAGGAAATTGTTGGGAAGATTGATTAGTTTGTTTTTTTGATTTAGATGAAATAACTTTCTCTAAAAAGATAAAGCTTGTAAGGGAGATTATCCTGGTGCATAATATATTTTAAAGAAATTTTTATTTATAAATTAATTTTAATAATTTTTGTTATGGTATCTGCCCAAATGGATCAAAGTTTTAGTAAAGACGGAACAAAAACTCTAGCCGATGTTCTTGTTTCTCAAGGGGTTATAGATCTTGAAAGAGCTAAACAGATTAAGCTTGCCGAAGTTCAGACTGGTAATCCTCAGGAAGAAATAATCAAAAGTCAGAGAATAGTTGATGAAACATCTTTAACCAAGGCTAAGGCTGAACTTTATAATGTCCCTTATTTGGATATTAACTCGGTTCCTGTATCTCCCGAAGCTTTGTCCACTTTACCCCAAGATATTGCGGCCAAGTTCAAGGTTTTTCCTATATCTGTTGATCTGGCGGGGAAACAGTTGGTATTGGCTATGGCTGATCCTTTGGATCTTACAGCTTTGGAATTTATTGAACAAAAGACTGGATTATCAATAAAGCCTAAAGCGGCTGAACCTTCAAAAATTGAGACGATGATTTCCACTAGTTATTCAACCTCATTAGCTAAAGAGGTTTCAGAGGCGCTAAAAGAGGTTACACCTAAAGATAAGATCAAAACTCTTGATGTGAGACAAACAGGCTTGATAAGAGAGGAAAAGGTTGCTGAAATTGTAACTTATATTTTATCCTTTGCAGTTAAAGCTAGAGCGTCGGATATTCATATTGAACCTCAAGAAAAGTCAACCAGAGTTCGCTACCGAATCGATGGTATTTTACAGGAAAAACTAACTACTCCTAAAGTGCTTCATGATGCTCTAGTTTCGAGGATAAAAATTTTGTCGGGAATGAAAATTGATGAAAAGAGAGTTCCTCAAGATGGCCGTTTTAATTTTCGTTCTGAACAGGAAGAAGTTGATTTGCGTGTTTCTACTTTACCAACAGCCTGGGGTGAAAAAATAGTAATGAGATTATTAAAAAAGACTGGCGGAGTTCCTAATTTGCCTGATTTGGGTTTAAGGGGAAGGGCTTTAAAAAATTTAGAAGAAGCAATTCTTCGACCTCATGGAATAATTTTAATTACTGGTCCAACAGGCTCTGGTAAAACAACAACTTTGTATTCAATTATTCAGAAAATTAACACCCCTAAGGTTAACATAGTTACACTTGAGGATCCAATTGAATATAAAATTGCAGGAGTTAATCAGGTTCAAGTGAATCCTGCGGCAGGATTAACTTTTGCCTCTGGTTTAAGAGCTTTCTTAAGACAAGATCCCAATATAATTCTTGTAGGGGAAATCAGGGATCAGGAAACGGCTGATTTGGCAATTCAAGCTTCTTTAACAGGGCATTTGGTTTTTTCAACTCTTCATACCAATGATGCGGCTGGAGCCTTGCCGCGTCTTCTTGATATGGGAGCGGAACCCTTTTTACTTGCATCTTCAATAACAGCAATTGTAGCTCAAAGAGTTGTTAGAAAGATTCATGAATCATGTAAAGTTCAATATGAACCCGATCCAAGAGCAATTGAAGAGATGAAGAATGTTTTAGGGCCGCTTTGGCCTAAAGATAAATCAAACCTTCCTTTTTATAAAGGTGCTGGAGACAAAGAATGTGAAAATAGTGGTTACTATGGAAGGGTCGGTATTTTTGAGGTATTGCCTGTTTCAGAAAAAATTGCAAGAATAATATTAGAAAGAGGCACTTCATCGGAAATAGATAAACAAGCAAGAGATGAAGGCATGATCTCAATGAAGCAAGATGGGTACTTGAAGGTTTTGGAGGGAGTGACTACACTAGAAGAAGTATTAAGAGTTGCCCAAGAGTGAAAATAAAGTTATGGAAATTAAGCAGTTGTTACAATTAACAGTTGACAGAAACGCATCTGATTTGCATTTGATTTCTGGAATAACCCCTCACCTTCGTATTGAAGGTTATTTATCCCCAATCCCCAATGAGCCCCCTCTTACTCCAGATGTTATTAATAAATTTGTAAAAGAGATTTTGACTGCTGATCAATATGAAAGACTTTTGGTGAATAAGGAGATTGATTTTTCGCTTCCATTTAATCAAAATGCAAGATTTAGAGTTAATGTTTATACGCAAAAAGGGTCATTAGCAGCTTCATTCAGAAAAATCCCGATGCAGATTCCGAAACTTGATGAGCTTGGGCTACCTAAAATACTTCATTCTTTTACAAATTTAAGGCAGGGTTTTATCTTGGTAACCGGTCCCACAGGGCATGGTAAGTCAACTACCCTTGCGGCGATGTTAAACGAGATAAATTTCAATCGATCCGAGCATATTGTCACAATTGAAGATCCTATCGAGTTTATTTTCAAGCCAGAAAAATCGATAATTTCGCAGAGAGAAATGGGATTTGACACCCACTCTTGGCAGATTGCCTTAAGGAGTGCTTTACGTGAGGATCCGGATGTAGTTCTCATTGGAGAAATGCGGGATTATGAGACTATTGCGTCCGCTTTAACTATTGCAGAGACTGGGCATTTGGTTTTTGCTACGCTTCATACCAATTCGGCGGCGCAAACAATTGACAGGATTGTGGATGTTTTTCCAGATGAACAGCAGGAGCAGGTAAGACTTCAGCTTTCAAATGTAATTGAAGCTGTTTTTTCAATGCGCTTGATCCCTTCTCTATCAGGTAAAAGAGTTGTTTCCTATGAGGTAATGCTTGGTACATCTGCTGTTAAAGCCTCTATTAGAGAAGGAAAAACTCATCAGATAGATAATATTATCCAAACCTCAACGGAGGTGGGTATGAAAACTATGGAGATGTCGTTGGCAAATCTTATTAAAGAGGGAAAAATTGACATTGAAACTGCCCAAAGCTACTCCTTGAGACCAGAAGAACTCATGCGCTTGGTAAGATCCTCAAAATAGTGTATAAATAGTTAAAGGTTACTTTGTAAATGAGATTTAGTTTTTAATTTGAATTTATAATCCGTTTAGACTTTTATGAAACGCTACAGGTATAAAGCAAAGGATGAAAAGGGAGTTTTGGTTACAGGTGAAGTTGAAGCTACAACGTCTGAGCAAGCGGCAAAACTTATTAGGAAGCGAGGTTTGATTGTTATTTCTATTGATGAAAAAGGTGGGTTTTTTGGCAATCCTATTAAAAAATTTGGTGAAAGAATTACTATTGCGGATATAGCAACGTTTACAAGGCAGTTCTCTACAATGATAAATTCAGGTTTGCCCATGACCGAAGCGCTTTTGATTTTGCGCTCTCAGGCTAAGGGTTCGATGCAGAAAGTTGTTTCTCAAGTTTTAGCTGATATTGAAGAGGGGCAAAGCCTTTCTTCATCAATGTCCAAACACCCTCAGGCATTCTCCAAAACCTATGTAGCGTTGGTTAAATCAGGTGAGATAGGAGGAGTTTTGGATCAAGTTTTGCTTCGCATCGCAGATAATATAGAAAGACAGCAGGAGTTTAGAGGTAAGGTAAAGGGTGCTTTAATTTATCCGGTTATTATTATTGTGGGAATGATAGGTGTTGCTTTTGTGATGATGGTATTTGTTCTCCCGCAAATAATTAATCTTTTTACACAACTTAAAGTTGAATTACCTGTTACTACTAAGATACTTATTACTGTATCTAATATTATGTCGAATTATTGGTATATCATATTGTTGGGTTTGGGGATACTGGCTTATGGTTTTAAAATTTATAAAAACACACCCGAAGGAAGGAAAAAAGTGGATGCATTTATTTTTAATCTTCCCTTAATCGGCGATCTTCAAAGGCAAATAGTTTTAGCTGATTTAACCAGAACGCTTTCTTTGATGATTGGTTCAGGAGTGGCAATAACTGATTCGTTGACTATAGCCAGCGAGGTTGCAGGAAATACTGTTGTTTCCGAAGCTTTAAAAGATATAAATAAAATGGTTGAGAGAGGTTTCCCTGTGGCTTTTGCATTTTCCAGACATCCTGAGGCATTTCCATTCATTCTTTCGCAGATGATAGCAGTTGGTGAGGAAACGGCAAAGGTTGATGAGGTGCTTGAAAAAGTCAGTCATGTTTTTGAAACTGAAAGTGATCAGAAACTTAAGGCTTTGACTGCAGCAATTGAGCCGGCAATTTTGGTTATTCTTGGAGTGGGAGTTGCCTTTCTTGTGATTTCGGTGATAATGCCAATGTATAGTTTGACAACGAGTTTGTAAATTTTACTCTAAAGTTCTTAGGGCTTGACACAAACTATATATTTGTTGAATACTGAATATAAGGAAAGATTAATTAAGTTTTTAGATGCGAGCTGGAAGGGGGTGAAATGAAGATTTTATGAATAATAGAAAAGGTTTTACATTGATTGAGCTTTTGATAGTTATCGCGATTTTGGGAGTATTGGCAGTAGTTGTTTTGGTAGCTATAAACCCAGTCCAACAGCTGGCAAGAACGAGGGATTCTGGAAGGATTTCAACGGTTACGCAACTTGGACATGCGGTTCAAGCGTATTATACAGCTAGAGGTGGAGAAAACACAGATTTTCCACCAAACAACGGTACATGGCTTGATACATTAGTTAGTGCCGGTGAGATTGCTAATCCTCCTTCAGCAGTTAATTATACTGCTGGAACTGCAACAGCTTGTACAACTAACGTTGTTAATAATTGGTGTTATAACTACAATGCTGCAGGACACGCGATTGTATTTGCAACTATGGAGGCAGATTCAAATCGTAGCTTGTGTACTGCTGGAGAAACTGCTTATGCTCTATATTCAACAGCAGATGGACGGGGTGGTATAGTGTGTAGTAGTGGAGAACCTACGTCACAATCAGCTGGGGTTTTTGTATATAAGTAGTGAGCATTGGGTTATTATATGTTTACATAATCAGAATTACTAGCGTCAGCATATAGCTGATGCTAGTTCGTTTTATTAAGTTTCAACCCGTCGGGTTGATTAGGTTTGAACCTTTCGGGTTGAAGCTAGTTTTATCATTCCAAAATATATTTTTTAATTTTTTGAAGCTTTCTTTGGTAGTCTATCTGATTGTTTACAAATTTTATATATTTATCCTTTGATCTCACAATTTCAATGATGGGTTTTGTATTGATTAGATTATTTTCAATATTGCCAAAATAGTAAGGATACGATGTGCAAGGGTGATTTATTAATTTTTCAGGGCTAATTAAGTATGATGTTATTGGATTAAGATGAATGTATCGGGAAAGATGTAAAAAAATTTCATCGTTTAATATTCTTTTGGCCTTGAAAGATTTTTGAAATAATGTTCCGCTTCTTTTGTTTTTTAGATTAAAATATTTGGCAAATCCGTTTTGAATATTTGAAAGGAATTTTTGGATACCACTATCATCAATTTGTTTCATGAGTAGGTGGAAGTGGTTAGGCATAATAGCAAAAGCGAAAATATCAACAACTTTTGGGAAGGTTTTTATTTTTTGATAAAACTTTTTCCTTTCTTCACTAGGTAAGATATTATATTTTGAGAAACTTAATTTAGGATTAAAGCGGTAATAATCTATAAGACTAATAAATCTTTTGAGTTCTTTGCTATTATTAAATATTTCTTCATATCCAACAGTTTTATTATAAACATGATAAATCTCGTTAGTGGCTAATATTTCAGATCTTTTTCCGGACATGTGTTATTATGTTTTGTTATTATTTATTATTATATTTTATATTATTTTTTTTAATTTAATTTTTGTAATTATAATTTAATTTATTTTTAATTTTTGGTTTAAGTTTAGCTTCATAAATCATAATATCCGAAAGGTTTGAACCTATTCAACCCGACGGGTTGAATAGGTTTGAACCTTTCGGGTTGCTTTAACTGTTTTTTACTTTGAAAATATGTATATATATGATTTATTCGGATTCAATATTGATATTTTTACTCATATTAATTTTTGGTTTAATTGTTGGTTCTTTTGTTGGTGCTTATACCTATCGCTGGCCTAGAGGGATTTCAATAAGTGAAGGGAGGTCAAAATGCCCCAGGTGTAAAACTGTAATTTC
>CAYSJW010000014.1:0-21690 GCA_964431555.1 uncultured Gammaproteobacteria bacterium | reverse complement strand
CTTTTTGAAAACCAAAATCTTTGAATGTATTCCCAACGATTAGTTACTCCGCCTATTTTTACACCAAGATTGGTTATTTTATATTCGATATTTTCAGGTCGAACGGTGGAAAGAACATAGAAAAGGAAGATTAAAGAAATCATTAGTAAAACCGGCATTGCCCCCTCAACTATAAAGAGGATAAATGCAAAAACTGAGGATATTGCAATAACCTTAACCCAGAACTCTCTGTTTCTTTGGATAAACGGTCTTGATGGAGCAGTCCAAGTGAAGATATCTTTTTCTACTTCTTCTTTTTGGTTTTCGCTTGTTGGAAAGGTTTGTGTGTCGGGCATCAAATAAAGTATACAATACTTATAAAATATTTTGCTAGCAAATTTGCTATAATTGAGGAAGGTAAAATTGTTACAGCAATTTTGAAATGGCAGAAAAGAGTAAAAAGAAGATTTAGGTATTAAGTTTTTGTCTGGAGGTGTCGCCTAGTGGTCGATGGCAGAGGTTTGCTAAACCTCGCTCCGTGAGGGGCACGTGGGTTCGAATCCCACCACCTCCGCTTTGTTTTTAGTAGATCATTTAAGCTGGTTAATTTGTAATTTTAAGTAATAAATTTTTTTAAAAGATTTTATATGCTAACTACTTGATATTGTTTTTATTGACTTTCTAATTTATTCTTCAATCATTATAAAAAGGGTAATTGTTAGATTGTTATGAAGTTAGTAAAAAATAATTTTTTCGAGTCGACCAATCTAAAGAAAGTAAAAGTATTTTTACCTAGGTTTAGCTTCTTAATTTTTTCCTTCCTTTTTTTGGTTTGTTCGAGAAAAATATCATCGTGCAGATATTGAGAGAGATGTTGGCGCCTACGCTTACGCTGCTCAGGAAATTTTAATAAGGCACCTGCCTTATCGTGATTTTTTTGATCACAAACCGCCAATGACTTATTTTTTATTTGCTCTTATCTTTCGTTTTATTTGGGAAAGTACTTACTATATCAATGCTTCATCTACGGTTGTGAATTTTGTAATTTCGATTTTAATCTTTTTGCTTATGAAGAGAATTGTGTCTGTAAAAGTTTCCCTTATAGCCTCAGGGTATTATCTTTTTTCAATATCAATGCCTTTTACACAGGGTGGGCAAGCTAATACAGAGGTTTTTATGAACCTTTTTATGTTTTTGTCATTATTGCTGGGCTTGAGTTTTAAAGTAAATATGATATTTATACCCAGTTTGTTAATGGGGTTGGCTACCTTGACAAAGACTGTTGCAGTTTCAAATGCGGCATCTTTCATATTATGGTTAATATTTTTTAAAAAAGGTAGTTTCAGAAATGTAATTTTGTACTTAGTGGGTTTTATTGTTCCCATTGCTTTTATTTTTTTAATTTACGGAATAATGGGAGCCTTAGGGGATTATTGGTTTGCCAATGTCACCTACAATCGAGCTTATATTGAGGCTAATCCTTTTTTAATCAGATTTTTTATTTTCCCTTGGTTTTTAATTTTAGAGAATCTGCCTATTTGGATTTTTGGACTTTGTGGATCTATATATCTTCTATTATCGAGAGATTTTATTGGTGACATAAGCATTTATTTATATGTTCTTAACTTAATTTTATCTTTGTTTTTAATACAATATCTTGGTAGGGGTCACTCACATTACTATAACCAGACATTGCCATTTTTGGTTATTGTCGGTTTTTATTTTTTAACACAGATTAGGCAAAAACATATATTTAAAAGTACTTTTTCGGTGGTTTTATTGTTGTTATTAATTTTTCCTGGTTTTTTCTTTTTTAAATACTATATTCTTGCTGACTCAAAAGATATTACTTTATATAATTATGGCAGAAAAGACAGTTTAAGAATCAAAAATTCCAAAGAAATATCAAATTATCTCTCAAAAAAATTAAGTAGTAAGGATTATGTCTATAATTTAGGCAGAGAGTCACAAATATATTTTTATCTGAGACTTCCTTCAGCCAGTAAATATTTCTATGATAGGCCCTTTTGTCTTTTTGATAAAACAATCGATGAAGTCTGTCGTGACTTAAGAAATCATAAGCCCAGGGTGGTAATTAATACTGTGGATATGCCAGATAGGGAAAGAGATGAATTATGGAATAGGTTAAACGCTTGTGCGAATCTAGAGATAGCTAAAAAGGAGGAAATCTATTCTTTTGATGTGTGGTATATAAAATAAATCTTTGATTAGTAGTGGGAGATACTTTTCTGTTTTTTTATTTTTTGAGAGTTTATTAAAAAGAAGGTTAGGAGGAATCCTGCAATAACATCAATGACATAATGTTCTCCGGTAAAGACTACGGAAAATCCTATTGCAAAAGGAATAATTAAAAGTAGGTAGGCAAGTTTGTTTTTTAGTTTTTTAATGATAAACAAACTTGTAAAGGCAGGCCAAGCGATGTGGAGTGAGGGCATGGCTGCTACAGGATTTCCCATAATAAAATATTTGTAAATACTTAGCCAGCCGGGATTGATTTCATCAATTTTATAATAAAGTAATCTTTTAATTCCAAGATTTTGGGCCTCACTGACCATCCAGGGAGGGGCGGTGGGAAGAAGGAAATGGACTAGAAGACCTAAATAGGTGAGAATTAAGAAGCTTTTCATATATTCTTTGAAAAGAGTGGGTTTTTTAAGCCAAATTAGGAATGCAATTAAAAAAGAATAGTAAAAGAAGGTTAAATAGAAAAAAATTGATAAGTATAAAATGGTTTCATTTGATGAGAATTTTTCTTGCAGTACTATGCTAGGAAGTTTGTGAAACAAAAATACTTCTATATAGTAGCACCAATAAAGAACTTGGTCATAAAAGGGGGAGAGATCGTCAATGTATCCTCTTAAGAATTCAAATAGCAAAAAAAGACTAATGAAAGGAAGCCAATCTTTTAGGAAAATCTTACCCCCTTTTTTATTGTAGGCAAACAAGATAATGCCAAATTGTATGAAGATTATTTCGGGAGTTGATCTTAATATAAATATATTGATGTAGGAAATGTAAATTAGTACCAAAGTAAAAGAAAGTGAATACCACTTGTTTTTAAAAAGTTTTAAAGTTGAAAGTTTCATTATATTAACATTTTTTGAATTTAATAAAATAAAGTATTTATATTCTAGGAGCAAATAGTTCTAGATTTTATAATAAATTATTTAAACCTTATGTTTAATTGGCAAAAAGTATTTAATCGTAAATTTTTAGTGCACTTTTTGATTTTTATTTTGTTAAATATTATTTTCTTTGTTAATATCTTATTGTTTAATTCTAAATTTGAATTTAATACTCTTTACTATAAAACTAGTGCCTACCATTTTTTTGAAGACCCTCGTTTTTTAGGAGGGTCATTTAATTTGCTAAATTCACTTGGACAGTACGATGCTCAGTGGTACTTAAAAATTGCTAGTGAAGGTTATCCTAAAATAGAAAATAATCTTGAAAGTGTTAAAGAACGGGTGGACTATGCTTTCTTTCCTTTATATCCTTTGCTAATAAAATTTTTTAGTCTCTTTTTAAAAGATGTTTCTCTTTCGGCTTTTTTTCTATCCATCTTTTTTATTTTAATCAATTATATTAGCTTGATTTTTATTATTAAAAAGAGCATCGGCTATACAACTGCTGTTAAAACTGCTTTTCTTTTGTTTTTTTTTCCTTTCGCAGTTTTTTATAGAGGTTACTTCACCGAAGGATTATATTTATTTTTACTTTTGTGGTTTTCCTATTTTCTTTTAAAGAGATATTATATAAAGTCAGCCTTTTTTTTGTCTTTGTTAAATGTAACCAAAGCAAGTGGTTTTCTTCTTAATGCTCTTTTTTTGTTTTTGTCTTTGAAAGATTATATTAAGGCAAAAATAAGTTTGAGGATTTTTCTGGTATCGTTATTAATTATTTTTACCCCTTTTGCTGGGTGGATGATTTTCAATTATATGAATACGGAAAGTTTTGTATATTTTTTAAAGATAAGGTATTTATGGTTACCGGATGAGTTTTTGACTTATCCTTTTATAATTTTCTTATTCAATATTTTTCTGATATTTCGCTTTACCTCACTTTCTTTACATGCATTTCATTCTTCAAGAGTTGAGATTTTCACCTTTTTTGTCTTTTTATTCTTGCTGATTTTCGGTAGAAAAAAAATGCCAAATATTTTTTGTTTGGTTTCTTTTTGTTTGTGGTTATCTCCTCTTTTGGTTACAGATTTAATGTCGTTTTCCCGATATCAGACTGTAAACTTTCCTATTTTTGTCTATCTAGCGGGGATTTTAAAAGGTAAATATTTTTATGTATTTTTTTTGTTATCTTATTTAGCTTTATTGATTACCTCACTTTTTTTCGTAAATTGGTGGTGGGTGGGATAGAAAGTTGATAAAATTTTTATTTTATGAAGGTAATTTTTATAAAACTTCAGAAATTAAAACCTTTTTTTTATTTTTTAATATTCACCGCCTTTTATTTAAAAGGACTTATTTTATTCGACCCTGATTTTGGATGGAGGATAAAGGCGGGAGAGTATTTTTGGCAAAATGGAATCCCTAAGACAGATGTGTTTACTTATACTATGCCGAACTTTCCTTGGGTTGATCACGCCTGGGGTATGTCGCTTGTTTTTTATTTGGTGAATAAATATCTTGGGTATCCCGTTTTAGTTTTTTTTGCGACATTTCTGGTAATGGTAGTAATGATTATTTTGTCTAGGTTTATAAAGAATAATAATGTGTTTAAATCTGGTGGTTTGAACTTTGTTATTTCTAGCAGATTTATTCCAAGTTATTTATTCAAGCTTAAATTGTTAGATATACATCCTTTTAATTGTTTTTTATTTTTTTTTAGTGCTTCAATTTTTTTACCTTTTTTTGGTGTTAGAGCTCAGGTTATAGGCTGGCTCTTCTTTTCGCTTTTAGTTTATCTTTTTTCAGAGACTAGGATTTATTTAAAATACGGGCTTTTTTTACCTTTTCTTTTCCTAATCTGGGTGAATCTACACGGTAGTTTTTCATTGGGAATATCGATTCTTGTAATATATGTTCTTCTTAAATTTACTAAGAAGAGAGAAATTTCCTTTAAGGATCTTTTGATTTTATTTTTTTCTATAATGGCGACCTTTATAAATCCTTATAAAGGAAGTGTTTGGAGAGAGGTTTGGTCTAGTGTGTCTGATTCTAATTTGCGTTTTAAAATTGCCGAGTGGATGCCGGCTTTGACTATGTTTGATCTGACAATAGTTTTTTGGATTAGTTTGTCTTTTGTTTTAATTAAAAAGTATTTTAAAAAGTATAGCTCCTTTGAGTTATTTGTTTTTGTCTTTTTATTTATTCAAGCCTTATCGAGCAGGAGACAAATTCCTTTTTTGACGATTTTTTCCTTCCCTCTTCTTATTAAATCAATAAATTTTTTTGTAAACGATGTTAGAAAATTGAAAAGTGGGATTTTAAGATTCAAAAAAGTTTATAAAATTGCCTTGGCTATAAGCTTTGTAACCTTCTTGGTACAAATGTATTTTTCTTTGAGGTCTGCTTATTTTTTAAGACCTGAAAGTTTTTATCCCGTTGGTGCAGTTAATTATCTTAAAAAAAATTTGCCAAAGGGGGAAATATTTTCCTACTACGGCTGGGGAGGATATTTAATCATGAATTTGCCCCAAAAAAAGGTCTTTATTGATGGAAGGATGCCTAGTTGGAGATGGGACCCGAAAAATTTGCCAGATCTAAACAACGCTTTTAAGGTGTATGACGATATTCTATCTGGCAAAGTAGATTATGGAGAAGTTTTTAAAAAATTTAATATCGATACTGTTTTAGCTGTAAAACAAGATGAAAATAAACTTTATGAATATTTATTTAAGGTAATGAGAAGTATTGCAAAACTAAAAGATAGCCCTAGTTTTATAGAAAGTATTGAAAATGACGATTGGATAAGAGTCTATGAAGATGATATTTCTGTAATTTATCAAAAAAGTTAATTATTCGGGGTTATTTTGGATTTTATGTTATACTTCAATTAATAGTTTTAATTTAGGGGATTATTTTTTTTGAAAAAATATCTTTTGACCAAAATAGGGTTTTATGAAAGACCAGGTAGCCCAGATAAAAGAAAGAGTAGATATTGTTTCAATAATTTCTGAATATCTAGATTTAAAAAAATCTGGTAGAAATTATAAAGCTCTTTGTCCATTTCATTCGGAAAAAACTCCTTCTTTTATGGTTTCTCAAGAACTTCAGATTTTTAAATGTTTCGGTTGCGGAGAGGGAGGAGATGTTTTTGATTTTCTACAGAAGTATGAAGGTATGGAATTTTATGAATCTTTAAAATTTCTGGCTGATAGGGTGGGTATAAAGTTAAAGCCGATAAAACCAGGCTTAAGAAGTGAAAAGGAGAGATATTACGAGATTAACAGTCTTGCTCAAAAACTCTATAGCTTTCTTTTATTGAAACATAGAATTGGTCGAAAGGCTCTGGATTATTTATTGAAGGAAAGAAAAATAAGAATGGAATCAATAAAGACTTTTGGTTTAGGATACTCTCCTGAAAATCCATTTGTTTTAAAAAAATATTTAGTTTATAGAAAAAAGATTCCTCAAGAAGATTTGTTGGGAGTAGGACTTGTTTTTGTCAAGGATAAGGTTGTTTACGATAGGTTTAGGGGGAGAATTGTCTTTCCACTTTATGATCATAGGGGCAATATTTTGGGTTTTGCTGGAAGATTATTACCGAGTGAAAAGGATAAGGATTTGGCAAAGTATATTAATTCTCCAGAAACGCCAATTTACCATAAATCAAATATTTTGTACGGGCTTAATGTTTCAAAAGGTAACATTAAAGAAAAGGGTTTTGCAGTTATAGTAGAAGGTGAACTTGATATGATTTCATCATGGCAGGCGGGGGTTAATAATGTTGTGGCAATAAAAGGTTCGGCTTTAACTCAAGAACAAGTTAAACTTTTATCAAGATATACTCAAAGTATAGTTTTAGCGCTTGACTCTGATATTGCCGGAGACAAGGCGGCTAGACGCGGTATACAGATTGCTGAAAAGGAGGGTTTTGAAATAAAGGTGGCTAAACTTTCAGGTTATAAAGATCCTGATGATCTGGCTAAAGAAAATCCTGAAGAGCTTATAAGATGTATAAAAAGGGCGGTTGGGGTTTGGGATTTTTATTTGGAATCAGCTTATGAGAGATTTGGATTTACAACAGGTGCACAAAAATTAAAATTAAGCAGAGAATTAATTCCTGTTTTAGCTTCAATTGGCGATAAAATTGTTCAGGCACACTACGTACAAAAATTCGCTAGAAAGCTAAATGTTTCAGAGGAGGTAGTTTATAGACAGATTGAGGAATTTGAGAAAGAGGATAAGCAGAAAAAGCCTGAGCTTGAAATTTCAAAGGTAACAAAAGAAGAAAAATCCCCAAGGGAAAAAATGGAAGAAAGATTGATGGCTTTAGCCTTTAGATTTGATTTAGACCTTTTAAAAAATAGAGATATTGTTGATTTGGTTGTGACACCATTGGCGAAAAGGATTTTGCACGCTTTTCGGGATTTTATGAAAAAGAGAAGATTGTTTGATCCATCTCTTTTTGCAGAAAATTTACCAAAAGAACTTTTGGAGGGCTTTTTAGGTATGGTTTTAAAGGAGGTTGGAGGTTTGGAAGATAAACCGGAAAGTTACCAAAATGAAATAAGGGTGATAGTAAAAAATCTTAAAGTTTTGGAAGCTAAAGAGAAATTAAGATTGGTAAGTTTAGAGTTAAAGGAGGCTGAAAGGAAGGGAGATTTGAAAGTTCTTAGAGATAAACAGGAGGAATTTAGTAAAGTTAGTAATGTTTTAAGGGAAATTGAGGCTGGTTGAGTTTTTTTAGAGATGAAAATAAAAATATTTTCGTTATAATTCAGGAAGAAGGATTTTTATGGATAGAAAAGAGATTGTAAGTTTAATAAAAAAGGGTAGGGATCAAGGTTTTTTGACGCAGGATGAAATATTGGAAGTGTTTAAGGATGCTGAAGAAAGGTTGGATGAATTGGATGACCTTTATGACAAGCTTCTTGCCGAGGGGATAGATGTTTTTGAGTCGGTTGAAGCCGAAGAAAGTGAAAGTGATGAGAAGAACAAAGAGAAATTAGAGCGTGAAATAGAGATTCTTTCCAAATTAAGCGGTGCCGAATCTACAGATCCTGTAAGGCAATATTTAAGGGAAATTGGTAAAGTTTATCTTTTAAGCGCCGAAGAAGAGATAGAATTGGCTAAAAAGTATGAGAAGGGGGATAAAGCATCCAAAGACAAACTTACACAGTCGAACTTGAGATTGGTGGTTTCAATAGCAAAAAAGTACATAGGCCGTGGACTTTCTTTACTGGATCTTATTCAGGAAGGTAATCAAGGTTTAATCAGGGCTGTTGAAAAGTATGATTGGAGAAAGGGTTTTAAGTTTTCTACCTATGCAACTTGGTGGATAAGGCAAGCGATAACCAGAGCTATAGCAGATCAGGCAAGGACAATAAGAATACCTGTGCATATGGTGGAAACCATTAATAAATTATACAGAATAAGTCGTCGTCTGATGCAGGAGTTGGGAAGAGAACCATCTCCTGAAGAAATTGCGGAAGAAGCCGATCTAGATCCTGAGAGAGTTAGGGAAATATTTAAAATAGCCCAGGAGGTAACCTCCTTGGAGGCCCCGGTTGGAGAGGATCAAGAGAGTTTTTTGGGAGATTTTATTCCTGATGAAAGCCAGCTTTCACCGGTTGATGCAGCTTCAAAACAACTTCTTAAAGATCATCTGGACGAAGTTTTAGCAACCTTATCGGATAGAGAAGCTCGTGTATTAAAGCTTCGTTTTGGTTTAGAAGGTAACAAACAAATGACCTTAGAGGAAGTAGGTAAGGTTTTTGGGGTAACCAGAGAAAGAATTAGACAGATTGAAGCAAAGGCACTTCGAAAATTAAAGCACCCCAGCCGACGCAAAAAGCTTCAAGACTATCTTGAATAAATTTTTTTGATTATATTTATTAAAGATTAAAATCAAGAATTGGAATATTAAAGGATGAAAATATCACACCTTTACTTTAGATTATACCGTTATTTTTTTTGATTATTACCCCTTTGTTTATTTTGTTCTGGATTTCCAAAAATGTAACTCAAAATGCGGTCAAAACTTCTGATTTTATAAGTTATTATTTAGGTTACAAACTACTTAGTAATGGTGAAACTAAATTGTTTTATGACATAGAAACTCAAAATAAGCTTTTTAATCAATTAGTCAACTTTAAATCTCAAGAGTTTCTACCATTTAGAACTTTACCTCCTATCTTAATTTTATTTATATTTTCAAATTTCCTTGATTATTATACGGCTTATATTGTTTGGACGTTTGTCAATTTATCAATAGGAGTTTTTGTTTTTTGTTTGATTAGCAAACAGTTGAAGTTAAATAAACTTTATAGTGTTTTCGTCTTCTCTTCATTTTATCCCTTAAGCGATAATTTTATTCGGGGACAGGTAATTTTGGTATTTCTTTCCATTTTATTGTTAGCTTTTATTTTAATTAAAAATAAAAAAGTTTTTTTAAGCGGTTTTGCCTCTTCTTTTTTAATATTAAGACCTCGTTATCTGCTTTTTATACCCTTTTTATTTCTGAAATTGGATAGAAAAATAGATTATGCAAAGGGATTTATTTTGGGAATTGTTTTGAACCTTTTAATAACTTTACGTCTGATAAGTTTTGAGGGTTTTTTATCCTATCCTAAATTTTTATTTAACACAGAAACTCCTACTTATGGAAGTTTTATTGACAGATATTTATCTTTATATCCTCTATTAATGAAGTTTTTATTTTTGTGTAATCAGAATTTATTAATTATTTTGGCCATAAATTTTGTCTTGTTTACGGTGACTGTTTTAACTTTTTCTCTAAAGGTTAACAAGTTATCCTATGAGGTTGTAATATCTATTGGGATTATATCTATTTTGCTTTTTGGTGTGCACATTAATACCCATGATCTTGCGATATTGATTTATCTGTTATTTGTTCTTTTAACAAAGGTTAGTCTTAAATACAAAAAGGTTGGCTTTTTATTATTTTTACTTTTGTATTTTCTATCGTTTTTTTGTTTTTGAATGTGTACCCTTTTTACATTTTGATTATAGTTTTTGTGTTGTTCTTTTTAATCTTTTTTTCAGAAAATGCTTTTTTAAAACAACCTGATATTGAGAATGGGGGAATAAAGTAATTGGATCTTGGGATAAAAACAGAAAAGATTAGAGAGATTGTTGGATAATAAAAGTCGGTGTTCTGTTAATTGATTTATCTTTGGTTTGTGATTTAATAGAAAAGTGATAAATAAAAATGAAAGTTAGAGAATTTAATAACAAAATTATAAAAAAGATAATCCAGGTGTTTTCTTTTTGCCTTTATGTTTCCCTGTTTTTGGTTGTGTTTATGGCAAGAATTGATCAGTTTG
The DNA here is from genome assembly GCA_964431555.1 of uncultured Gammaproteobacteria bacterium. Lineage (GTDB taxonomy): Bacteria > Patescibacteriota > Microgenomatia > UBA8517 > UBA8517 > CAYSJW01. The sequence continues at coordinate 11,225 of CAYSJW010000014.1, read as the reverse complement.
TGTGGAGAACGGATATAGTTAGTTTTATAACCGGTGCAAGAATTGTAAGATTTGGCGAGGGAGAGAATCTTTATGATCTTAGTGTTCAACAGAAACATCAATCAATTGTTACTAAACCAAATAAACTGATTCTACTGCCATATAGGAATTTGCCGCTTTTAGCTTCCTTTTATATTCCTCTTACATATATATCTCTTTATTCTGCGTATCAGATTTATGCTTTGGTACTTATTGTATTTACAACTTTTATATCATGGTTTTCAACAAGAGTTTTTGAAAATTTGAAAAATTCATACTGGTTTATTTTACCTTTTGCATTTTACCCAACATTGAGTGTTATATTTTATGGTCAGAACTCAACGTTTTTGGTGCTGGCTTTTATGTCGATTTATTATTATTTGAGAAAAGATAAACCGTTTATTGTAGGAATTATTCTAGGTTTATTATTTCTCAAGATCCAGTATATTCTTTGTCTACCGTATGTATGTTTTCTTTTGAATAAAAAACCTAAATTTTTTAAAGGTCTTTTTATATCGACACTTTTTGTTTTTTTGGGAAGTATTTATATCTCGGGTTTTGGTTTCTTTGAAGAATATATAAGAATGCTAATTAAAACAGAGAGTCCGGTTTATGGTACAAAAGCAACAACAATGTTTCCCCTTTTTTCTTCTATGTCTCAGATATTACCTCTTGCAAAACAATATCTCCTCATAATTAATATGGCTTTTTATGTTCTCTCGATTTGGTTATTCTCTAAAAATCACTATAAGTTCTCACTGCAAATAAATTTTGCGATTTTAGCCCTTTTAACACTTGTGTTTTGCATTCATGGAGGATATTTTGATATGGCTTTACTGATTGTACCTTTGTGGCTGCTTATTGATATTTATAAAGGTAGTAATAATTTTAACTTGGAAAATATTCTTGTGATATTTATTATTATTTTTTCGTCATTGTTTTTGGAATTAGGATTGTCGTTTGCAGTTCCTTTCCTTTTCCTTCTTTCGGTGGCATTATTATTCAATAAGTCTAATTTGTTGGTTGCACTAAAATGAAAAAGTACAAAAAATATATAGTTTTCGGGGTTTTATTTTTAGGTTCTTATTTGATAGGTTTTGTTGGTGGTTTTTTGTTGGCAGGATTAGCAAAGATTAGAGTGAGAAATGAAATAGTTTTTGATCTTCATCAGCAGGAGGACAAGTTGGAAGTTTGGAATTCTTACAATATCCTTCTTTTGGGTTACGGAGGTGAAGGTCATGAGGGGGGTTATCTTTCAGATGTTATTATTTTATTAAGTATCAAACCCAAAGAGAAAAAAGCAGTGTTTATATCGATTCCTCGAGATTTGTGGGTTGAGATTCCGGTTAGATCTGATTTTAAAGAGCACTATAAAATAAATGCGGCTTACTCAATAGGAAATGATGATAAAAACTTTCCACTTAAGGAGCCTCAATATAAAGGAGAGTATGGCGGTGGTGCAATGGCAAAAAAGGTTGTAAGTCAGGTCGTTGGTTTTCCTGTTGAGTATTGTATTGCGTTGGATTTTTCCGGTTTTAAAGATTTAATAGACAGTTTGGGGGGAGTAGATGTTGAAGTACCGGTTACATTTGACGATTATTTTTATCCTATCAAGGGTAGGGAAAACGATACTTGTGGAAAAAGTTCTGCTGAAATAGCCGAATTGCATGAGAAGTTTTCTGATACTCAACTTCATCATCAGTTTGAGTGCCGCTATGAGCATATTCATTTTGATAAAGGCAAAACTTTTATGGATGGAGAAAAGGCACTAAAGTTTGTTCGCTCTAGAGCTAGTTTAGAACACGGAGGAGACTTTGCCAGATCCCAAAGACAAAAATATGTAATCTTGGCTATAAAAGATAAATTACTCTCCCTTGAGAGTATAAAAAATATTGATGATTTCTATTTGGAATTTAGCAAAATGCTCAGAACAGACATAGATTTAAGTGTGGCGAGGGAACTTTTCAAAGTTTTTGGTGACCCAGGTGAGTATGAGTTAAATTTTTTGAATTTAAGCACGGAAAATGTTCTTATTGAAACTAAAAGTAAAGATGGACAGTTTATATTGATTCCTAAAGAGGGAGAAGATGTTTGGGTGGGAGTGCAAAAGTATCTTTCTGAAGCTAAGGGTAGTTAATAGTTCTTTTATTAAAGATAAGTATATTTATGAATGGTGAGCTATTGATATTTAGTTTGATTTTTGGGTATTATTACTTACGTGTTTTGCCTTGCGTTTAGATTTTAGATTGGATCAAAAGTTCAATGGAAAATAAAGCATATAGATTTATCAATAGTTTGATATTCTTGTTAATAATATTACTTTCTTTTTTAATTCCCCTTGTCTTTTCCGGTTTGATGACTAATTACTTTGATATTCCTAAACTTGTTTTGTTGGTTGTTTTAACTTTGATTCTTTATGGATTGTGGATTTTATCCTTTGTTTTTGGGGGAAAGATTGTTCTTTCTAAAACGCCACTTAACATACCACTTTTGTTTTTACTTATTGTGGTTATTATTTCAACAATTTTCGGTACAAGTAAAAATTCATCTATTTATGGAATTTTACCAGAAGTACATGGTTCAGCTGTTTCTTGGATAACTTATATACTTTTGTATTTTGTCACTGTCTCAAACTTGGAAAGTGTGAAGAAAATTAAAACTCTTCTTTATACCCTTTATTTAAGTGCAGGTTTGCTTTCTTTAATAACTATTGTTTCTTTTTTTGGTTTGTATTTACCTTTTGATATAGCGAAAACAGTGAATTTTTCTCCCACTGGTTCAACTTTCTCTGTGCTTTCATTTTTACTTCTTCTTTTGCCATTGACACTTTTTTTAAGTGTAAATAAAAATGTCCATTTACCCCAAGTTATAGCCGTTTTTATATCACTGCTTTTTAGTTTGGCTATTTTGTTAACGGGATCAACCGTAATTTATCTGATTTTTTTGGCGATTTATTTACTTTGTTTTTTTGTAAATCTTTCAAAACCAAATCTACCCTATTTGTTGGTACCGATTTTATTTTCTCTGGGGGTTTTTATACTTACAATTTTGCAATTCCCAGGCAATAAGATTTATGAAATACGAAAAACTTTCCCTCAGGAAGTACAATTGCCGTTTAATATCTCGTGGAAAATCGCTGCAACCACCTTGAGGGACTCTCCCCTTATAGGGACAGGACCCGCAACCTTTTTATATAATTTCACAAGTTATAAGCCAGTAGAGTTTAATAATTTGAGTTTCTGGAATTTTGTTTTTGGGACTGCCTATAATGAGTTTTTGCAATTTTTGGGGACTTTAGGTTTTTTGGGCTTTTTGTCAATTTTCGTTCTTTGTATTGTTTTATTTATTTATTCTTATAAGTATCTTTTTTTAAGAAGATTGGATAGCTCTTCAGATGAAACTCATATTTTATTGCCAGCATTAGCCTGTTCTGTGTTGGTTTCAATTATTCTTTTGTGCGTTCACTCATCAACACTGACCTTTATTTTTGTGATGTTTTTAATTATTTCCTCCTTTTTTATTTTACAAAAGCACATTAGAGAGAATTTTATTGAGTTTTCAAACGGACCGAAGATTAATCTTAACAAAGTGAAAATCGATTTGATTTCCTTGGGAATGTTTGCTTTGTATTTTATTATAGCTGTTTTTTTGGCGGGAAGAATTTATAAAGCTGTTAAAGCTGATTATTATCACCGTCTTGCTTTGATTCAAACAGAAAAAGATGGAGCCAAAACCTATGAGTACTTACAGAAAGCAGAAGTTTTGAATCCCGCTATTGATCTTTATAGAGTAAATATGGCTCAAACCAATTTCGCTCTAGCAAATGCTTTGGTGAGTCAAAAGGGTCCTACAAAAGATAATCCGGAGAGATTATTGAGTGATGATGATAAACAGACTGTTCAGACATTGTTAACTCAAGCAATAAATGAAGGTAGAGCTAGTGTGGCTCTCTCTCCCAGGTCTTCGAGGAACTGGCAAGTTCTGGCATTAATTTATAAAAATATTAGTGGAGTGGCTAAAAATTCTTTAGCTTTTGCTCTGGATGCTTATGGAAGAGCGATTCAACTTGACCCCCTAAATCCTAGGCTTAGAGTTGATGTTGGTTTAATTTATCAGTCAAGTCAAAATTATGAATTGGCGGTAAGATTTTTTACTGATGCAGTGAATTTGAAACCTGATTATGTCAATGGATATTATAATTTGGCCGTGGCGTATAAGAGTAAAGGGGAGTTGGAGAATGCTAAAAAGATTGCGGAATATACAGTTAATCTTCTTAAAAATGAAATGAAGAAAGAAGAATCGCTTCCGGAGGAATTAAGGGCGGTTAAAATGAAAGATTATAATACTCTTACTGATTTATTAAATGAAATAAATAAGAAAATTGAGTCGGATTTGGCAGGAAAGGAGGATAAAAAGGAAGAATCATCTTCAGATAAACCTATTTTGCCTAGTGTGAATATTCCCAGCTTAGAAAATCCTCCTAAGGTAAATACTCCCCCTGAGGTTGAAAAAAATCCCAGCCTAAATTTACCTTAGAGACTTTTTTGTTAGAATCTTTCTTTAATAAACAATAAAAACAGGGTAGAGTTAAAATTAATGATATTATGATACCTTTATTTATTCTGATTTTGTCTTATTTTATATCTGTTGCTTTTTCGTCTCGTCTTTATCCAAGTGAAGATAATTTGATGTTTGCATTTTTAAAATTACAGCTCCAATTTGTAATTGGACATTTTTATGTTTTTACTTTTCTATTTTTGATATTATTCTTCGTCATTTTAGTTGTATCAAAAAGAGATTTGCTAATTGGGAAGTTTTTATTAATTTTTGGGAGATTGTTAAAACTGATTTTTATTGGTTTGTTTTCTTCTTTGGTATTTTTGGTTTTAATTGCTATTTTGCACGCAAATATTTTATCAATTTTTTCTTATGTTTCTCACAAGTTAATCGGGTTCGAAAATAGGGTAGATAAAATTACACAATATCTTGAAGAAAAGGGTAGAGTTCCTTTGATGGTTTTCGGTAATGAAAATCGGGTTTTAAATAGGTCATTAGTTATTTCCCAAGCCGGTAAGGATAATTTTTATAGTAGTTATATTATACCGATTATACCAAATTATATGATTATTCCGATGAATAATATTGATCAGGATTTGGTTATGGTAGGAAGTAATCTAGTTGTTAATAAAATAAACTCTGAAAGCTTTGAAAAGATTGCTCCCATAGTTAGTTATCTTATGATAAAAGATTATTTTCCTAGAAGTTTGATAAAAAAATATCCAGTATTTAGCATAATGGATAAAAATAGTTACTTAGAGTTTAGAAAAGGAAATTTTGATGATGAAGTAAAAAACATAGACACTTTGATAAAAAGTGTTGAAAGAAATATAGAAGATCTTAACTTTCTAATTGGTCAGAAGGAAAATGATTTACTAAAGAAAGAAAATAGTTTGGAGAAAGAAAGGAAAAATAAAGAAAAAGAGTATATAAAATGTGTTAATGAAGGTTATTATAAATCAGGAATCTTCTTCAGAATAAATTCAAAAGAATACTGCCTGGAAAAAAGAAATGAAAAAGAAATGCTTTTGAAAAGTGATGAAAAAGAAATCGAGAATCTAAAGGAATTGATAGATAAAAGTCGTAATAAAATTTTGGATAATCAAAAATATTTGGATTTTTATAGTAATCAAAGGAAGTTAATAAAAAAGCAAATAGACTTTATTCCTAGTGAGTATGCGGTATTTAATCCCCCGAATATTATAAAAATAACTAAAACTTCTCAAGAGAATCAGAAGGCTTTGGCGGATGTATTTGTTGTTTTAATTCACGAATATTTGCATTTTTCTGCTTATAACAATGAGGGTAAGAGTTTGGGCAGTTTGTTTTATACCGAAGGTTTAACCGAGTATTTTGCCAGGAAGATTGTTGAAAAAAATTTTGGTGTCAAGACAAATGTAGCCTACCCCGCAAATGTAAAAATAATTGAACAGATGATGAAAAGGATCAATGAAGAAGATATGGAGTATGTTTATTTCAATAGTGATAATAAAGGTTTGGAAAAGATTATTGATATGGTTTATGAGGATGGTTTCTTTTCGCGAAACGTTTTGATATTGGAAAAATTGCACTATTCTTCAAACAACGATGAGATATTAAGTTTGGCTAATAATGTAATGGAGAAAATGGGTGGCAAAAAATTAACTAAAGAAGATATCGTTTCAGATAATGAGACTTTTTGGTAATAATTAATTTAAAGTATAAATACAAAATTACTGGTTTTCAGTGTTTAAATTACTCGCTTCGCTGGATGTTTCGCTTTCTTCTGTAGTTTCAGCGGAATTACTTGGAGACCCTGTAACTACTGGGTTTAGTGTTGGAGAAGGATTGATATTGGGAACTTTGTTATCTTCCGATTCAGATTGTGATTGAGCACGACTGGCATATATTTCTAAAAGATTCAGGGGAGCTTGGGAAAATTGAACTAAAAGTTCGCTTTCTGAAAATGCTATTCCAATAATCAAATTACTCTTTACATCGGAAAATGGTTCAGTTGTCATCTGACCATCTTTTCCAAGATAATATCTTTTTCCTATTTCAAGATTATCCAATCCTTGAATTTTACCTCCAATTATTATTCTGACTTTTTGTCCTGAAAGGACACCTGTTGAAGCGATACCAATCGCATTGGATCGGTTAATATCTGTTATGTCTGCTTTTCTTACTTGATTTGAGGCCGAGATATAGACAATATCTTTGGCTTTAAGATCCTCCCCTGCAGTTGCTGTGATGGTTATTGCGCCCTCAATATTTAGATTACCCTTGATCTCCAAGTTTCCGGCGATTGCTAAATTTCCGAGCTTATCGATTATTACTGCGCCATTAAATAGATCGATTGAACTGGCAAGAGGTAAGTTTTGCAGGTAAAGAGTGCCGGGTGAATTTATTGAGTTTTGGTTGATTGAAAGGCTGTTATTTATTAACAAGTTTCCCGAAACAAAAGTTTCACTTAGATAAGACCTTCCAAAAGATTTAAGAGTGTCAGAAATTATGGCAGAACGAGTTAATATAAGGTTGGGTATTTCAGCGTCAGATAATATTTGAGCTTCGTTTTCATTGGGTAACTCGCCAGTTAAGAGTATTTCATAAGGAGTTAGTGTTGTTTCATCAAAACTACTTTCTTTTTTGTCGATGTTAAGTTGAGATATTATTTCGTCGACCTTTTGACTTAAGGATTGAATGCTTTCAGTGGTACTATCGGATATTTCAGCGAGCTTTCGGTTTAGATTATCTAAGATTACTTGGTTCTCCTGATATTTTTGCTTGTTTTCGTTGATTAAACCCAAGTTTAATGAATATCCGATTTCGAGATTTGCAATTTTCTCTTCAAAAATAGAGGTTTCTTTTGCAAGTTGGTCAACCTTTGTTTTTAAAGTATCAATGTAGTCTTTTTGGGCATTTAATGTGTCTCCGATAGCTAAGAGAATGTTGTTTAAGTTTCCTTTTACTTCATAACCCGCAAGATTGATTCCACTTTGTAAATTGATAGATTCTACACTTAAGCTTATCAGGTTTTCTTGATTTTCAGAGTTTTCAAGACTGTTGTTTTTGGGGTTAGCAAAACCTATATTTAGGGAAACCATAATTTTTCCAATACAATCTGTTGATAGTTCAGGGCATTCAAAATCTTCAATAGCTTTGCCTAAAACCGGTCCGGAGAGAATGGCTTTCATTGCAACTCCCTTGCTTGAGGATGATGTTAGATAATCACCTTTTTTAATTGATCCTCCTTGATTATTGACTTTGATGAGTGTTTTTCCTCCAATTGCAACTGGAATAGAATTACCCTCAATTTGAGAAAGTTTAATACCTTCATTTTCAGAGTAAACTCCAACTATTCCCTGGTCATAGGCAGAAGATGATTTTATAACGTTACCCTCATTGAAAGGATCGAGAGAAAGAACATCACCAGGTTCAAGTGAATTATCTGAACTTGAATACTCAACTGCAATAGCTTCTCCTTTTGAGTCTAAGCTTCCTGATATGTTAAGATTTCCTCTGTTATCAAATCCGGCTAAAATTTTTCCTTCTTTATCTTCGAGAATAATTTGTGCTGAATTTGACGCTTGCTCAATTGTAAATTCGCCCAAGTTAATTTTGAGAGTGGACAAAGAATTGGTTTGAATCTCTTCTGAGGCAAGGTTTCCTATCCTTGCATTTGCCGAAATTATGTTTGAGAAAGCTTGGGAATTTGTAATTATATTGTTGTTGCTATCGACAAGATAATATTTGCTGATATCTTTCTCATCGAGGTTTGTCAAGCTAGAACCGTATACAATACTTAATTCCTCGTTCTCTTCGTAAGGTTTATTAGGATCGGCATATGATGTTGAAACAGCTACGAGAATTGTATTTTTGCCAGATTCAGAATCCCAAGATTCGAGCGCTTTACCTATGGTTTGTCCAGCTCTTACTGCCTTCATTGCTTTTCCAGGTTCATTTGATGTGGTAAGATAATCCCCCGGTTTTATTGGTTGTGATAGTAATGAAACTTTAACTGGGACGCGCCCAGCTAAAGCGACCGGAATCGTTTTTGTCCCGGGTTCATTTACCGATTGGGAAAGTTTGAATCCCTGACTTGTGGAGTAAACACCCAAGGTTCTATTGTCATAGGGCATATAAGATTTTTTGACAAAACCTGCCTCTGTTTCATCTAAAATTACAATATCTCCTGGCTCTAAACTGAAATCCCTACTTAGGTAATCCTCTGCGATGTCATAATTTCCACCTGATGTAGTCAGGGTTCCAGAAATGGTAGCGTTTCCTTGTGTGTCAAGTGAGAAGATTTCTTGATCCAAACTGTTAAAGAATGACAAAATTCCAGAAGTTTCAGTTATTTTAACGTTTCCGAGATTAATCAAGCTTACACTCATTGTTGCTGTTGACAGTAAACTTGTTGATAGGTAACCAAAGTTTCCATTGGCGGAAAGTATGTTGGAGAAGGCCATTTCGTTTTCTAAGATATTGCTTTGTGCATCTGTGAGTTTATAAAAAGGTGTAGATTCTGAAATTTTTTGAATACTAAGATTTTGGTTGTTGTTAATAAACTCTTTGGGTGTGTAGTAACCAAGTTCTGCAAATGCCATTATCTTTCCGACATAAACATATTCGCCGGTGTAGTTTTCCGGAACATTAGGTACGTTTGCGGTGGGGACCTTGAAACAAGGGGCGTCGGGGTTATTTCCATCATCATAAGGCCAGGCAATTTGATCGATGTAATTTATTGTGGGGCACTGTTCGCTACTCCAGTGACTTGTTCCCTCAAGTGCTTTCCCAAAAATATAACCAGTTTTATTCGATTTCATTCCATAACCTGGAATATAACTGGAAGTAAGAACGTCTCCGGGCTGGATAGACCCATTTATTGAAGTCACTTTTACTGGTGCTCTTCCGGAGAGTGCAACGGGAATACCATTTACTCCTTCAGTTCCTTTACTACCGATTATCTTTGCTGGCCTTGTTGAAACTATCCCCATAAATGGTGAACTATAAGAGTATTCCGATTTTTTCACTCCGTTTTTAAGATTTTCATCCAAAACAACTACGTCAGCATTCGTAAGTGAGAGATCATTTGTTGGGTGTATTTCGGCAAGGTCGGAGGTAGAACTTACCTCGGTCAAAATCATATTAATTCTTAGTACAGTTGGGGCTGTACCTTGAATATCTGACTGGTCACTGGAGCAAACGGTAAACCTAATATTATTTGACGAATTTGGTGTCGCAGTTATAATTTGTGCAACCGATACGGGGGTTGTATTGGTTGAATTGAACATAGAAAAAACACCTCCAACTGCTGTGTTGCTACATGTGGGGTTACTTCCATCAGTTCTCATACGAACCTGAAAAGCTCCCACTTGGTCATTCGCATTATTGCTTTGCATTGTTACACTCACTTGAACCAAGATGTCGTTGTTGGAATCGTTAAGTGTTAAATTAGGGTATGTTCCGTCCCAATAATCTGTAGTATTGTTGTCAGCAAGATCATCAGGAGTTGTATCTTCAAAACTTCTCACTTGACCGACTGCTGAACCACATATAAATTTCTTTGTGCTTGCGTCCCATTTAATTACATCAACTGCCTGGTCACAATCATCAACCAACCCTGCTCCTGATATGCTGGTAAATTGTGCAGAGCCGGTGGCCATAATTGTTGCACCGCTGGTTAGATCAAGAGACGGCATTTTGCCGATTCCAACGTTTCCACTGGAGTCGATATTTATAAATGAATTTGTTCCCGCTACTTTACCCTTTCCTATTTTTAATGCATCATCTGTGTCGTTGAGTGCAATATAATAATCAACAGCGTTGCCGTAAAAGTGAAGCATTGTATCTTCTTCCCCTCCATCGCCAATGGTAATTCTAGGAGAAGTTCCCGCAATGGTTAGTTGAGATCCAGAGTAGGGAGTGGATGAACCTATGCTGACGACATAAGAGTTACTATCCAAGTAAACGTTATTGCCAGTGCGGTCCCAGGGAGTTTCGCCTGTTGCAACGCTAACCCAAGAAAGTGTACCTGAGCCATCTGTTGAGAGAACTTGATTAGAATCCCCGTCTGTCGTAGGGAAAATAAGGGTGTAACTAGTTGGACTTGCTGGAGATTTTAATCCGACATATCCCGATGTAGCACCACTTAGTCTTAGTTCTCCACCGCTTGCTAAATTGGTGATGACCCCCGACGCTCCAATGTCTATTGTATTTGCTGCACCAAAAATATTCACATCAGTCACGTTTGTATTGAAAAGGTTTAGTGTTCCCGTTGCAGAGGTGGTAAGCGTGTAATTTGTTCCTGATGTTGGATTAAGAGAAAGTGAATTTGAACTGGTTAAAGTTGCTAAAGAATTTGCGGTTACCGTTGATGCATTTGTAACTATGGTATTGTTTCCTGCATTTAATGTTAGGGGGTTAGATCCGCCTGATGAAAGCGTACCCGCTCCCGCAAAATTTATACTTATTGCTGAGAAACTGATTGTATCTATTGATGAAACTCCAGTTAAAGCACCATCAGTTGATACATTAAGACCTGTTGATGTTAATGAGAAAGTACCAGATGAATTACCTATTGCCGTATTAGCAGATCCTGAAGTATTAATATTGGTTACACCTACTATATTAACTGTTCCTGCAAGGTTAAGAGTATCAAGAGATGATCC
>CAYSJW010000013.1:0-16942 GCA_964431555.1 uncultured Gammaproteobacteria bacterium | reverse complement strand
CTCTTAATTGGGATGAGGTATCACATGGGTACAATGCTTATTCTATTTTGAAAACAGGCAAAGATGAGTGGGGAAAATTTTTGCCATTAGTTTTTAAAGCTTATGGTGATTATAAATTGCCTGTTTATATTTATACGACAGTATTTTCAATCTTTATTTTTGGTTTAAATGATTTTGCAGTTCGATTGCCGTCAGCGCTTGCAGGTGTAGGTACTATTTTATTTACGTATCTTTTGGCAATTATAGTTTTTGAAGATTTAAAAAAAATTGAGAAAGAACAGATTAGAAAAATTGCTTTGATCTCCTCATTTCTTGTTGCAATTGAGCCGTGGACTTTGTTTTTATCTCGAGGTGCATTCGAAGCAAATCTTGCCTTGTTTTTCTTTGTAAGCGGTATTTATTTTCTTTTTGCGGGATTGAGAAGTCCTAAATTTTTGATCATTTCATCTCTGCTTTTGGGATTAACTGTTTGGACATACAATTCATACCGGATTTTTACACCGCTTATATTAGGAGCTTTTGCTGTTATTTACAGATTTGAGATATTTGGTATTTGGAAAAAGTCTCGAAATTCGCTGTCTTTAAGTATCTTGTTACTGGTGCTATTTTTGATGCCAATGTTTTTCCAGCTAGGTTTTGAGGAAGGACAAGCTCGCTATTTGAAAGTAACCTTAATAGATGAGGGTGCTATTAATTACATAAATGAAAAAAGGATGAAGATAAATTTGAACCCTGCTTCTGAAAGACTTTTATATAATAAATTTTGCTTTTTTTTAGTCAGATTTGCAAATAATTGGATTAACCATTATTCACCAAATTTTTTATTTTTAAAGGGAGGGAGTCAGTATAATTTTAGTCTTCCAGATTTTGGTATTTTATATCTTATCAATTTTCCATTTTTTTTACTGGGTTTGTTTATTATCTTAAAATTTGCTTTAAAAAGGAGAAAAATACAAACCTTTTTATTAATATGGATGCTGTTTGCACCGATTCCTGCCAGCATTACTCGCGAATCTCCAAATGTTTTAAGAGGTATTACCTTTTTGCCGCTTCCAATGATAATTATTACCCTTGGATTTATTAGTATTTATTCGGCAAAGAATTTGAAGTGGTTTATTTCTAGAAAATTGTTTGCATTTTTGTATTTGGCAATCTTACTGATTTCACTTTCAAATTATCTTGTAAAATATATTTTTGAGTATCCAAAAATTTATTCATGGAGTTGGCAATATGGGTATAAGGATGTAGTAGAGTACGTAGAGAATAATTATGAAAAGTATGACAAGATAATAATAACGAAAAAGTACGGAGAGCCTCATGAATTTTTGTTGTTTTATTGGCCTTGGGATCCAAAGAAATATCAAAAAGACGGCAAATTAATTCGTTTTTTTCAATCAGGCTGGTATTGGGTTGATAGATTTGATAAGTTTTATTTTGTCAATGACTGGGAAATACCAAAAGAATCTGATGTCGATTTTAAGCTAGAGAGTGGGCAAAAGTTTGACTGCCTTTTTGGTGAATGCCTTTTAGTAACCAGTCCCGGGAATTATCCAAAAGATTGGAAATTGTTAAAAACAATTTACTTTTTGGATGGTAAACCTGCATTCGAAATTTTGGAAAATTAATTATTGGGTGTATTGATGATTCGAATCATCAATACAGATAAAAAGGGAGAGTTTAAAAAATATGAAGAATATTTTTAGCTACAAGAAATTTTTAATAATTATTATCTTAGTTGCGAGTTTTCTTAGATTTTGGAAACTGGGAAGTGTTCCTAATCATCTTACGCCGGATGAAGCGTCATTAGGATATAACGCCTATTCTATCTTGAAAACTGGAAAGGATGAGTATGGTAAATTTTTACCGATAATTTTCAAGTCTTTTGGTGATTATAAGCCCGGATTATATGTCTATACATCGATAATTCCGATTGCGATTTTTGGCTTAACTGAGTTTGCAATCAGGCTTCCAAGCGCTTTAGCTGGTGTTATTGGAGTATTTTTAGTTTACCTTATCATTAAAAAGTTTATTGAAGTTGGCTTTTTTGTTCTTGATGATGGCTCATTAAAGCAGAATAAGATTGATGTCCGATTCAATTATCAGTTGTTTTCACTTGTTGTAAGCTTTTTGCTGGCCATTAATCCTTGGCATTTGCATTTTTCTCGAGGTGCATGGGAGGCAAATTTATCTTTAACTTTAATTTTGGCTGGAATATATTGTTTTTTATGCTCTTTAAGAAGGGAAGGATATTTGATTGTTAGTTCGATCTTTTTTGCATTAAGTTTACTTTCCTATCAGGGAGCAAAGCTTTCGACTTTTGTAGTTTTGCTTATTCTTCTACTTTTATTTTTTAAAAGAATTTTGAAGTTTAAATTAAAGATTTTATTAAGCAGTTTTTTAATTGGAATTTTAATCTCTTTACCTTTATTTTTAAGTTTATTTGGTAAAACAGGACGATTGCAAGTTTTCAGTCTTTTTTCAGCCCCTCGTACATTGGAATATAAACAAGAAATCTTAGATCAAGGAAATGAGACCTTAAACAGTTTAAGTTATTATCTTTATCATTCGGAAGCTTTAAATTTTATACGGGGGATATTGGGCAGATGGTTTAATCATTTTTCAGCTCGGTTTTTGTTTTTTGAAGGGGATTGGCAGAATGAGAGGCATTCTGCGCCAAATATGGGTCAATTTTTAGTGGCTGATATCGTTCTTTTTGCATTGGGATTTTTTTATTTGATCATTAGTAGAGGTAGGTTTAAATATTTTGTATTTTTATGGCTTGGCCTTTCCCCTTTACCCGCAATTTTATCCAGAGATCAAGTTCATGGGGTAAGAGCTTTGAATATGCTAGTTCCCTTAGTGTTCATCTCGTCTTTGGGATTGACAAGTCTTTTTGGTTTATATCAACAAAAGGGAATATTGCAAAAGTTAATTCTTGAGATTTTCACCTTTGTTTATTTGGGAAATTTCGTTTATTACCTTGACGCTTATTATCTTCATTTGCCTATACATGATGCTCAGTATTGGTATTACGGTTATCGTGAAGCGGTGAAAGAAGTTCAACCCTATAGAGTTGAGAATAGGAAGATAATTTTTCAGCAAAGCTTTTCTCAACCTTACATTTTCTTTTTGTTTTATGAGAAGTATGATCCTTTGCTTTATCAAAAAATTGCTCATTTAGATCCTATCGGAAATGATGTCGGCTTGGTTAATTCAATGGATAACATAGAATTTAGAAGTTTAAGTTGGCCTTTTGGAAATTTAGAAAAAGGAACTATTTTTGTAGCGGATAATATTGCAGCTCCAGGAGATTTGATAGGTAAAAATTTTAAAATAATTAGAGAAATTTATTATCCTAACAATTTAGATGTTGCTTTTAGAGTTATGGAGGTGATTGATGAAAAATAAATTAATCTTAATTTTTGTAATATTTTTGGCTTTCTTTTTAAGGTTTTATAAATTGGGGGAATATCCAGCCCCCAACGCTGATGAAGCAGCTCTGGGTTATAATGCATACTCTCTTTTGCAAACTGGGAAAGACGAGCATGGAAATTCTTGGCCGATACACTTTGAATCTTTTGGAGACTATAAACCCGGTTTGTATGTTTATCTGTTATTACCACTTGTAAAATATTTCGGATTAAACGAATGGACAATACGAATTCCTGGAGCGTTGTTGGGAGTTTTAACTGTGTGGTTGGTGTATAAATTGGTTAATATTCTTTTTAAAAGAAGAAGCTATTCACTATTTACCTTTCACTATTCACTTGGTGAAATTTCGGCATTTATGCTTGCAATTTCACCATGGCACATTCATTTTTCCAGAGGTGGGTGGGAAGTTAATGTGGCGACATTTTTTTTGGTTTTGGGGGTATATTTGTTTTTGGCGGGTTTAGATAAAACAATTTTTCTTTATTTAAGTTCTTTGGTCTTTTCCTTATCTTTATATACTTATCATGCCGCAAGGGTGGTTGCCCCTTTTTTGGTTTTGGGTTTACTAATTATATATAGAGATATTATTAAAAAAAATATTAAAAAATTTATTATTGCAGGAATTGTTGGTTTGGTGATTTTACTCCCTTTAGTTAAGGATCTCAAAAAACCTGAAATTATGTCTCGTGCAGCGGGTGTGGGATTATTTGCCGATGTTGGGCCATTAAATAGGACAAATGAACAAAGAGGTGAACATTCTAATTACTCAAGCTTTTTGGCAAAAGTCCTTCATAACAAAATAATAAATTACGGTTTAACATTTTTAGAAAACTATGCCGATCATTTTCATGGTGAATTTTTATTCCTTTCTGGGGATAACATAGAGCGCAATAAAGTTCCTGAAACAGGGCAAATGTACATTTTTGATCTGGTTTTTTTGATAATCGGGATTACATATTTTTTAAAATCAAAAATCAAAAATCAAAAATCAAAATATGTAGTTATACTTTGGTTGTTGGTTGCACCAATTCCTTCGGCTTTGACATTTCAGTCTCCCCATGCATTGCGTTCTCAAAACATGGTTATTCCACTTGTAATTATTAGTTCGTTTGGTTTGGCGGCAGTACTTGATTTGTTAAAAAATAAACTTATAAATAAATACTTTCGTGCCCTTTGTTATGCAATTCTTTCCGTTATTATTTTTTGGCAGTTTTTAAGGTATGAGCATATGTATTGGGTTCATATGGCTAAGGAATATCCTTATTCTTCCCAATACGGCTTAAAGGAACTAGTGGGTTATATTGAAGAAGTTAAAGGTCGTTATCAAAAAATTATTGTTACCGATAGATACGATCAGCCATATATTCTTTTTCTTTTTTATCTGAAATATCCTCCAAATAAATTTCAGCATGAGCACTTTATAAGTCCTAGGGATACCTATGGATTTTCAACAGTAACTTCTTTTGCAAATTTCGAGTTTAAAAAGATAATATGGGATGAGGATAGGATAAACTATCCTGGATGTTTAATCGTTGGAACTGATCAGGAAATACCTGATGAGACAAATATTGTCAAAGAAATATATGGGTCGAATGGTTATAAGTATTTTCAAATTGTAGCCAATTAAAATATGAAAGTTGCAATTATTGGATCTGGTTTTACGGGATTGTCGGTTGGATATTTTCTTTCTAAAAAAAATATTCCTGTGACAATTTTTGAATATACTGATAAGCCAGGAGGGCTTGCGGTTGGATTTAGGTTGAAGAATTGGGAATGGTCTTTGGAAACATTCTATCATCATCTTTTTACCAACGATTTATCAGCAATGAATTTGGCTAAAGAGCTGGGGCAGGAAATATTAGTTAAAAGACCTAAAACTTCAACTTTTATTGATGGGAAGATATATCAGCTTGATTCCCCTTTGAGTCTTTTACTATTTAATAGGTTAAAATTTATAGATCGGGTTCGCACAGGGGGGTTGTTGGCATACCTTAAATTAACCTCAAACTGGAAAGCTTTAGAAAAAGTTACTGCGAAAGACTTTCTTCTTAAGTGGAATGGTAAGAAAGCTTATGAAGTTTTGTGGAAACCTCTTTTTGAAAAAAAGTTTGCCGATTTTTCTGATGAAATTCCGGCCTCTTGGTTTTGGGCAAGAGTTAAAAAGCGCACGGCTAAACTTGCTTATCCGAAAGAAGGCTTTTTGTCTTTTGCGAAAAAGATAGAAGATTTTATAAAAAGATATAATGGGAAGTTTTATTATAATTCTCCGGTTGAGAGTATAATCAAAAAGGGAAGTATATTTTATATAAGCTCGAAGGGGAAGAAATATCAATTTGACAAAGTAATTTGTACTCTGCCGACACATCATTTTCAAAAAATTACAAAAGGCCTTCCGAAAAATTACAGTGATATACTTTCAGAGTTAAAGGGGATTGGTGCAGTAAATATTATTTTGTCGTTGAAAAATAAATTTCTTGAAGATGATACATATTGGCTTAATATTAATGCAAGTCATTTTCCTTTTGTTTCAGTTGTTGAACATACTAATTTTATGGATAAGGCCTGTTACAATAACGAGCATTTATTATATGTTGGAAACTATTTACCGGTAAATCATAAATATTTTAGAATGGATGTCGGTCAGATAATGAAAGAGTTTATGCCATATCTGGCAACCATTAATCCCAAGTTTAATAAAAACTGGATAAATACGGGATATTTATTTAAAAGCCCTTTTGCCCAGCCTATTGTTTTTAAAAACTATTCAAAAAAAATTCCTAAATTTGAAACTCCCATAGGGGGTTTATATCTTTGTAATATTCAGCAGGTTTATCCTTGGGATCGGGGTACAAATTATGCGATTGAAAATGGAAAAGTTGTTGCACAGCTGATGGTTGATAGTTAATAGTCGATGATTGTTAAAACAATAAAGTATAAGAAAGTGGAAGAAGTTCCTGTTTGGGGGAAAAGTCATCAGATGACACTTCTTATATACAAGGAAACATCAAAGTTTCCAAAAGGTGAAATCTATGGAATTACTTCTCAGTTGCGCAGAGCTGCATCTTCTGTTACTGCAAATATTACAGAAGGATTTTACAAGGGTTCAGCGAAGCAACTACTTCAGTTTTTATTTAATGCGAGGGGTTCCTTGGGCGAGGTGATGTATTTTCTGAGATTATCAAAAGATTTGGGCTATTTGAGTTTAAGTAATTATAATATGCTTGATAAAATCTGTTCGAGTGTAGGAAAACAGTTAAATGGTTGGATTAAAAGTCTTAAGTTAAAATAGTTTAACCATTAACTATCAGCTATCGACTATTTAATATGAGAAAAAATATTAAATTAAAAAAGTGCCATTCACAAACTCCCAACTATCAGTCACTTTCCGTTGTCTTGTTGGCAATCAATGAGGAAAAAAATATTATACGTTGCCTTGATTCAGTTAAAAATATTGCAGATGAGATTGTAGTTTTTATTGATAAAAACACTACTGACAGGACAGAGGAGTTTGCAAGAAGATATACAGATAGGGTATTTCTTGTTAAACATGAGGACAATTTTCATATCAATAAACAAAAAGCGATTGAGAAAGCAAAAGGAAATTGGATATTGCAACTTGATGCGGATGAGTTTGTTACTCCCGAACTGGCTGAGGAAATTAAAAAAGTAATTAATTCTTCTAATAAAGAATTGCTCAAAAGAGTTCTCACTTCTTCAAAATCCGATTACCAATTACCAATTACCAATTACAAAAAGTCTCTTTTCTTGCATCACCAAAGGTTAATCGAAAAAAGAGAAGGAAAGTTAGGTGAAAAAACTGGAGAAGTAGCCGCCTTTTTTATTCCTCGATTGAACTTTTTTTTGGGAAAACCTTTGATCCACGCGGGAGTTTATCCGGATGGAGTAATTCGTTTAATTAAACGAGGTAAAGCACGTTTACCAGGAAAAAGTGTTCATGAGCTTATGGAGGTAGATGGAGAAATTGGGTGGCTTTTTAATAATTTGGAACATCATGAATCACCAACTTTGAGAAGGTATTTTAATAGAATGAATCGTTATATAGATATCCGAGCAGAAGATTTCAAATACAATAAATTGCCAAAAAATTTATGGAATTTTTTAAAATATTTCTTTCTGCTTCCTACTTATTACTTTCTGCTTTTGTATATCCGTCATCTTGGTTTTCTTGATGGTTTGCGGGGTTTTCTCTGGTCTTATCTTTCCTCTCTGCATTATCCTGTGTCTTATTTAAAATATCTGCTTGTAAAAAATGTTAAAGATTAAAATGAAGTAATTTGGGTTGGTAGTATAAAATATAATTGAAAAAAACAATATTTTCTAAGTTTAGCTGGTAAAGAAATTGCTATTTTTTAGGAGATCATATAAGCCATGGATGTAAAGAAAGTTGTTGAAGAACTTAAGAAAAGGTATCCCGGTAAAAATATTATTTTAAATCCACCAGATGCGCCAGCGGAGATAGTTTGTGAAATTGAACCGGGAAGTTTACATCCTGAGAGAAGTGTAGCTGTAGCTGTTTTAGATAGGAGTATTCTTCACTATCATAGGAGATCTAGAGAGACTTACGAGGTAATTAAAGGATCATTAGAATTGACTAAAGGAGGGAAAACTTACATACTGTCGCCCGGTGATAAACTTACGATAGAGCCTGGTGAATACCATCTGGCGAAGGGTAAGGAAACTTGGGTAAGAGTAACCTCTCAACCAGCTTGGAAACTGGATGATCAGATGGAGGTCGAAGAGGGGACTTTTTAGGTTGTAATTTTTTAACTTTTTAGAAGTTTTATCTTTGTTTAAATTTTATTCTGGATATCTTGAAATAGACGCTTTAAAAAGCAAATGCTGTTATAATTACTTCTAATGAATGTTGCTTTTGATTTAGGGTGGAATAGCAAGACGCAAATTTCCGGTATTGGGGTGAATACCAAATACCTGGCGATTTTTCTTGAAAAAGAGTCTAAAAGGAAAAAAGATATAAATATAGACTTTTTTGATTTTTCAACTAATCAGGAAAAATTTAAAAAGACTAAATATGATGTTGTCCATTATCCATATTTTCATCCATATTTTTTAACTCTTCCTTCAAAGTTTTTTGCAAGAACAGTAATTACGATTTATGATCTAATTCCCCTTATTTATCCAAAGCAGTATTCACGGGGATTAAGAGGTAGTTTAAAATTTATGATTCAAAAGTTAAGATTGAAGAATGTCGATGCAATAATTACCATTTCAGAGACTTCAAAGAAGGATATTGTGAGATTCTTAAATGTTCCCAGTGAAAAAGTGCACGCTATTCATATAGCTCCTTTGCCCTTTTTTAATAAAGAAAATGACCGAAGGAGATTAAATAGAATAGTTCGTAAGTATAAACTTCCAAATAAGTTTGTTTTGTATTTGGGGGATGTTTATTACAATAAAAATATTCCAACCTTGGTACTTGCCTGTAAGAAAGTAGGTGTTCCCCTTGTTATAGTAGGAAAGCAAGCCTTGGATATAGAAGATAATTTGTCAATAAATTTAGAAAATATGAAAGGACCTCGTGATTGGTTAAGATTTCTTTTAAATAAACCTCATCCAGAACTTTCACACTATAGGCTTCTTAAGGAAATGTTTGAAAAAGAAGGTAAGGTTATGAGATTGGGTTATGTTGAGGATTCGGATTTGGTTTCAATAATGAATTTGGCGACGATCTATTGCCAACCCTCATTTTATGAAGGTTTTGGGTTAGGCGTGGTTCATGCATTTGCTTGCGGAGTTCCGGTTGTTTGTAGTAGAACTCAAGCTTTGGTTGAGGTAGCCGGAAATTCTGCACTTTATGCTGATCCTTTTAACCCTGAAGATATGGCTTTGAAAATTCAGGAGCTTATGAATAACACATCTTTAAGGGCTTTTTATATTAGAAAAGGCTACGAAAGACTAAAAATTTTTTGCTGGGAGAAAACTGCAAATAAAGTTATAGACGTTTATAAAAACATTGTCTCTGAATGAAGAAGGTATTTTTATACTTTATCCTTTGGAAAATTTATATTTTTATTATTCTTTTAATTTCTTTTTCCATTTTGCCTTTACAATCTAATTATTTGGGGGGAGGGTTGACAAATTATCTTAAAAACCCTTTTATTTGGTCTTTTGTAAATTTTGATGGAGAACATTTTTTATCAATTGCGCTTGAAGGTTACAAGCCCTTAAATTATTTCTATTTTCCCTTGTTTCCTTTAATTGTTGGCTTTTTCTCAAATCTTTTGCTTGCTAAAAGTTTTCAGGGAACAGCTTTTTTAGGTATTTTTTTGAGTAATTTGTTTTTTTTGGTTGCTCTTTTTGGGATATACAAGCTTTTACTAATGGATTACAAGAAAGCAATTGTTGAAAGAGTAATTTTTCTAATATTAATATTTCCCACATCATTTTATTTTGGCAATTTGTATAGCGAAAGTTTGTTTTTGGCTTTGGTAGTTTGGGTTTTTTATTTTGCTAGAAAGGGTATTTGGTTCTGGGCGGGTTTATTGGCAGCTTTATCAACTGCAACAAGGTTGGTGGGTTTGGCAATTTTTCCTTCTTTAATTTTTGAGGCATACTTTCAGTCAAAATGTGAAAAGAAGAAATTTTTATTTCCTTTTATTTGTTCTTTTTTCTCTTTGACTGGAATTATTTTGTATATGGTTTATTTGAAGATTAAAACGGGTGATCCTTTGGAATTTTTCCATTCAGTTGGCATTTTTGGTCAACAACGCTCATCAACTTTTATTTTATTGCCTCAAGTTTTTTATAGATATTTTTTTAAAATTTTGCCCAACTTAAATTACTCATATTTACCGGTGGTTTTTACGACATATTTAGAAATTGTTGTAGCTTTGATTTTTGGCTTTTTGGTTTTTTTGAGTTTTTTTAAAATTAGAGTTTCCTATGCGATTTATTCGATGATAGCCTATATTTTACCCACTCTTTCGGGAAGTTTTTCTTCTTTTCCAAGATATGTTTTGGTTATTTTCCCTGCCTTCATTATGATGAGTTTATACTTTGCTAAGTTTACTAAGTTGGCGAAATTTTTAATTATTTTAATTTTGGTAAGTCTTTTGGCTTTATTTTCTTCGCTTTTTTTCAGAGGTTATTGGGTTTCTTAGTATGGTAAATCCTAAAAAAAATGATATTTATGTTAGTTTTGTGATTCCCGCTTATAACGCCGAAATATTTATAGAAAGAAACTTATCAGATCTTTATAAAATACTTTCAAAACTTGGTAGGCCTTTTGAAATAATTTGTGTGGTAGATGGGGCAACAGACGATACCTATAAGAAGGCTTTGGAAGTTAAAAGGAATTTGAAAAATGTAGAGGTTTTTAACTACAAGGTTAATAAAGGAAAAGGATATGCTGTGAGATTCGGAATGAAGAAGGCAAAGGGAGAAATAATAGGTTTTGTAGATGCTGGTTTGGATTTGGACTATAAATCTATTTTAGATTTTTTGGATCTTATGAGAGAAGGAAGGTTAGATTGTGTTATCGGATCAAAAAGACATCCAAAATCTATTGTTAATTATCCTTATATAAGAAAGGTTTTTTCTTGGGGATATCAATTTTATGTGAAAATTCTTTTTGGTCTTCCGATAAATGATACTCAAGTTGGAATGAAAATTTTTAGAAGGCAAGTTATACTGAAATTGTTGCCTATCTTGACAATAGATGGTTTTGCTTTTGATATAGAGGTATTATTGCTGGCTAATAAATTACTTAAAGCTAGAATTGTTGAAGCGCCCATAAGGGTAAATCTTGATCAAAGAGATTCAACAATTAAAATTATGGGTATAAAATTTATTAAAGACTTGGTCAAGGTTTTTTGGGATACTTTAAAAATATATTATCGCTTTACGTTGGGAAGGTATCATTTTTGATATTTTTATCTAATAACTCAAATATTTCTTTAAGAGTAGTTTTTTGGCGAGATTTAGTTTTGCAGGAATATAATCAGTGAATTGTTATAAAGTAAAAATAAAATGAAAATTTTGGTTATAGACAAAAGTGCTTTAAGCGGATGTTTGAATGATTTAGATTTTAGTTTGTTTAAACACCTGGAATTTTGGCGCTTGGGAAACAATAACATAGATTTATTGGCTAAAGTTTCAAAAGATATAAAGGGTAAATTAGAGAGTAAAATTAAAATAGTAAGGTTTCCCCTAAACATTCCTTTGATAAACGTTTTGTTTTTGAACATTTTTGTTTTTTTAAAATCAAGAAAGTATGATTTAATTGTTCAAGTTTGGCATAAATTTCCTAATTATCCGCTTATTTTGACTAAAAAGTCTTTTGTTGCGATTTTTGGTAATGAGTTTAGAATCTTAATTCCGAGAAAGGTTTTTTACTTCTTATATTCAAAGACGAAGTTTCTTGTAAATTCCAATTTGGTCAGGGATAAGTTACTAAAATTTGGAATAAAATCAGGAAATGTTAAATTTATACCTGATGGGATTAAAAATGGACAGGAGATATTTTTTTCAAAAAAAGATAATAAAAAGAAAAATAAAATAGTTGTGGTAAGTAAAAAGGATTTTAAAAGTGCGGTTCAATTGATTAGTTTAGTAGAAAGGAGAAGTTTGGAGTGGAAATTTGCCGTTTTAATAGAGAAAAACAAAATTAAAAAGTTAAAAAATTTATTGAATAAATCAGAAATAGACAGTGATGTCAAAATTGTAACCTTAACAGATCATTCTTATTTTCTAAATATCAAAGATGCCAAGTTTGTTGTTTTATTTAAGGACTTAAGAGAAACTATAGACTATATTTACAAAGCCCTTTCTTTTAAAACCCAGGTAATTGTGGAGAATCATGAGGAGGAAATTAAAGATTTTATTTCTAAAAGTCTTGTATTTTCATTTGATAACCATTTGGAAATGGCGGACAAAATTGTTAGTTTGGCTAAAAACGAATCTGATTATGTAAAATATCAGGAAAAAATTTCTAAATTCGTAAAAGTGTATAGCTGGGATGAGGTTGGTGAATTAAGCCGAGAATATATTGAGGCGTTATGATTTTTTTTAGAAAATATTGGTATTTCACTGTAATTATCCTAATTGTTTTATTTCTCTTTTACCCTTCATTTTCAAATTTTTTTACTCACGATGATTTTTTTCACTTGTATATTTCTAGAGCCAATTCTCTAGGAGATATTTTGGATTTTTTCAATTTATATGAAAATAAATATGGCTATGGTTCATATAGACCGCTTTCTACTCAATTATTTTATTTTATGGGAACCTTTTTATTTAACAGGAATAGTTTTTATATGCATTTAGTTTCTTTTTCTTTTTTTATTGGTATATTAATCTTGATATACAAGTTGGCAAGAGAACTGTCTTTAAGTGATTCTGTTTCAAGATACGCAGTTTTTTTCTTTGCCACTTCAAGCGCGCATTTTATGAACCTTTATTTCTTGGGTGCTTTTCAGGAAGTTGCTTCAACCTTTTTTATTTTATTGACTGTACTTTTTTATCTAAAAACAATAAAGGGTAAAAAGATAAACTATTTTTTTTCCTTGGGAGTATTTGTACTTTCTCTGACTTGTAAAGAAACTGCGGTTGTTACGCCTTTTTTAATTATTATAGTAATTTCTTTTATTAAATTATTTAAGGATAAGAAGTGGGGTTGGGATAAGATTTGCAAGACATTACCGGTTGAATTAAAAGATATTTTACCCTTTTTTCTAATACTTTTTCTTTATCTTTATTTCAGGTTTTTTCATTATGGTTTTGCCAAAGGCGATTCGTACACTTGGGATTTTTCTTTAAGAGTTTTTAACAGTTTGTTTTGGTATGTTTTGTGGTCATTTAATTTACCTGAAATGCTGGTTGATTTTGTTGGTCCGGGATTTAATGTAAATCCTAACCTTTTTAGATATTGGTTTAATGAGATTACGCCTATTTTTCTGATATCAGTACTTTTAATTTTGTATTCTCTTTTTTTACTTATACGAAATTTTGCAAAAGTTAAAACGTATCTTCTTTTTTCTTTACTTTGGTTTTTAATATCTTTATCTCCTGTTATTTTTTTACCCTATCATAAGTTTGCTTATTACCTTACCCTTCCTCTTTTTGGTTTTACCTTAATAATGGGGTATTTATTGTCTTTAGAAAATAAAAAGTTTTTTATTTCCCTTTTTTTGTTTTTTTGGATATTGAGTTCCTATAAAACTTTAGGTTTAACCAAAAATACCCATTGGGTTACAAGAGGATCTGAAACTGCAAAAAGAGTAGATAATTATTTCAAAGATAATGAAAAGTTACATGAAAAATACACAAAAATAGTGTTTATCGATACGGAAAAGGATAGTGAGTTGCCTTGGAAACCGTCAAAGATTGTAAAAGAGTCGCTTTCTGATAATAATTATTTTAATGTCTTTTACCCGGGAAAGTTTAAGGTTTACTATGGTAATGAGTATTTGGCGGAGGATTTTATCCAAATAAGTGCAAGACAGTTTATTGGATATTAGATTGTTTTTTAATTGCGAAATTTATTTTATTACTATTTATTGGACATATTATATTTTGAGGTTTAAAGTTTCTAAATAATTTTTTGGGAGAATTTTTGCAGTCCTTAAATTAAATTGTAGAATATAATTTAATTAATGAGAAAGATTGGAACGAAAAAGAAAAAAGCTTTTATAACCGGAATTACCGGACAGGATGGTTCATATTTGGCTGAACTTTTGCTCAGGAAAGGTTACGAGGTTCATGGGATGATTCGAAGGTCAAGTACTTTTAATACCGATAGGATCGATCACATATATCAGGATCCCCATGAAAAAAAGGTTAGTCTTTACCTTCATTATGGAGATATTACCGATTCAAATACCATATATAAACTTTTGGCGGAAACTAAACCAGATGAGGTATATAATCTTGCATCACAAAGTCATGTAAGAGTAAGTTTCGAGCTTCCTGAGTATACGATGGATACGGTTGGTTTGGGAACGGTTAGGATTTTGGAGGCATTAAGGGATTTGAAACTAACTAAAACCAGGTTTTATCAAGCTTCAAGTAGTGAGATGTTTGGCAACTCTCCAGCCCCCCAAAATGAAGATACTCCCTTTGATCCTAGAAGTCCTTATGCTGTTGCAAAGGTTATGGCGCATAATATCACTAAAAATTACCGCGAAGCCTATGGTATGTACGCTTGCAGCGGAATACTTTTTAATCATGAATCACCAAGAAGAGGAAATACTTTTTTAACCAAAAAGGTAACTTCAGCGATTGCAAATATTTTGGCTGGCAGACAAAGATATCTTTATTTGGGAAATTTGGATGCTGTCCGAGATTGGGGTTATGCTCCTGAGTATGTTAAAGCAATGTGGCTTATGCTTCAGCAGAAGACTCCGGATGATTTTGTTATCGCAACGGGGGAAGCTCACAGTGTTAGGGAATTTGTTGAGAGAGCGTTTTCACTGGCAGGTTTAAATTGGAAAAGATATGTTAGATTTGACCCTAAGTATTTAAGGCCAACAGAAGTTAATCTATTGAAGGGGGATTATTCAAAAGCCAAAGAAAAACTCGGCTGGGAGCCAAAGGTTAAGTTTGAAAAACTGATAAAAATCATGCTTAACTCGGATTTTAAAAGGCTAGGGGTGAAGAAAAAAATAAAATGAATTTAAAAGAAGCCAAAGTATTAATTACAGGAGCGCATGGATTTTTGGGGAGACACCTTGTGAATTTTTTGAGAAAAGAAGTCCCGTTAAAAAATATCTACGCGCCCAGTTTTGAAGAAATGGATTTAAGAAGAGTGAGTAATTGTCGGAAAGCGGTAAAAGGAATTGATCTAGTTATTCATCTTGCGGCAAATGTGGGGGGGATTGGTTACAATTTGGAAAAACCAGGAGAGTTGTTTTACGACAATGCAGTTATGGGAATTCATTTGATTGAAGAGTCAAGGAAAGCAGGAGTTAAAAAATTCGTTCAAATTGGTACAATCTGTTCTTATCCCAAATTCACTCCTGTTCCATTTAAAGAAGGCGATCTTTGGAATGGTTACCCCGAGGAAACAAACGCTTATTACGGGCTTGCCAAAAAAATGCTTCTGGTTCAGTTACAGGCTTATAGGAAACAGTATGGGTTTAATGCTATTTATTTAATGCCCGTTAATCTTTACGGGCCTTATGATAACTTTAGTATTAGTTCTTCTCATGTAATACCAGCATTGATTAGAAAATTTTTCGAGGCAAAAAAGAAAGGAGAGAGAGAAGTTGTGGTTTGGGGAAGTGGTAAGCCAACTAGAGAATTTCTATATGTTGAGGATGCGGCAAGAGGAATACTTTTGGCGGTTAAGAGATATAACAAAATTGAGCCGGTAAATTTAGGTTCAGGATGTGAAATATCTATCAAGAATTTAGCCCATAAAATTAAAAAATTAACAGGTTACAAAGGAAAAATTGTTTGGGATAAGACAAAGCCTGATGGTCAGCCGAGAAGGTTAGTGGATACAAGTTTAGCTAAGAGGGAATTTGGTTTTGAGGCAAAGGTTTCATTTAATGCGGGTTTGAAAAAAACGATTAAATGGTATGAGAAAAATTTTCTAAGTTAAAGTTAAAATTTAGGAAAAAGAAGTTAATTAAAATGAAGATTGCTGTTGTTTCTCCTGCATATAACGAAGAGAGAATTATTAATAGATTTTTGGATAATATTTCGAAACTGAAAATGCCGCTTTATGTTGTTGATGATGGTTCGGTCGATGATACTTATAAAATATTGTCAAAATACAAAATGCAGGGAAGAAAATGCGAAATCTTAAGGCATGAGGTTAATTTGGGAAAGGGCGCGGCTATGAAAACGGGGGCAGAGGCGGCATTTTTGGATGGATTTGAGGCTGTGGTTTTTATTGACAGCGATGGACAGCATGATGTTGAAGAATTGCCCAAATTTATAAAAAAATTGGAGGAAGGTTATGATGTCGTTTTTGGCAAAAGAGATTTTAAATCAAGAATGCCGTTTGTTAGACTTTTGGGTAATAAGTTGGCTTCATTTTTAATATCAGTTTTGTTTAAAATAAAAATATCGGACATATTGTGTGGTTACAGGGCTATTACCAAAAAAGCATACAATAAATTAAAATGGGAATCATTGGGCTATGAGGTTGAAACGGAGATGGTTATTAGGGTAGCGAAAAATGGTCTAAAATATTGTGAAGTGCCTGTTTCAACTTTATACCTGGACGCTTATAAGGGAGTCTCTTTGATAGATTCTTTTGGAATATTTTTGAATGTTTTGCGCTGGAGAATAGTTTTATGATAGAGGTCTTGCAATTTTCGGCTTTGATTTTTTCTTTAGCGATGGTTTATTTTGCTTTAATTCATTATAGGAAAGGAACGATAAGTAAATTGGAAATGTGGGTTTGGTTAATAATTTGGCTTTTTGCGATTTTTTCGGTTGTTTTTACTGATATTTTGCGTTCTTTTGCAAAAACTTTTTCCTTTTCCCGACTTTTTGACATGATGGTGGTAGGCGGATTTTTTTT
>CAYSJW010000012.1:0-3764 GCA_964431555.1 uncultured Gammaproteobacteria bacterium | reverse complement strand
TTTTTACTACAGGATCTACATTAAAAGAGATGGCGAAGGTTTTAAAAAGAAGCGGAGCAAAAAGCGTCTGGGGATTAACGATTGCAAGGTGAAGAAGTGACGGGTTTTAGATGTGATTTGTAATTTGTAGAGGTGGTGCGGAATGTCCAGTTCTATTAGACCGGCTTTCTAATATCTTTGGTATTTTTTGATTATTTTTTTCTAATTTTGTCAGTGAGTTATTTATATTTCTTCCACTTTATTTAATACATCTCTAAAATGTTGTCTTAAATTCTCTCTTACCCAATCATAAAAATCTATTTCTAAAAATTCTATAAAATCTTTAAGGTTGGTTTTTGAAGATTTAATGTTTTTTTCTTTACAATACTCTTTATAGATTTTTCTTATTTCATTTTTATAGTCCATATTTATTTTATCCAAACTATATGGCTGTTGATCTTTTGTTTTTCATAGCTTTCTAAAGTTTCAGAACAAAAATTTTTCCAATTCTTCGTTACCTTCGCTTTTTGCTAAGTCATTAGAAAGAATAAACGTTTTCTTCCCTATTTCAGTTTTGTTTTAGAGCCTTTTTAATGAGATTATATTGATCACATAGAATTTCTTTATTTTCTATTATTTCTCTGCTTTAAACTTCCACGCGAATATTATTTCCTGGATTTTATGTAAAGTTCTCTTTTGTATTTTATTAACCTCGTCATTAAACGCGTCGATTTCACCGCCCCTTATAGGAGGATTGGTTTCTAACCTTTGACGAGCCAGTTCTCTACAAAATGCTTCACCCACCAATTCTGCTAATAAGATTTTTCCCTCCTCTGTTTCAACTCCCTCTAAACCACTCTTAATAAATTTTGCAACTGAGGGGAAGTTCAAAAAAATTTTAATAATACCTGTTTCTTTGTCGTAGAATGTTCTTTGTGTAGGTAACTCTAACTCATCAGGTTTAATATCTGAAATAAACCCACCTTTTCTTCCAGTAAGCTTTACACCCTGTTTTCTTTCTTTAGGAGGGGCAACTTTGATTTTTGTTGAAGCGGTATTTCCTCCCAACGTAACAGTTACAGTTCCCTCTGCCCCCTCACTTTTTCCAACTACTTTAAAGTATCTATACCAGGTTCTATTAGGGTATTTGGGATGTTTTTCCAACTTCACTGTAGAAGTAAGAGGTTGAATGTCCACAGTATCAGATTTAACATGCACTTCATTACCCTTATCGTTCACAATGATCGTAGGAGCATAAATTGAGAATGTGTGAGGTTTCCCTTTTTGTATATTTGCCGCTTCGGGTTTAATTAACAAACCTGTAATATCTGGTTCTGGTTCGACAGGAACTTCAGTCACCTCTTCAAATTCTTTTTTAGCTAATTCGTTTAACAGACTACACAACTTTCTTAGCATCTTTTTCGTTGGTTCTTTTACTTCTTTCTCTGGCTTTTTTTCTAACTCTTTTCTTTTTTTGAGAATTAATGGTTCTAAAACCTTTTCGATACTAGCTTCTAACGCTTGACAGTAATCGTGGCGCCATTCTAATCCACCTCTGTTGGGGTCAATTATTTCTGTTTCTCCTTTTCTTAATCTTTCCTCCAGCCCATTACATATAACTTCACCATAGAAAAAATGGGCTGCTGGATCATTTTCAAATTTAAATAATTGATTGTCTAAAATTGCTCCTTTTGTTTTTATCAAAATTCCCGCTAATCCAAAAGGATTATTTCGTGGGGAATCTAAAGGAATCAGGCTCTCGTAAATTACAATCTTAGCTTTATCATTATATTTAGGTAGGGTAACATCTTTTTCTACTTTTTCTAAAATTACTTGGTCTATATAATAAGAAAAGGATATCTGGGTGGTAATTTTAGACTTTTGTTTTAGGTCGTCAAAAATTAACTCAGTTTTTCTTCTATTAGAAGCCATTATGTCCCTTAAAGCATAATGTTTTGATAGTTGTTCTTTAAATTTTTCATATTCTGGAATTTTAATTCTCTCATTGGTTATAGTAATATCTACGGTTGTCCCATTTTTTTCTGAAGTTTCTATGGGAGTTTGATAAAGCTGCTCATCGTCGTATAGAGGAGTCTTTGTTGTTTCGTCATACCACAGCCTTGTCATATACAATTTTCCATTTTTAACAGTCCTTATTTTTCCTTCACCTAAGGCTATAATAGTTTCTTTTAATCCTCTTCCGAATAATCCCCGGACGCTTTTTCCTTTTTCAAATCCACTTGTTTCACCTGCAAACTCAATTGCCTTCTCTAATTCTTCTTTTGTCATTCCCTCAGCGAAGTCTTTAACGACGAGTTTTTCGCAAGTTCCACCTATCCTCCGATTAACGTAAATTAGTATCTCTCCACCAACTTCATTCCCTCTTTCCTCTAATCGTCTATAACTGTCGTCACTGTTCGTTATCAGTTCTACAAGAGCATCTAATAAGTTTTTAACGGTTGCTCCTGCCAATTGTTTAACTATTC
The DNA here is from genome assembly GCA_964431555.1 of uncultured Gammaproteobacteria bacterium. Taxonomy (GTDB): domain Bacteria; phylum Patescibacteriota; class Microgenomatia; order UBA8517; family UBA8517; genus CAYSJW01. The sequence goes on along the minus strand of CAYSJW010000012.1, from coordinate 1,299 downwards.
TCTTATTAATTGGTAATTCTTTAACCATTTCAACTCTTTATTTTAATTAAGTTATTTTCGCACGTAGTTAAAAAATCTAACACCCGTTCTTCGTTATAAAACTCAGCAACATTTTTATAGTATTTTAGGTTTTGCTTTAAAATTCTTTTTGGTGTTTCTAGGGTACATCGCAAAAGACTTCTGAATTCTGATTCAGAAATAGCGAAGTCTTCAGGATTGCGAATAAATCGCTTAAACGGATCACTATCTATAACTTTTTCAATTAACCTATCATCTACACTTCTACCTATAGTCCTTGTTTTTTTGTTGGTAGTAATATATGTCCTACCTAAAATAGCTCCAGTTTCTTTCGCTTTTTCCCTGCCGAATTCAGTTAGTTCGAAACGGTCTCGCACACTTCCGATAATTAAACCTTCTTCTCTCAAAATTCTTAAGGGTCGGTCAAATTTTAGAGAATCGGGCCATTGGGGGTATCGCTTGAAACCAAAAACTTTTGGAAAATTACTAAAACATTCAGCCACAAGACGTTCGTATGTACATATTTCACCATTCTCAATGACTGAATAAACGCCAAATGCTATAAGGTTTTGTATTTTTACTTTACTATATACCTCTTCAAGATATTTAACTTTTACAATTTTATCTGATTTGTCCATATTTTAATTTCTCCAATTTTTTGTCTTTAAAAGTATGCCAAAATTGTTCGTGGTCCTTATTCGGAGTTGGAGATTTTTGCCAATCTTTTTTATGAAATTTTTTTCCTCTTTCAATAAGTCTGAAACATGCTTAAAGGTTTCTACTCCATACTTAGCTTTTTTGTGTTCGTAAAGTTTTACTAAATCTTGAAATTTCATATTTATATTTACTTTTTTATAGCTTATCAATTCAAAAGTCTAAAACTTTTACTATTTTTACCATCAGAAAAACTCAAATTTTTATTAGTAACTTCTTCAGATTCATTTTACCAAAAAATTTTAAATAAAAAAGTTTGTTTTTAACCAGTTGTTTTGCTGTAAGGTGACAAAAAAATCCTACTTTGCGTCTAAAATCTACTAGATTATTCTTATGAACACTCATACAGAGGGCGAGCTAGCAACCTCTTTTTCTAACTGGCGGTGAGGGTGGGATTCGCCGTGCATGGTACGAAGTACATTATAATGCGCTATCGAACGCCAACCGAACCGCGAGTTGTACGAGCGGTGAGGGTGGGATTCGAACCCACGGTAACCTTGCGGCTACACACGCTCTCCAAGCGTGCTCTTTAGACCACTCAGACACCTCACCTTAGGCGGTGGGTAG
>CAYSJW010000011.1:0-7078 GCA_964431555.1 uncultured Gammaproteobacteria bacterium | reverse complement strand
CTCTCCTAAAACCATTTACAACTGGTGGAAAAGAAGACGTTTGATAAGTTGTAAAGAATAGAAGAAAAAGAGTTAAATCCAAGTTATTTAATAAAGTTTCTGTGCCTGGGGAGTTAATTCAGATTGATACCAAATTCCTGCCCAGGAAAAATTTTTAATATACTGCAATCGATGTTGTATCTAAATGGAGATACTTGAAGGTATACCCAAAACTAACTCAAGAATAAATAATTGATTTTGTAAAAAATCTTTTGACTGAAGCTAAAAAGAAAGGTATAACAATTAAATTAATTCAGTCTGATAACGGCCATGAATTTCAAGCTAAATTTGAAGAATATTTAAAATCATTAAACATTAGTGTTCAACACACATGGATTCATACACCTGACCAAAATGGGATTGTAGAAAGAAGTCATAGAACTGATGAGGAGGAATTCTATCAAGAGAATGAAATAAACTATTCAGATTTGGATGACATAAACAAACAACAAACTCAAAATTTGGCTTGAACATTACAATACTAAAAGATTACACTTTAATCTGAACTTTCAAACACCTGAAGAGTACTAGTGTCCCATATCTAGTTACCTCGTACGAGAGGACTACTGATGGTTGGTATAATTAAATTAAAATGTCAAAGCTCAAAGCTCAAAAATCAAAACTTTTTTTTAAATTTAGATACTTTCTTGTCTTTTTGTTTTTTTTCCTAACTACTAATTACTATATGCTAACTACTATCTTCGCAGGACCTAACTGCGATTCTCCAGGACCGGGGGACATTGATTTTTGTATGGCTAAAATTGAATCTGAAATTAATGCTTTGAAACCCGCCCAGGAATACAATAAAAAGGAACTTTCCGATTTGAAAGCACAAATAAAGAGTTTGGAAGTGAGATTAAATGCAATCTTAAATCAGCTTTTGCTGAAGGAAAAAAATATTTTAATGAAGGAGGAGGATCTTGCCTATGCCGAGGAGATATTTACCCAGAAGACCAAAAATCATTATATCTTTGTCAGATTGTATGATCCGCTTGCACCTTTTGTGTTTTCTGATAATGCTTCAGATGCTTTCAGGGAAATTACCATGCGCCACAAAGCAGCTCATAAGGACATTCAAACAATGCAGGATTATGTTGAGGACCTTATAGCATTAAAAAGGGAAAAGGATAATCTTATAAAAAATAAAACAAGTTTGAGTTCTCTTAAATCGCAGGTTGCAGCAAGAGCCTCTTTTTTGGAGGGGGAGGTAGCCAAAACAGAAGAATATTTAAATATTTTGTCTGCCAAACAAAGAGAATTAGCGGCGTTAAAAGCGGGTGGTTTTCAGACTTCAGTTGGAGATACACCGGCTACCCTTGAACCATGTTCGGGACCGCCCGGATCTTCAACTTTTTGTGATCCCGGATTTCGACCTGCTTTTGCATTTTTTTCCTTTGGTGCTCCACACAGAGTCGGGATGAGTCAGTACGGAGCTTATGGAAGGGCAAAAGAGGGGCAATCAGCAGAGACAATTTTATCTTCCTATTATCAGGGGGCGGAACTTAATAAGAATTATCCTGTACCTGATACTATAGGAGTTTTGGGTTATGGAAGGATTCCCTTTGAGGATAATTATTTGCTGGGGATTTATGAAGTGCCGGAGTCTTGGGGGGAAAGTGGAGGTTTTGAGGCGTTAAAAGCCCAAGCTGTTGCCGCCAGAAGTTATGCTTTGGCGGTGACGAATAACGGTCAGGGGAGCATTTGTGTTACTGAGAAATGTCAGGTTTATAAACCTCAACTTAAAACCGGAAGGTGGGCAGAGGCGGTGAGGGCAACCAGAGGTTGGGTAATTACCAAAGAGGGAAAACCTGCAACCACCTATTATGCATCCACATCTGGAGGTTATACACTGTCTAAATGGGGGTGGTTGGGGATAAAAGATGTCAAAGATGGCAGCTGGCCTGATGGTGCTTATGAAAAAATAGCCGGTTCACCCTGGTTTTACAAAGGTTGGTTTAAGTCAAGAGGTGGAGTAACCTGCGGAAGGAGTAACCCCTGGCTTACGCAATCGGAAATGGCTGATATTATTAATGCCTGGGAAGTGCTTTATAATGGTGCAAATGGAGATAAATCGAGAATAACGCCTGTTGATACTTCGTGTTGGGGCGGAAATCCTTACTCGATAACGGAATTGGCAAGTATTGGAGGGCACCAAAGTGTATATTCTGTTTTTGTTATTTATGCAAGTGATGGACAAACTCTAAATGCTACATTTACAACCAATAAAGGTACTGTTACCATTCCCGGATGGCAGCTTTCCGATCCCAAGGAAGGAGTTGTGAATTTAAGAGCTCCGGGATATATCGGCTTGAAAAGTTCTCTCTTCAATGTAGAGAAACTCTGATAATAATTTTTTCACTTTAGCAAATTATCTGTCAGTTAGGTCGTGTTATAATCTAGTTGGGAATTTCTGGGATAAAATCCGAATTTCTTGATAAAAGCAAAAATTTGTGAATCTTTTTAATTGATTTAATAATTATGGTTGATGTTTTTGTAAATAAAGAGGAAAAAATATTAAGGGAGAAAGGAGCTGAAAATAAAGAGCTTGAAAAAAAAGAACAGGAACTTTATGAGGGTAATTTAAATCTTGAGTCGCTACTTAATAACCCTAAAAGACATGATTTTTGGGGTCATACTCACAATCCGCTTTCTTCCTTTTCATTTATTCCTGATAGTGTAAAGTTTATTAACGAAGATCCGGAGGAAAAGGTTCTTCTTTTGCTAAGAAAACATGCAATTACCAATTTGAGTTGGATTTTTGTTTCTTTTTTGATGATTATTCTGCCCTTTTTTGCACAAGTTTTTATTCCTTCGGGATTTTTAACTCACGAATTTCAGTTGATAATTTTTTTGATTTGGTATCTTATAATTTTGGCTTTTAGTTTGGAAAAATTTTTGAGTTGGTTTTTCCATGTAAATATTATTACCGATGAGAGAATAATTGAGGTTGATTTTGTCAATCTTTTTTACAGGGAGATAACCGATGCCAATATTGATCAAATTCAGGATGTTACGGTTGAGATGGGTGGAGCGATTGATACTTTTTTCCGATTTGGCAATGTGGTGATTCAGACTGCGGCGGAAATTCCCAAGATAACGTTTGAATCAGTTCCGAACCCAGATAAGGTTGCCAGAATACTAAGGGAATTAAGAATTCAGGAAGAGAAAGAAAAATTAGAAGGGAGAGTAAGGTAGGTATTTCATGAATTTTTTAACCAGTTTTGAATTTTCGGCTTTATACTTAATTAAGATTGCGACGATTGTTTTTTTGCTTTTGTATTTGATTTTCGCATTATTGGTAATCAAGCAGGTAAAGGTTATGACTGAAACTTTGCAGGTGGGTTTTGAAAATCAGATTAAGGCTTTGGTTTTTTTTCACTTTCTTTTTGCGGTTTTGTTGTTGATTATTTTTATTGTTTTTGTTTTGTAATATAAGATGAAGTTAAAATATGTCCTTTAGTCTTGCTTCGGTAAAACTTAGTGGTAATCCAGATACCTCCGGCTGGTCGCAAACTTTCGAGTACAAACCCAGCGATCATGACAAATTAGCCAAAAGGGGGTATTTGTTTGTTTTAATTTCGACATCTTTGCAGGGTGAAGGTTTGGATAAAGTTGTGGTAGGAAGGGAGATTATTTCTAGGGTAAATGAGGAATATTTTGGAAAATTGGAAGAGGAACCATTGATAGCCTTAAGAAAGGCTTTGAAAAAAGTGATTTCTGAATTTATTACCTTGGGGGATATTGAAATCGCGGCGGCGTCATTTTTGGAAGATAGGGTATTTGTTGCGGTTGGAGGAGGAAGTGCTTTTTATCTTTTTAGAAACGGTGGTTTTTTTAAAATTATTGAAAGTAAAGAGGGGGAAGTTGTAAGTGCTTCAGGGGGATTGCAGGATAAGGATATTTTTGTTTTTGGCACAAAGGTTTTTTTTCAAAGTTTCTTGAGAAGTGAAATAAAAGCAGTTCTTCAAAATGGGAATCTGGACGCAGTTTCTCAAGTTCTGGCTTCGCATATTCATTCGAAAGATCAAGAAGGAAGGCTAGGGGCAATTGTTTTGTCTTTAAGTAAAAACTTAAAAGAAGGAAATCTTAGGAATATGTTTCAGGAAGAAATTACAAATGAGATAAATCTTAATGGTGCGAATCTTATTGGGGAAAAAACCGCTCCGCCAAAGTCTGAGTCAAATTTTTTTGGTAATTTAAAGAAGAGGTTTGTAAAGAATATTTATCTAAAGGGAGAAGGTTATGACAATTTTCCGAAAGCCTACAAAAAAACTTCCTTTTTAGTGGGTATTTTGCTTTTGGTGCTTCTTTTTACAAGTGTTTTTTTTGGTATACGGGAAAAAAGGATAGCCGATATTAAATCTTCCTATGAGGAAAAATTAAAAATTGCGGAACACGAGCTTCAGGAAAGCTATAATCTTTACTTTCTTAATCCTCAAAGATCGAGAGAACTTTTTAGTCAGGCAAGAAGCCGTGTTTTGGGGATATCTTCTTTAAAGATTAACGACTCCAAATATAATGAGTTAGTTGAGAGGGTGAAAGAGGGGGAGGAAAAAATTCTTGGTCAATACAAAGTAACAGCGCAGTTATTTGTTGATTTAACAATTTTTTCTGAAGGTTTTGAAATTGATGATCTGGCAGTGTCTTCGGGGATAGCTTACCTTCTTGATGAAGAAGATCAAAAAATAATCAAGGTTGATTTGTCAAAAAAATCAACGGAAACGTTTGCAGGTCCAGCAAAAGTTGGCAAAAGTTGGAAATTAGCAGCCTATTCCGGGCGGGTTTTTGTTTTAGGGGAGGAGGGATTGTTTGAGATTGGTGATGAAAGGGTAAAGATAGATCAGACTGTAGATAAAGATTCCTTGATATCTTCCTACGCTGGGAATATCTATCTTTTGGATAGAGTGGATTCCAATATTTACAGATATTCATCTGACGGCTTTAATTTTGGGACAAAAAAGAAATGGCTTAAGGATGATCTAGACCTTAATTTGGCTGATGCGAGAATTCTGGTAATTGACGGATCTTTATGGGTTGTCAAGGATAAGAAGGATATTTTTAAATTTAGTTTGGGGAATCTATCGTCCTTTGAAATGTCGGGTATTTTCCCGGAGGTAGAGGAGATAACCGATTTTTACACTAACGAAAGATGTGAGAATCTTTATTTTTGGGAGAAGGGAAAGGAGAGAGTTGTGGTTACAACAAAAGGTGGTGAGTATAAGGCTCAATATTTGGTTGAAGGAGTAAAAGATATTCAAAGACTTATTGTTTTGGAGGAGGAGAAAAAACTTTTTCTCTTGTCAAAAGAAAAGATTTTTTATTTTGATTTGAAACATTTTTAATTGGTGGAGACGGGGGGATTCGAACCCCCATCCGAGAAAAATTCTCCAAAATCTTACTACAAGCTTAGTTAGTGAAAAATATTCCTTAAAATCTTACCCACTAACAGGATGATCTTAAGTAAAGCTAATATTCTTATTTATTGGTTATTAGCTTAATCACCAATAAAGCATCCCAACTGGTTTATGCCCTTCAAGCTTGGTTGGGAGGCAAGACTTGAGGACATCAGCTTTAAGCGTAAGCAAAAGCTGGAGCGTACGAATTATCTTCGTCGTTTATTTTTTTAACCCCTTTTTTGCAAGTTGAGGTTAAACTTGGCTTGCAGATTTTAAAGAACTCCTCCGTCGAAACCAAACGTCCCCGCGTCAAAACACGGCTATGTATCCCTCTATTTCAACAAAGTTAAAACTCCGGCTTTTTACTTGTTTTTTCTTTCAAAATTTACCAGAGCAAATTTTGATTAAATAATTACCAAAAATATTAACGATCTTTTAATTCTTTCTCAATTTCTCTTTCGATATCCTTTTTCTTAATTACCTGTCTTTTTTCAAACTCTTTCTTACCCTTCGCCAAGGCAAATTCAAGCTTTATTTTGCGCCCTTTATTATATAGTTTTGTGGGAACCAAAGTCAATTTCTTTTGCCTAATTTTCGACCATATTGAGGTAATTTCAGCCTTGTGGACCAGTAATTTTCTGCTTCTTTGAGGATCGGAGGAGATTGAAGGCATGTTTGCATTAATAAGATAAAGTTCTCCGTTAATTATTTTTACGTAAGAGTTGGACAAATCTGCTCTTCCGGAAAAAAGAGTTTTGACTTCATCTCCCTTTAAACTAATTCCCGCCTCGTATCTTTCAAAAAGTTTATAATTGTAATTGGCTTTTTTGTTGATTATGAGCATCTTTTCAAATTCATTTAAGATCAAATTTAGATTTTAAGAGAATTTTTTTATCTTTCTTGTATTTTACATTATATGGGTTTACTTGACCTTATTTTTCCCAAAAAGTGTTTAGAATGTAAGAAGGAGGGTAAATATATTTGTAGCGAGTGCTTGGAGAAATTGCCACCTCTCGGGCAGATTTGTCCTTTGTGTAAGAGAGCTTCTATTGACGGTTTTACTCATCCTAAATGCTTAAAGAAGCGAGGTTTGAATGGATTAGTCTCTCTCTGGCCGTATAAAGGAGTTATAAGGCGTTCGATCATTTTTCTTAAATACAAGTTTGTAAAGGAGATTTCGCGTGAATTATCGATTTATGTTTTGGAAAAGACCAAGGATCACTTCCTTTTTAAAAAGGTTGAAGGTCTTATCACAATCGTACCTCTATACTGGATTAGGAAAAATTTGCGCGGTTATAATCAAGTTGAGGAGATAGCCTTTGAACTGGCTAAAAGGTTTGACTTTAGATATGTAGGTGATTTGATAATCAGGAAAAAATATAGGGATCCCCAGGTTTCACTAAGTAAGAAGGAGAGAGTAAAAAATGTTAGGGGAGTTTTCGCTTTAAATTCGAAATATAAAGATATATTAAGTAATGCTTTTATAATCGTTGTTGATGATGTTTTTACTACAGGATCTACATTAAAAGAGATGGCGAAGGTTTTAAAAAGAAGCGGAGCAAAAAGCGTCTGGGGATTAACGATTGCAAGGTGAAGAAGTGACGGGTTTTAGATGTGATTTGTAATTTGTAGAGGTGGTGCGG
>CAYSJW010000010.1:0-15065 GCA_964431555.1 uncultured Gammaproteobacteria bacterium | reverse complement strand
TAAAAGCCGTCTTATAAGTAACTCAAAATTTTCCTTTGTCATACTAAAAAGCCATCCATCGTTAGAAATCGAGTGAAAACAAAAAATTATATTTACCTTCTTCGAAACACAGAGCCCTGAAATAATCCTGAAAATAAAATCACGAAAAGATATGAACAAAGATTTTTCTTTCATAAAAGTTTTTTCGTAGATAAAGCAGTAAACCAGCTTAATCTGTACTTTTTGGCTAAGAAAAAATAAAAAGGCTTTGCAAACAACTTAATAGCAATCATATACATTGTTCCCAAGGGGTTTTTGACAAATATTTCGGTAACAGTCTTTAAATAAAATAATCTCGGCCTATTAAACTCTTTATCAACTAAGTCGCCAAAGTACTTTTTGTAAACCAAACTAATTGCTTCCGGATGACTCCTAAACATTTGTCTTAAAAAATCACGCAAATTGGAAGCCATTTTATAATATACTTTTGCGCGAGGAGCATATCTAAATTTATATCCCTTTTTAATGCAAATAAGATATAAATATAAATCATCGCTAAATACTTCTTTTGGAATTACCAACCTTTTGGCAAAACTTTTCCTTAACGCTAAACACGCCCCAGTGCAAGCAAAAACATTGTTGCCCTCTTTTAATTTTTCCCTTGACTTATAATACACATAATAAGATGTATATATAGCCCTTTCAAAAAAGTTGGTAGGGTGAAAGACCCTTGAATCGCCACCCACAAGCATTACCTCATCATCTTTTTCAAACTCTTTCACAATCGATGTAATTACGTTTTTGCCTTTTATTTTTATATCCGCATCAAAAAGAACCAAAATATCCCCTTTAAAAGCCTTAAAAATCTGATTTAGCCGAAATGATTTTCCTTTCCTTTGCTTAAAGTCCTTAACCTTTATCAATCTTCTTTTTATCTTTTTTACCTCCACTACGGTTTTATCCTTACTCCCATCGGAATAAACCAATATTTCAGAAAGAACCCATCCGACTTGTGATTGGGAAAATATAGAATCTAAAACCTGCCCAATTGTTTTTTCTTCATTAAAAGCTGGAATAGCAACCGATACCCTAAAATTTTTTTTGCATTTTTTTACCATAATTACTGAAAATTATCTTTTATCATAAAATTAAAAAAGTCCTCATACTGATCTGCAACTTTATCCCAACTAAAACCCTTGGCAAATTTTTTGCAGTTTCTTCTCAAACCCAAATTCAATTTCTTACCAGATAGCTGAAACATCTTTTTCGCATAGTCGTTTATACTGAAAGGTTTAGCTTTGAGTGAAACTTCAGAATTTATCCAAGAAAGCCCGGGAATATCAAAGGAAACAACAGGAATTCCAACCGCCAAAGCTTCAAGCGCCGCTATACAAAAACCCTCATGCTTGGAGGGAACCGCAAAAAACAAAGCTTTCAAAAGCAGATTTATTTTCTCCTGACCAGACTTTCTACCCACCAATCTAACATTCTTACCAAGATTTAACCATTTAATTAAATCAACAATCTTCTTTTCATCCGGTCCATAGCCGATCATAACCAAAGGAATTTTGATTTTTTGGTAAATCTTTTTATATGCGTAAAGCAGTAAATCGATTCCCTTCTGACCTATATCAAACCTTCCCATATACAAAATATGTTCAGGCTTTTCGGGTTTGACTTTCAAATAACTTTCGTCAAACCCTTGGGGAACAATTTTGCTTTTAACTTTTGGGTTAATTTTCTTAAACTTGTTCTCAAAATATCCTGACGCGGGCAGGAAGTACTTATAAAATCTTATTCCAAACTTTTCCACCCAATGAAAGGGTAAATGATACTGCCTCGCAAAGCGTTCCGCTTCAAATGAAGAGGGAATTGCAACGACAGGAATTTTTGTAAATAAGGGCGAGAAAAGTACTGAAAAAGGTGGAGTAAAACATTCAACTATTATATCGGCTTTTATTTTACTTATAAAAAAGGGTAAGAATAAGATATAAAAAATATTATTCAACCTTATATTTCTTGTAGCTATCCCCAAATGAGTGTATTTAATACCATTTTCATATCTGTCTTTGTAACCAGGATACTTGGAACAAAAAACCTCCAATTTATGACCTTTTTTAACCAATCGCTTGCCCACTTCCAATGTTGCCACAGCCTGCCCCGCTCCCAATAAGGGATTTCTTATATCATCAAAATCTAAATAGGCTATCTTCAGTTTCTTCATAATTGACTATCAATACTCTCAAAAGTGGGTAGTAACTCCCCTTCTCGTTCCAAATCATGACCAACCAAGGACATAAAATCCGATGCCGATCTATCCCAGCTAAATTGTCTTGACCAAAATTCACAATTTTTGCTCAATCTTCTTCTTTCGTCGTTATTGACAATTAAATACTTCATAGCCTTTGCGAAAATATCAACATTTTTTGCTTCCACCAAATAGCCGGTCAAATCATCTCTAACGGAATCTCTAAGCCCTTTCACATCAGATGCCACAACAGGAGTGCCGCAAGCATTAGCTTCAATTACCGTAATTCCCCAGCCTTCAAATGATGAAGGTTGTATACAGACCCAAGCTTCCGAAAGAAGTTTATATTTTTCCTCCTCACTTACTCTACCCTTAAAAACTACGGAATTTCCCAATCCTAAATTCTTAACCAGTTTAAACAATTTCAGAAAAGACTCCCCGTCACCTGCTATAGTTAAGCGAGCGTCTGGATATTTATCGAAGATCTTAGCAAATGCCTTTATCGCAACATCCACATTTTTATAATCTTTTAACCTCCCCAAGTACAAAAATGAAGGATAACTCGTCTTAGGATAGTACCTTTTATTTTCGATAAAGACGCCCGGATTAACCACCTTTACATCACGGCCATAATTCCAATTTCTTTCGATAATATCTTGCCTCGAAGATTCAGATATAGTTACAATGCGTGAACTCTGATAAAGATAGGGCATTAAATTAGACTCCAAAAAAACGGCTATATTTGACAAAAGGGGTGGTAAATGCTTTCTGAAAACCTCTTGGTGAATATGGTGAATCAACAAAAATTTAGGAACATTGGCATATAAAGGGGAGAAAAATGGAATACCATTCTCACAATCTATAATCGCATCAAACCTACCTTTAAAACGAAGTAAATAATAAATAAAGGCAAAAAAATAGACAGAGTAAAAACCTCCCCTTCTTATGATATTTACCCCATCTACCTTTTCATTTCTCGCTGTTTTTCCATCCCATCCGCAAAAAAGCGTGACATTATGTCCTTCTCTTACCCACCTTCTGGCAATCTCATGAATATAAACCTCCGCCCCTCCTGCCCAAACATGCTTAATGTCTCTCCAATTCAGTATCAAAATTTTTAAACCATTATTACCGTTTAATTCAGGCAACGGCCCAAAAACATCAATTAAATCCATTAAATTTCTTCCGATCGAAAATACTGGAGATAATAAACGCCGTAAAATTCTTCCAGACAGCTTTGGAAATTGTGTATCAAACTCAAAAGAAAATCTTATTTCAGCAAAAGCAGGTTTCAGCTTGGCAAGATGCAGACCGTGTTCTGTCTTTTCCCAAAAGTAGGGTTTAACCACAAGTTGATAAAAGGCGATACAACTGGCGATACTTGCTGAAAACCAATAAAAGGGTATCAAAAAAACATACTCGATAATGTCCCAATAATTTCTCTTAGCGCAACCGATCATATAGCCGTAAAAATGCATAAAATTACCAATCACCAAGCAGAATAAAGATATATAAAAAATTGGAGCTGGATACAAAGATTCAATAAAAGCTCCCACAAACTGATTTAGAGTAAAGTAAGAAATCGTAGAAAACCAAAGGATAGGATTAACCAAAATAAAAATCATTCGCATCCCAATAATTAGTTGAAAAATAAAAGCCTGAATGCCAAAATTCCTAAAAAAATCAAAAGGGTTTCTCATATGCACCAAATATGTTTGAAGATATCCTTTAATCCAGCGCGACCTTTGTTTTATCCAGCTTTTATACTTACTGTTTGCTTCCTCATAGGTTGTCGAATCAATGATTGCGGTTTTATAGCCCATCTTAAAAAGCCTTGCTCCTAGATCACAATCTTCAGTCACATTAAAAGCATCCCAGCCGTGAAGTTTGCGCAAAATTTCTGTTCTAAAATGATTACTCGTTCCTCCAAGCGGAATCATACTTCCAATGGATTGAAGCCCGGGTAAAATTAAATCAAACCAGAGGGAATACTCGGCAGTAAAAAGACGGGTTAACCAGTTCTGGTGAGAATTGTAATAATTCAACTTTGACTGAAGACAAATAACCTCCTTTGGAAGTTTACGAAATGCAAGGTATGCTTTTTTAAGTTGAAGAGGATCGGGTTGATCTTCCGCATCATAGACTACCACAAATTTACCCTTTGCATGAGTAAGACCATAATTACAAGCTTTAGGTTTTGTCTTTGGCAAGCTGTGAGGCACTATCAACACGCTGACATATGAAGGCAGATTAATTTTTTGTGAGGCTATTTGTGTTGCCTTATCATCTTCTTCCAAAAGAAGAAGTACATCCAATTTTTCCTTTGGCCAGTTTAAATCATCAATCCCCTTTAGAAACTGTTGCAAAACCTTGTCTTCCTTATACATAGGGCAAAGAATTGAATAGGTCGGAAGCTCCTCGTTAGACAATAAAGACAGTTCATTTTCACTAATCTTAATTTCGGGAGAAGATTTTAAACTTTTCAAGATTACATAAAAACTAAAAAGAAAGTCTAAAAAAAATATAATTGACAAAATTGCAATCAAAATTATTAAGGTAAATTTATAATCTAAAATAAATCCTAAAACTATCAAAATTAAAAGTGTATATAAAAAAATTCTCTGCCAAACAGAAACTGTGACCAAAGATGATTGCCAAAGCGGAAGTTTCGAGTGGGTTATAAATCTTTTTCCTCTATAAAAAACGCCCCATCCGAGGGAGGAATCTTTTTCGCCCTCTATAATCTTATAATCGCTTTTCTTCAAAAACCCGCAAATATCTTCTTTCAAGATTACCTTTTCGATATTTCTCCTTTTTCCGAGCACAAAATCAATTATCATATTTAAACTTCAGGCAGATATCGAGCAGGTAAAAACAATTATGCGAGGTGTTAAATTATACTACAGGATATAATTTATATCAAAGTAACAATTAAGTTAAATGTTTTTTTAATCCTTGCAGTATTAACTTAATAACTCAATCTTATGGATAATTTGTTTTGAAAATTTTAAAATAGAAGCCGCCGATTTTTGGATAACGAAAAGAAGGCAAATTATTTAAATCAATAAAATCTTTATATTACTATAGGATTTATATACTTTCTCTCGGATAGAGCGTTTTTAACCATTTCCAGATATAAAATTAAAGTAAAAAAAGACTTACTAAAAGCTACATTAATCAAAAACCTAAAATTGGAGTTTTTGATAACCTATCTTTGCTCTGTTTTGGCATACAATTCTTCCGCCTTTTTCTTTAATGGTCTCCACCACCACTCATTTTTTTTATACCACTCAACAGTCTTTTCCAACCAAAAATCAATATCAAATTTTGGCTCCCATCCAAGCTCCCTTCTTATTTTGCTTGAATCAATAGCATACCTTCTATCATGCCCCGGGCGGTCCTTAACAAGCTTAATATAACTTTTATCTTTTCCAAAAATTTTAATTAGTTTACCCGCAATATCAAGATTACTAAGATCCTTCTTCAAACCACCGACAAGATATGTTTCTCCTTTTTTCCCGCTTCTTACAACAAGCTCTATTGCCCTTAGATGATCCTCGACATAAAGCCAGTCACGAACATTTTTCCCATCCCCATAAATTGGAAGCTTTTTATTATCAATCAAATTTGTAATCATTCTCGGAATAAATTTTTCTGGATCTTGAAAAGGACCGTAATTGTTCGAGGTATTGGTTATGTTAACCGGCAAGCCATAGGTTTTATGATAAGCCCTGACTAGATGATCAGAAGCCGCTTTCGATGCCGAATAAGGACTATTGGGATTATAAGGGGTGGTTTCTCTAAACTTTTCCTTTTCCTCCAAAGAAAGAGAGCCAAAAACCTCATCGGTTGAAACATGGTGAAATATCTTAACCTTACACTTTAAAGCGGCGTCCAAAAGAACTTGTGTTCCCAAAACATTGGTTTTAACAAAATTTGCCGGTCCCACAATCGATCTATCCACATGGGATTCAGCCGCAAAATGAACAACACAATCAACTCCTTCCATTGCTTTTAAAACCGCCTTGGGGTTGGTGATATCTCCCTTAATAAATTTGTAATTCGGGCTTTGGGCAAAATCTTTTGTCGAGGAAAGATGTCCAGCGTATGTGAGCTTATCAAAATTTATAATTTTATCTTTCGGATATTTTCTCAACCAATAGCGTATAAAATTACAACCTATAAATCCTGCTCCACCCGTTACCAATAGTTTCATATTGTACGACTAAGATAAAGGTCTTTATCCTTCCACATTAAAGCCTAACCTGACTTTTTTCACCCACAAAAAGTTCTAAACAATTTGTATGACCATTTATATCAGTTACTTCGGTTCCACTTCCTATCAAACTATTATCTATTGGCTGTCTGACATTTCTTATAGTTACTCCCTCCATTAAAACACTATTTTCAACACGGCTTTTTTCTATCACACATCCTGCAGAGATAGAAGTATAAGGACCAATATAGGAATCCTTTATAATCACGTAATCGCCTACTATCGATGGACCCCGGATTTCTGAATTAATTATTTTACACTTCTTTCCAAGACTGACCCTTCCTATTAAAACACTTCTTGAATCCGGTTTACTATACAAATGTCTTGCGGTATTTAAATCCAATAAAATTTGATTTGCTTCTATCCAATCATTAAACTTTCCAGGATCAAGCCATTTACCCTTATACTCAATTGTCTCAACTTTAAACTTGTGATCTATCAACCACTGATATGGAGAACTTATCTCTAGTTCTCCTCTTTCTGAAGGTCTTATTCTATCCTTACCCCTAAAACATCTAAAAACATTTTTATCAAAAAAATATACACCAATTACTGCCAAATCGTTTGGTGGATTCTTTGGTTTTTCTACATAACGGACTAACCTTCCCTTTTTATCAAAATAAGGAACTCCCATTCTTTTGTTTTCCGAATGGTGGGAAATAACTGCGAGCGCATTGGCTTTACTTTTCAAAAAGTATTCAACTTCTCTTTTTATTCCATCCAAAAATATATTATCCCCAAGGTGTAATAAAAAGGGCTCGCCTTCTAAATATTCCTCACAAACTTGAAAAATATTTGCCAATCCTAAGGGTTTTTCCTGAAGTACATAAGTAAAAGAAAGTCCCCACCTACTTCCGTCGCCAAGAAAGTTTCTTACAAATTCCAGCCAACCAGTATTATAAGTTATTGCTAATTCTTTAATTCCTGCTTTTGCTACAGTTTCTATTGGATAAAAAATCAAAGGTTTATTGGCTAAAGGAATAAAGTGTTTATTTGTGGAGAAAGTCAGAGGCTGCATCCTTGTACCTCGTCCGCCGGTGGGAATAATAGCCTTCATTTAATTTATAAAAATATTTACTCGGATAAGGCTAATCATAGCAAATTGCTTCTACTATAGTCAAAAAAAACAAAAGCTATCCTTTAATATTACCTATCGGCTTAAATGAAGCAACCGGTTGGGAGATATTTGCATTAGACAACGCCATTACAACGTCATCTATATTTTTATAGGCAAAGCCGGCTTCCTCTGCCAAGCCGGAGTAAGAAGCAGTTTTTATGTAAATACCTTTTTCTTGTAACTTCTTTTGTAAATCGCTCCCTCTTATTTCCTTTTTTGCCCTTATACGGCTCATCACTCTTCCTGAACCATGGGCAGTTGAAGCGAAAGTCTTTCTCATCGCGTTTTCAGTTCCCACCAAAAGATAGGAACCGGTTTCCATAGAACCGCCGATAATAACCGGCTGATTGATAAATGATCTGGTCGCACCTTTTCGGTGAATCATCATTTTATTTTTCAAACCCTTACCTTCAATTTGATGCTCCTCAACCTTAGCAATATTATGGGCAACATCATAAACCAAGTTCATTCCCAAATCCTTCGAAGATTTAGAAAAAATACGGGAAAAAACCTGACGAATCTGATGAGTAATTATCTGTCTATTACAAAAAGCGGAGTTTGCGGCGCAATTCATGGCAGAAAAATAACGCCTTCCATCTTCAGAATCAACCGGCACGCAAGCAAGTTGCTTATCGTCAACCGATATTCCATACTTTTTCATCCTGGCGCCAAATAAATTTATATAATCAGTTGCAATCTGATGGCCAAAACCTCTACTGCCGCAGTGAACCATTATGACTATCTGATCTTTCTGGAAAATACTCATCCTTTCAGCCAAATTTTTATCAAAAATATTTTCCACTCTTTGAACTTCCAAATAATGATTTCCAGACCCCAAAGTCCCAATTTGATTTATTCCTCTTTCGATAGCTTTTTTTGAAACAAATTCAGTCTCCGCTTCTTTTAAACAACCATTATCTTCTATCTTATTTAAATCTTCCGGCTCACCCAAACCCAACTCTACCGCCCATTCAGCACCTCTTCGCAAAATCTCCAGAAAATCCTTTTTAGTCAAATTTAATTTGCTTTCTCCACCTAAACCAGCGGGTACAAATTCAAAAAGCTCATCAACTATATCTTTTATCTTTGGAAAAACCTCCTTATATGATAAATTTGTGGCAATCAGCCTCATTCCGCAGTTTATATCAAAACCAATTCCACCTGGTGAAATTACACCATCTTTCATATCAAAAGCTGCTACACCACCAATCGGAAAGCCGTAACCCCAGTGAGCATCAGGCATCATAAATGAGGCATTGACAATCCCAGGTAGCTTGGATACATTTATACCCTGCTCAACTGCTCCATCATCAAGAGCCTCCAAAATCTCCCTAGTCGCGACAATTCTTAAAGGAACGCGCATCCCTGCTCTAAAACCCCTCGAAAGCTCCCAAATTCCTTTATCAACTTCTTTAAAATTTGACAAAAGCTTGATATCCATAATTTGTATTTTATAGACTTTATCAATTTCAAAAATAACAATAAGAAGCCAATCTTTAATCTTCAATATAATTTTATGATTAAACGTCAAGCACGATAAAACTGCGAAAGCTTTCTTTAGAAAGTTTTTCCACTTTAAAAAGATATTTTGTCACCGCTTTTACATCCAATTTTAGCTCATGTCTTTTGGGGTCCATCCTTTCACCAAATAAACTTCCCGAAACTTTCCATTTTCCCTTCTTATTTTTTGATTTCTCAACACGGCACTTAATTTTCCTAAACAACATTTTTTTTGAATCTTTCAAAAAAACAAGCTCCTCCAAAAAGGAATAAAGAAGTTCATCAAGACTTTCTCCAACCAAATTGATCTTATAAACCTGCACCCCTTTTACTTTTCTTAGATCTGTCATAACCGCCTCAAGAGCTAGTCCCGCGTTTTCAAAAAGACTACTTTCGTTTCCAGCAAAAACCTCAAAGGCTATGTCCGAAGTTACAGCATTGGAAAGAAAACGAAATTTTTTTTGCATTCAAATTTTTGCACCTTTAGATTTTAACTTCTTATGTGTGTTTATCCGCGACACTTGAGGCGCCCCATGAATCAGGTTTAGTCCTCGCCATATACCCATTTCCATTTACTATTCCCACAACTTCTCTAATCATCTCCCGCGTGGGTCCCAAAGGTCCAACATCTATGTGAATTTCCAAGTCATATTTTGCCGGAGAAATTTTTTTCCTTATTTGAGGGACAAGATCCTTTGCCAACTCCAAACTCATCAGAGTCTCCGTATAAATCTTGTCTCGAAGTCGAGGTATTTCATTTTCTTTCTTTTTTCTCCAAAAATATCTGGCACCTCTACCCTTTCTGTAAATAACAACCGCCGTCACGAAATCTATACCCAAACTTCCCCCATTTGATCTGGTTTGTGAATCTGTTCCGATAATCAACTTGTAAAAACTCTCGGGATATTCGTCAACAAACCCCAAAATTTTATCAACCATCTGGTTAATTGTTAACCTGCCGTCGGTTGGACTTAAAAAAAATCCATCTAAATTATTATCCTCGTCTTTATCTCCTGAACTTTTTGCCATATTTTAAATATTTATGCCCAAATTATATAACAACAACAGAACTTTTTACACCCAAACCCCTTTCCAGATTATCAGTAAAAGATTTTTATGGTATAATTTTTTCAGCCGAAATATTTCAGCAAAATGAAAAAGAAAATTAAAAAAATAACAAAGGCAGTGATTGCAGCGGCAGGCTACGGAACAAGATTTTTACCAGCAACCAAAAATCAACCCAAGGAAATGCTTCCTATTATCGATAAACCGATAATCCACTATCTTGTTGAAGAATGCGTCGCATCGGGAATTAAAGATATTATTATTGTCACCCGCGCCGGACAGGGAATAATGGAAGATTATTTTGACAATAGTTTAGAGCTTGAATATATGCTTGATACCAACGGCAAGGAGGAACTTTTAAAAAAAGTTAAAGAGATTCCCCTGCTTGCAAATTTTGTCTATGTCCGCCAGAAAAAAAACCTCCCTTACGGCAACGCGACTCCTCTTCTTTGCGCTTCCCCTCTGATTGACAATGATGAAGCTTTTGTTTATATGTTCGGTGATGATCTTACCATCTCAGACATCCCTGTAACCAAACAGCTGATGAATATTTTTTACAAGGAAAGGCCATCGGCAATAAACGCCGTTCAGGAAATGCCGGATAGCGAGGTTGAAAGGTATGGAACAGTAAGATACAAGAAAAAAGCCAAATATAAGTACGAGATAGATGAGATACTTGAAAAAATGCCCTTGGGGAAAAATCCTTCAAACATGTGCCAATTCGGCAGATTTGTTTTTAGTTACGATGTAATAAACGAGCTAAAAAATACAAAAACAGGAAAGGGAGGGGAATTGTGGGTTGCGGACGTCTTGAACAACCTAGCCAAAAAAGGAAAAAGGGTAATAGCTCAACCAATTAAGGGCGAGTGGGTTACAACAGGTGACCCTTTAAGATATATGCAAACCCAGGTTAAATTTGCCCTCCTAAGAGAAGATATCAGAGAACCTTTCAAGAAATTTTTAAACGATCTTAAGCTCTAAAAATAATAAAAAATAAAGTCAAAACCCCAAATAGAGCCATAATTATATACTCCAAAATCACCGAAAGATAAAGATCTTTTCGTATATAATGATAAACAAATCCCCAGGCAACGTAACTGGATGCCGCAGCAATCACACAAACCAGCTGAAAATTTTTATCGTATGGAAAAAGCAAAATCCCCAAAACTGTGGCCGTCAAAATCCCCACCAAGGGAAGATAAATCGACACCTTTCTGACAAATTTTTTCAATAAAACTTCCAGCTCCATAAATATATTTTATCCTACAAAATCTCGCCCGCCTTCGCCAAAAGCAATATTGTCAAAATCATTCCGAAAAAGGCAATATGGGCAAAAGATCTTCCTGAAACTCTGGTAATTTTTCTTCTGGCAACAACTATGGCGTCTATAATCAAAACAACCAAAAGTATGAAAGTTAAAGCAACAGAAATATCCTTGGTTGCCTTAAAGGGCGAGAGTAAAATATGAAATCTATCTGATTTGCTTTCCGCAACCGGTCCTGCAATCTTGGTTTGTTCAAGAAAAACGGTTGGTGTGACTTCCGAAGAAACAGGAGCGGCAGGAAAAGCAGTCGGGGTTGGAGTAATCTTCTCAACTTGGGCCAATTTTGCGCTTTCGGTGGCTACCTCTTTTTTGGCTTGAGCTATTGGTACCTGACTTGTTGTATCTACCATCTGCGTTCCAAAAAGCTGAACAATAATTGTCGTTTCTACTCCGTTCAAATCTCCCTCAACAACAGCAACTCCTATCTCTTTGTACTTACTTGAGAGCATATTTTCCTTATGCGAAGGAGAAGCCATCCACGCGTCAATAGCTGATGATGGATTTGAAAAGTCTCTTGCCAGATTTTCTCCGGCGTAGCGGTATTTATAGCCATAATCCGTAAAAAATTTCCAGGGTTCTGTACCATCTGGAGCAATATGCGCCCAGTAATCATTGGCTAACATGTGTTCACCTTTCGCTTTTGCGGCTTGAGAAAGTGCGGCATTGTAGGAAAGTTCGGGAACTCCCGCCTCACGACGCTTCAAATTAGTCAGACGTATCACTTCATCAGGAGAAATGTTAGCGGCGTAACCAAGAATCTTCACCCCCGTTAACGGCAGAGCCTGAAGGATAACCTGATAAATTACCAGAAAAATTGATAACAAAAAAAGCGAACTGGTGTGTAATAGTTTCGCTTTTTGATTGTTGGAATGCTGGGGATGTAGATAGTGAGTAAGTGTGTAAGCTAAATTCATCATATTCTATCTTAAACCTATAAAGACCTTCGTTTCAACTTTGCTTAACGCTTTTTTCAATAGATAAATCCGGTTTTGTAAATTGCTTAATAAGTTATTTTTTTGTCACAAAGGCTCAACACTCAAGGTAATGCTTTTTCCCTTGTAATCATCAGGAAGGTATATAAAAAGATAAATTCTATTTCTCTCCTTTCTTGTACCTTGATAAAAAGACAAGGGATTGTTTTTTATATTTTCTACTTCATCACTTACCCAGTCTTTAATACCTTCACCGCCTATTATTTCAGCAAAATATAAAAGCTTTTCTTTAGCCAAAGTTTTTGAGTTTTCATCAAGTTCAATCATATCCTTAAAGTTGATAACATAAGTTGCCGAAGATATATTATCTCCCTTGCCGATTATCTGTGCTTCCTCCATTCCTTTTTCCGCCTCGTAATTTTCCTGCTCCCCGATATCCTCTCCCTTCTCAAAAACAAATCCTTTTTGGGACAAAGCCTTTATAATTTCCTCCCTTGATAAACCAATTTCTCCTTCTTTATTAAAGACAAAAGGTGTCGGAGTAGGGGTTGGCAAAACTTTTTCGGAAATCTTTAAATTTTTTAATCTATAAAACTTCCCCAGCGAAAAAAATAACAATATTAAACCAATAAGCAAAAGTGAAAGAAAAATTATCCAAAAATCCGATTTAAAAAATATTTTCCTTTTCTTTTTATTGCGCGCCATAGCTTATTTTAGATATTTCACGCAAAAAAAACAGGGGCTTTTATCAAACCCCTGCTCTTAGAGAATTTAACGATTCTATCAACTTACTCGGAACAATGTCCCGGACCAATTATTCCTTCGTTAAAGCTCCCTAGCACACCCGCGTAATAAATCGCCTGACTCCTTACCGACTTTGACAAATTCTTTGCCGGATCGTAAGTATTAAAGAAACCATTGGTTCCATTTTCCCCCGCAAAAGCAAGCGCCGAATTAACTTCACTTGTCGGCGACGCGCCGTTTAGAATATTAAGCCTTGCCGCAATATACTGGTGTGCCAGAATAAAGTAAGCATCGCCTTTTTTGGGAGCAGTCCACAAAACCTGATACCAGCTTTTGCCACTTGAGAAAAATGCCGTATCCTCACCATAAGTTATTACTGATGTCCATGTGTCATCATAAGGCGCGGGACCATACTTCGAGTGCGTCTTCCAATAACCTTGAGTTAAAGTACAACCACCGCAGGGAACATCAACATCAACCGTCCAACTATCTGAACCAGTTTTACTTGTATCATTTGTAACAAACGAAGCCGTATTCACAAACTCATAACTTCCACACTCACTATAAGGACCAACTGTTAGATTATATTCGAATGTTTTTTGAGAATCTTCTGCGCAAACTTTTCCCAAATCACCATATATATCATCGGTAACATCCACACATTCATCAATTTCTGTAGTTGGATCACCAAAGACAAAATCTTTAGTCGCCGTTCCTCCTCCGACTTTACTTTCTGTATCAGTTATTACAGTTGCTGTATTCGTTCCACTTGCACTACTGGTAAGTGAAGCATTATATGTGCAGGTTAAAGTGTCTCCCGCTACCAAAGTATAGGGAAAGTTTACTTCACCACAGTTTAAAGTAGGACTAACACCCCCTGTTATTTCATCACTTACTCCAGTAATAATTGCTGAATATTTCGGGTCGGGGTTTTTAATGGTTATTTCTCCTTTAACCCCCCAACCACTATCAACATAACTAGCATCAACTTTTACAGTATAACTAACGGTGTGAGTTTGTCCTATAGATAAGATTAAACTACCTTTATCTCCTTCTTTGTCAATCTCCCATTCCCAAGTTCTGGTGTAGTAAGGCTCGGCTGTTTTTGAAACCTCCAACTCATAATCAAAACAAAAATCAACATGGCTTAAACCATATGGTTTGTCGTTATTTGGATTTGTCGGAGACACTAAATCTTCATCTTCCTTCGATTCCGGATTATAGTAATACACATTGGCATTTGGTCCTCCTTTGACAATCACAGCATCAACTCCAATTGTCGAACTCCAGTCAACATAAGTCCCGTCGGTTGACCATGTAACAGTACCGTTGCCCAGCGTATAAGTTCCTCCGGTTGAGCCTTCTGGATAGTCAAATTTAACTCCGTAAGGATAACCTAAACTTTCACAAGTCGGGTTTCCTTCAACATAAACAGGTTCAACAGATGCAGCATTAATGCTTTTTATAATCGAAAAACCAACGGCTAGGACAATAGTTAATGCTACAGTCGAAAACAATATCTTTTTACTCATATTTTCTCACCTCCTCTCTAAATATACTTTTGAAGATTAAACCATAAATCTGAGGCAGGACAGAGTATATGGAATCATCTATAAAGAATGTCTTTTTTTATTACCTATTCACTATAAAAAACCGTTACCTATCTGTCAATAACCATTATGGATATAGTTTGTCCGTTATTGTTAAGAGTTATAGTTTTTGGTGTTTATTCTTTTAAGGGTTCAGCAATGACGATAAATCTCATGCTGTCGGCAAAACCCGTGCAGGTGTAGATCGTCAGCGTTTCTTTCTCTTTGGGAAGAACATATTCAATAGCTTTTGGAGAGACAACCTTGTTTTCCACAACCCTATATTTATAG
>CAYSJW010000009.1:0-82821 GCA_964431555.1 uncultured Gammaproteobacteria bacterium | reverse complement strand
CTTATCCGTTCGTTGTATAAGTAGTATTGGCTTTTTCTGTGATTGTTTTTTTCCATTCACAAATCTCAGTTACAAGTTTCCAATTAATAGTTGCCAGCCTTTTGGGTTTTCTAGATTTATATTTAATTGAGACTAGACTTTCGGGATTAAATTCTGTTAACCACCTGTAAAAAGTGGATTTTCCTATGCCAAACAGTCTGCACAAATACCTGACATTTTTAGGCTGCATATTTCTATATGCATCCAGTACTTTAAGCTTAAATTTCTCCGATTCAGTTAAGTGAATATTCCTATATTTTAAATCTCTCACCTCCAGACTAACCTGTTATTTTACCTGGAAGTGTCCCATATGTCTTTACACTAAACGTAACTAAACAGGTTGCCTTTTTTGTGCTACAATGGGATTTAATGAAAAGGCTTTCTTTTATATATCTCGCTACAGTGATATTAGTATACTTTTTTTTTAGCCTAATTCACCCTTCGATTGCACTATCAGATTGTCCTCCTGATCTACTTCCCAAAAATCCACAGCCAGTTGATGGCTTTTATCAATGTTTTTGTGATTTCAATACTTCTTGTTCAACCCCTTTGATTAAGAGTGATCTTCCCCCAGTATACAAGGGTTGCTACCAATTGTACAACAAATGCCAAGAAGGTTACGTTCCTGGATTTGATAAGCCAATAGATCGTAGTGAGGAGGAATTTAGTTATTTTCCAGAGTACTGCGAAGGTTGTCCAACATTTTATGAAATTCCTGCTTGCACTCCGCAATGTTATCAAAACAGAGCCTGTATCACACAAGAACAATATGATTATTGTCAGTGTCTTTATGACAATGAGGAAGATTGGGAAACTAAGTGTAAAAAACCAGGATATGTACCACCATCACCCCCAACACCGACGGTAACTCCTTACGAACTTCAGGGTACTTTCAACTGCGAATGGCTTGCTGACCAAAACAGATGCACAATCGGACAAAATGATACATGCGGTTATGAACATGGGTGGTTAGCTTGTCCGTTACGTTGTGAGGAAATTACAACTCAATCAGAGTGTAATTCAGCATCTTTCAACTGCGAAAGTTATAATGGTTGCTATGGCGGAATACCGTATGGGTGCATCGAAGCTCAATGTACAATAGATAATGGATTCATAACCAATAATTGCGCAGAGGAAAATCCTGGCTGTGTGGAGGTTTCGGACGATTCAAGAGATACAAATTGCCGTTGTGCTGTAAGGGGCTACGAAGGAGATGAAAAAAAAATATGTTGTACTCTAGGGGCGAACCCTCCTAGTTCAGGAGCGGAAATCTTTTGTAAAGATAATGATCCAAACCAAAGAACTAGCGATCCTAAATCGGGAAAAATTGCCACCGCTATTGGTTGCATAAAAGTCGATAGTACCAAGGAATTTGTTACTTTCCTACTTCGCTGGGCAACTGGTATTGCTGGAGGAATTGCATTTATTTTAATATTCGTTTCAGGAATTATGATACTCACATCATCAGGAAATCCTCAAAAAATACAGGCTGGAAAAGAACTCATGACTGCAGCTATTTCTGGACTTTTATTTTTAATTTTTGGTGCATTCATACTTAAATTCATTGGAGTAGACATACTCAAAATTCCCGGTTTTGGACAATAAACCCATGATAAGGCATATTCTGATATCCACCTTAATTTCCCTTTTAGTAATACTCTGCTGCCACCCTAAAAATTCCTATGCCCAAGCTCCCTCCAAAGGTGATCTTGATCAATGGATAAAGGAATCACTACCTTCTTTTGGTGGAAACATAACAATTGGCGGCGTTATTTCAGCATTTTTACCCTACCTTTTTGGACTCACAGGATTTTTTATGTTTATTTATCTAGTTATAGGCGCATATCAGGTACTTATCTCTCAAGGCGATCCCAAACAAATGGCTGCAGGGAGAGAAAAAATCACCTACGCCATTATCGGATTTATAATTATGTTTTCGGCTTTCTGGATCGTTAGAATAATAGGAGAAGTTCTAAACATCCAACAAATAAAAGATATTTTTGGATAAAAACGAATCTTTTTATAAAATTTATAATAAAAAAATGAAAGAAATTGCATTTAATATAGGAGATAGCTTTTTCAAAACACCTGGCCATTTTCTTACAAAATTGACCGGTATCGGAACTCTGGCTTCTATTTTATTTTCAAACGCAATCGTAATCGCAGGAATAGTCTTAATAATACTTTTCATCATTGCCGGCATTCAAATGATATCCGGCTCCGGCGAACCACAAAAAATTGAGCAGGCAAGAAACATTATTACAGCAGGAATCATTGGTTTTATACTGGTAATTGCTGCATACTACATAGTAAAATTAGTTGAGCTTTCTTTAGGAATAAATCTATTTAGCTAAATGAAATGAAAAAAATTGTTTTAGATCTTGGAAATATAACTCCGCCTCCTGGATTTCCAAGTGCGGATATAATCGGTTTGCAAAAACTTCTTAATATCATTCTTAGAACACTGATAGTCGGAGCGGGAATATATGCAGTTCTAAATATTATTTTAGCAGGTTATGGATTTTTAAGCGCTGCAGGTGACCCGAAAAGAATCTCTGATGCCACAAATAAAATTTGGCACAGCATTTTGGGGTTTGTAGTTGCAGCGGGATCTTTTGTTTTAGCTGCAATAATTGGACAAATACTCTTTAACGACCCTAATGCGCTTTTGCAGCTTAGATATTTTAAACCATAAAAATGAAAGATTACATCGCTCAAACCCAAGTTACAATCGGTCCTCCGCTTGACCCAGGTAGTGTTGGATTAAATACAAGTCAACCAGTAAACACCTTGGCAAATCTTATTTCCACAATAATTGGATTATTAACTGTAGTTGCAGCTTTATATTTTATTTTTATGGTTATTACCGGTGCTTTAGGAATTATCACATCGGGTGGTGACAAGGGTAAAGTAGAAGATGCCAGAAATAAAATAACAACGGGCGCAGTCGGCTTTGTGGTTGTAGTTGCTGCCATGTTTTTGGTAGGGCTAATTGGAATAATTTTGGATATACCCATCTTAAATCTGGGTGAAATGATCAGTAGAATCAGGATGTAAAATAAGATGTTTAAACTGGAAGTTTACGCCCAAACAATCAACAACAAAGCAATAGGACCTCTAGGAAAGCTGGACCCGGCTAGTTTTTTAAGCAAACTACTGCCTGCACTTATAGCTTTGGGCTTCGTGATTGGTGCGATTGTTTTTATCTTTTATTTTCTCTTTGGGGCAGTCAGTTGGATTACATCCGAAGGAGACAAAATGAAAGTGGAACAAGCAAAAAACAAAATTACAACCGCAATTGTCGGCTTGTTTGTTCTTTTAACACTTTTTGCCATCTTAAATCTTGTTGAGCGCTTCTTTGGGATTGGCTTAAGAAAAATTGGAATAGGACCCTTTAATATTACGCTTTTCAAATAAAATTTCTTAAATTAACCTGCAGTTATAGATAAAATCTTAAAATCCATAACCTCTTAATAGCTTACGGGTTCTAAAAACTTAACCACAAATATCACGAGAAAAATGAGGCTATTTTACTACTTGACAAAGCGTTTAATATTTCCTCATAATGAAAGTCATAAAACTATTATGATTACATTTTTATCAACTCTTCTGGCAACTGCCGATAGACAAATAAATTTACTTCCTGGTGACCAATGGGCAGTTCTAGGTAATGTAAGTATTGCCAGTATAATTTCCGCCCTAGTGATTTTTGTACTTATGGTTGCAGCTCTAATATTTTTCTTCATGCTGGTTTTGGGAGGGATAAAATACATAACTTCGGGTGGAGATAAAGGCAAAACAGAGGAAGCAAGGGGTCAAATTACCGCCGCATTAATCGGGCTGGTCATTGTTTTTGCTGCCTGGGCAATAATTAACCTTGTCAACATATTCTTTGATATAAACATACTTCAACTAAATGTTCCCTTCGCACAAGAAGGGAGCGCGCTAGGGAGTTAAAGAGGCTTACTACTTATTATGTCATCCAACCGCGTAAGCGGTTTTTTTATGCTTTCTAACAAATAGTTGCTCTACTTTAAAACATTAGTTAAACTAAAAATATATGGATTATATTTATGCCTCAGCTGGAGATGTCGCAAAACTTCAAGATCTAGAAGGTATTTTTCAAAATATAATAAGCTCGCTTTTGGCACTTGCCGGAATTGCTCTTTTTATCACTTTTCTTTTGGGTGGATTTAAATTCATTTCTTCAGGAGGAAATCCAAAAAATCTTGAATCCGCAAAACAGACTCTAACCTGGGCTATTATTGGAATCATCCTAGTCGCGCTAAGTTATATGATTTTATTCCTAATCAGCGAGGTTACCGGTAATAAAAAAATACTAAATTTCCGTATTACTTTTTGAAATCATGCCCAGACTTCCAAAAAGCCTTAAATTTAAAATTTATAATGTTAGCAGATATTTTCTCACTCTAGGATTTATTATTATCTTGACCATTTTATCTTTTTACCTTTTAGAAAAGAAAGTTTTAGCCGAATCAAAACCTCTTCCCACTCCATATGTACCATGTAATCAAACAAGGTCAAAAGAATTTCATTCATTAAGACCTTACCAAGCCAGCCCTTGTAATCAGGATGCTGAAGATCTAGCTCTTTCCTGCGGAAATGACTTTATCCTTTCAGATTCGATAAAGATAATTAAAACTTTTTCATCAAATAATAATCCCGCCTACGGTGAATATCCGATTGACTGGACTTATACTATGGATGGAAAAGTCATAAGCCCTACGCTTGAACTTCCACCAAACGCGGCATTAGCCTGCAGAATTTGCAGGGAAATAAATGGCATAAGACGCTGCGTCCCCACAGGAATAACTCCCTGCGCACCCGACCTTGGCTGCCAAAGTGATAGTGAATGTAGTGTTGAATCCTGTGACCAAAATGCGGATGGAACAGAATCTTGCACTTTCATCGTTGAAAGATCAAATAAAATTGCCATAGATCTATCAGAAGCGGATCTACCAATTATGGGCTATACAGAACCCTCAATTGGAAACGAGTCAGACCCCTACAAACCTTATAAAGTTACTAACAGTGTTAATCAAGAAGAAACTTTAAGCGATCCCGATAAAGTCAATGAGTATGTAAGTTGGTATTTAAATGGAACAATTGGCAGAGCTGAATATGATCCTCCTGATAAAAACCTTTTAGGTAAACTAACTGATAAGGGAAAAAGCAGAATTATAAATTATTCCGGACCACTAAAAAAACTTTTATCGTTTGAAAGCCAAATTATTGAAAGAAAAAAACAAGTAAATAATGCAGAAACATCTATTTCATCAAAATGTAATCCCAACGACAAAAATCCTTCCGATCCAGACTGTATAAGACACAACCAAATAATCGGCTGTAGGGATGCTTCGGGTAACCCAATAAAGTGCTATCCTGAAAACCCTCTTTTCCCCAATATCAGACTAACATATTGGGCAGATAAATTTCCTCCCCTTCAACACTCCTACAAGACTTCTGAAGAATATGCAAAAGCACTCGAGAATTGGAAAAAAAATACCTTCTCAAAGCTTTTTTCCTACATCCCCTTTTCTTCCACAGAAGATCGTTTGGGAAAAGCTGAATTATCTAATTACACTGTACAACCTGCAACTAGCAATAACGTAGTTATTCTCCGATCCGAAATTAAGGATCAAAAACCTGCTGACCTCTTTTTTTCCCATATGCAGGAAAATGTCGAGCTTGCTGAAATTACCCAAAAAATATTTTCACCCCAAGAAGCTGATCTTGATGCCAATCCTTGGGGTGTTGCCCCTTTATATGCGCCTCAATGCAACATTGTCAGCTACAAAAGAAATCCTAGTGATGATCTTTTCGCAAGCGAAATTACCGCAACTGTTGAGTACACATCCCAAATAACCTGTACTTTTACAACTCCAGGAGTTGATCCCGCAGACAGTAGCCAGGGAAGACTATGTAGTAAAATTGGAGGGCGTTGTTATAAAGGAAAACCCGAAGATTACGAGTGCGATAAATATTATAATCAAGTTGATTGCCCCTTTAATTCAAGTGGTGTTTTTTGCGGAGTGAATTGCAAGCCATACAAACCCGAGCTAGTAAGCTGCAGTTTAAATGGTATTGTGAATTCCGATTTAGTTTGTTTTCCTAAAGATTGGGAATATGAAGACTCTCCCGCATGTTTAATTCCCTCAAGAGGCTCCTGTAATATTGGTTATTTATGTGGCTTAATAGGATGTATTTCTATCCCCCCAAATCAAGTCACTATATCTGACTTTAATTACACTGAAGTGTGTGAGAATAATGTCTTGGTTTCTTTTCGTACAATCACCAAAAGCCCTTTAGTTGATGAGGTGTGGGCTAGATTGGTTTCAGGTCCGGCCGGTGTTTTTAGAAGAATATTTCCAAAAATATCCACCGAAGAAGGAAGACCAATAAAAAGGCTCTGGGATCTTCCTGCCGCATCACCTGTAACCTACAAAAGTTTAACTCCCAATGTAAGTGTTGTGGGAGGAAGTAGCGCCAAACTTTTCTTTCCTCACATAGGTGGAGTTCATGAATATTTTCTAAACTGCATCCAAAAAACTCTCCGTCCTCAGGGATATGGCCAAGGATGTATAAGTGGACCGGAAAGCTCCAATCCCGTATCAGATCAATGTCCTTCCGTTCCAGATGATCAAATACTAGCAAAATACCAGGGAGAAATTAAACTTAACTTTATAAGGCTTGCTAACATATGGACAAGTGATTGTCCTGGCCCGGAAAATAATCTTGCTGAAGAATGCTATAACTACGTTGTAAGTGAAGCAACAAAAGAAGGAGTAAACCCAGCCTTTGCTCTGACAATCTGGCTTAATGAATCTGGAGCTAGTAATTATTGTCATGGGGGACCAACTACACAAGATATGGGTATAAACTTATCCAGCATTTACCAAAACTTAGTTGAACAACTCAATCATTTTCTAGGTATGGCAAAGGTAAAGTACTGTGAGGGTATGTCCGGCTTCACAGAAAATATGCACAGATGGCTTAGCCGTTTCCAATCTTCAAAGGGAATCTGCGACCCAAATGATGCAACAGCAACCAAATACTACAAAGATGTCAGAGATTTCACTTGGCAAGTAGTAACTCAACCAATAAGAATATGTGTAACAACAATAAACGGACAGAAAAGATTTGGTATCGATTGGCCTACAGATGACAGTTGTCCATAAAAAACCAGCACTTGCAACAAATACGCAAAATCATGTTATTATTAATTTAATAAAATGTTCAAGAAAATAACTGCCTCAATCATTTTAGCCTGTTTTATTTTCATCAATTTCGGAATTTATTTCACACAAACATCTCTAGCACGTGGCCCGATTCCAGAAGAGACAGAATCATCAAATACAAGCTCCTGGTACTTTCAAGAATTTCCAGATTGGTATTCCAAAGTTTATAGCGCCGATAATCCCGAAGAAATATTTGGAGAACGCTATACAGCCGCACAAGTAGAATGGGTAATATATGGAATAATTTCATACATCATAAATCACATTTTCGGCAATGTACCTTTACTTGGTTGTTTATTTCGTAATGTTATAGAAAATAAGATTGGAGATGATCTAGTCACCTCCTGCTCCACTGGAATTGTAGGATTTATCTGTAAACTTAATAAGGACGGTATCATTCCAATAAAACCACCAGATATA
This sequence comes from uncultured Gammaproteobacteria bacterium, assembly GCA_964431555.1. Lineage (GTDB taxonomy): Bacteria > Patescibacteriota > Microgenomatia > UBA8517 > UBA8517 > CAYSJW01. Next base: position 75,103 of record CAYSJW010000009.1, on the reverse strand, counting down.
ATTTGTCCAGTTAGTGACGCAGAATTAAATATACAGTACAATACACAAGCTCCAATGGCAACTAATCCTATTTTAGATATATTTTCTGGTGCAAGACCTATTTCTGGAATTGGATACACAAAAACAATACTATCAAGGTTAAACCTAATCAAGGATGTTAAAGCCCAAGGTTTTGGCTTTCAAGCAGCAAGTGCTGTACGAAACATTTGGGTTCTAGTAAGAAATATAACCTACTTCTTTCTGATTATTCTTATTATTGCAATGTCTTTCATGATTATGTTCCGTTTTAAAATATCTCCCCAAACGGTAATTACTGTACAATCAGCCATCCCCAAAATATTTATATCCATTATCTTAATAACTTTTTCGTATGCTATTGCTGGTTTCCTAATAGATTTACTTTATGTGGTTATCGGAATTATAGCAGCCGTTCTATCTCAATCTGGTCTTTTTACTTCCCCAAACGATGAGTGGAGTGAAATGTACAAAGATCTTGCTGGTATAGGTATTGGGCAAGGACTTATGGGTGTTTTCACCTTTTATAATATTTTATTTATTATAACATCAATCGTAGTTTTCTTTTCAACACTGATTTTCTTAATTCCCCTCGGAAATATTGCTTTCATTATATTTATTATTGTTGTTTTAATATCTTTAATATTTATTTTTTTCAAAACAATGTGGATGCTTATTAAAACTTACATAACAATACTCCTTTTAATTATCGCTGGGCCTGTATTTATAATTACCGGAGGTTTTGTAAAATGGATAAAAAACATATCCAGCAATCTAGCTGTCTTTGCAACTATAGGTCCCATGCTTGCAATTTCTTTTGTCTTTTTAGCTTCAGCACTACCTAGTGGACCTCTATCAGATCTATTTTCTAATACTATACCTTTCGATCCAAAAGCAAATCTACTAGATAATTCGCCTTGGCTTCCACCATTCGTTCCATTCGGAAAAAACTTAGATCTTGTTTGGCTTATTGCCAGCGTCATAGTAATGACTCTTATTCCAAAAATAGCTGACATGATTAAAAGCGCAGTAGCAGGCAAACCCTTTGGCTACGGAACCGCAATCGGAGCAGCATTTGGCGCTGCGGCTGGAACTCTCTGGTCGCCGTTTGGTCAAACAATAAGTTACGCTAAAGAAGCGTATTATAAAGAAAGGGCAGGAAGGCTAACTGAAGCTGTAAGAGGTGCAATGACCGGAATAAAACTACCGCGCTTTGGAGGAAAATAAAACAACACTTTTTAAAACCTTATTCCCTCATCTGAACTCATCTGCAAAAATATAACCAAATAATCTTTTTATAAATTCTCCGATTCCCTGCAAAGACATCGTTCCCCAATTATTTTTAAGATCATTCCAAATTATATCTGATGTGCTTATTATTCTTAGAAGGGTTTTGTTACTAGTTCCTAAATATTTCTCAAATAATACTTTACTTACTTTACTATCTATCATTCCGTGCCTTACCCATGAATTAATCCATTCACAAATTGTCGCTTTTTCCGAATAGCCTATTATTGGATCACCCAACTGATCTTTGGCTTCATCGGATCTCAAATAATTAAGCATTCTATCCATTATTTCGATTTGAAATTTTTCCTGTTTTGAAACCTCAATTGGCTCATTTGAACCAGGTAAACAGAAAGGTTCGGCTGGCCCTGTACCAAGCCAGCCTCCCATATGTTCAAATATTGCTGTTTTTTCTACAGTCGGCCCGTGTAATAAACTATCAGGACCCCACATGGGTTTTCTTCCTGATCCGTCAGCCTCTGCAACATACTGCCCCTTTACTGAAGGCGTAGCGGGGTTAACAGCAAGCTCTCCCTGTATTAAATCATCCCAAAGCTCTTTGCTCCCCCAATCTAAATTTTCAAAACTTAAAAACGCTCCATTATGATCTTCCCTTTTTTTATTGATACCAACTCTCTTAAGTTGGTTTTCTTTCGCTTTTGAAAGCATGTCTGACATTATGTCAATATAACCAAGGCTTATCTGATCTCCCTTATATACACCCTCTGTAGGATCCCATATCTCTCTCGTGTGCCTTAGTAAAAAGTTTTCTGCAACTTTATCTCCAAAATTGTATATTCTATTTAAATAAAAGTCCGCAGTCCCGTTTATTTGCACTTCACGACTAATTCTAAACATCAAACTTAAAGTCCCTCCTGCATACCTTCTTGCCCAAAATTTATCTCTAAGTTCAATTTCTTTATCTCGTGACACAGGATCCTTCCCTTCTCTTATATGACTCTTAACCAAATCTTCTACCCCATAAGATTCAATTTTTCTACCTTGCCTTTCTGGAGGTCTATCAGTTCCAAGCCTGTAAAAAAACCCATCTCTATTATCATTACTTTGACTACCTAACTCTTCGTTCCATCTATCCTGCAGGTTGCCTTCTTCATCAACATAGGCTCCATCAATTCCTTCATCCTCTATGTGGCCACCATAAGTGTAATAATCTACAATATATTTTTCCTTAACTTTTATTTCTTCACTCAACCTCTTTAATTCAGGGTTATTTTGCAGTTTAACTCTTTGCCCATAATCCAATACCCTAACACCTAAGCGTTTTTTCATCCTTTCTTCTTCTTCTAAGTACTTTTTTCTGTATTCATCTCTTCTTTCCCTTAATATTCTCATCATCCTCTCGTAGTTTCTAAGCTCCCTTTCGACATGGTTAATTACAACAACTTCGCCATCAGTACCCCTAGCCCTTGTTCCGGTTGCCTTATCTATGGAATAGGATCCAACAACCTCTCCCCTAAAAAAATTCGACATTTCCTGTACTTTAAAATTTTGCATTACATTAACAATAGCATCTGGCGGAGACATGCTCAAAACTCTCACTGCGCGATGTCGTATTCTTCTTGCTTCAAGTTTTGCCTGAATCCTCTCTCCAAAATCTTTCATCCCTTCAGTTTTTGCAAAGTTGCTCGCATAAAGCGAAAGGTATCTGTACATATCTGGTTGTTCTTCAAATGCAAGCTCGCTTGATTCCATAGCTCTGATGTGTTCCTCAAACCAATCCTCTACCATATTCTGATATATTTCATTCTCTACGGTCCAATCTTTATCTCCTACTTTTCTAGATTTTTCATACTCTTCTTTAAAGTCTCCTTTTAGCCTCGCTGCCATTCTATCAAGGGAAGGGATCCTAAGACTTTCCGTAATACCTTGAGCTTCTTGCATTCTTTCAAGTTCCCTCATAAATAGCGCTATCATTTCCCTGTTCTCTTCAAAAATTTGCTGTTCCTGATTAATTGAGGCGTTTACTTTATCTAATACATTGCTGAATCCCTCAACGCTTTCTACAAGCTTTTTCTCCATTGCATCAATCGTCTTCATCAACACTTGTTCATCAGCAGGACTTGCGGCTTTAGCAAGCCTCTCAAGTAATTGGTTTATTGCGGTTGTTTGCGAAGAGATTGTAGATCTAATTTCTTCAAGTTGAGTTTTCATTTGCTTTCTAAACGATATTGTTTCCCCTAAAATTCTTCTTAACAGTCTTGCCTCTGTAGAATCATCAGGTTGATCTTTTAAATCTTCTTTTCTTGTCACTGGAACACCTAATTCACCACGGTCTGGAGATTCGGGTTTATTTTGCGACCCAACTTCCCCACCACCAACTTTTTTATTCTTTTCTCCCTCTTTCGTTCCTTTTCCCCCCTTTTTTCTGCTTCCCTCTTTTCCTCTTGAACTCCCCGAACCACTATCGCCTACTCTTTCTGAATTTGTCATATCATATATTTTACCACCAACCTTAAGTTTTTAATACATAATTTTGTGAAAAAGTTTACCGGTTGAAATAACATGTCCACGGGTAAAAGTAGAAGAGGAAGAGCGTGAGAATACATGAATTTTGAAACTGCCTACCTAAAACAAGGTTGCGAAAAGCTAATAGTTTACCAAAATTTTTTGGGCTGGTTTTTCTTACTCACAAAATGACGAAAAAATTTTCTAATAAAGAACAGTTTCTTTATTTTAAAACCTTAAATCTATTACCTATCCTACAAACTGCAATATTTTGATAATATTAAATTAGTCAAAATTATCAAAGTCATATCAGAAGATAAAAAAACTATTATATGCTTATCAGAAGAGCATGAGGAAATGAGAGTGTTACTTACACTCTTATACTCTCCCGCTCTTATACTCTAATTATGGAAATTGAAGAACAACATCCAATTCCACAACAGGTATCATCTTACCAGTTTAAACTGGTTGGTGATATGACCTTACAACAATTTTTTCAGGTTGCTGGTGGGGCTTTAATTGCTCTTCTAATTTATTCTTCAGGTTTACCTTCTTATATCAAATGGCCTTTAATCATCTTTTCCTTTGTAATGGGAATTGCGCTCGCTTTTTTCCCTTTAGAAGATAGACCTTTGGCAAAATGGATTGTTCTTTTTTTTAAAGCAATTTACTCCCCTACCCTTTATGTTTGGAAAAAACTTCCTGATAATTTCAGCTACTTCCAACCCGAAACAAGTACACAAGCAGAGGATAATAAAAAAACCTCTCCTCAATTGCTTGCCATCATGAAAACCTCAGATGAACAAGCAAAATTAGAGACGCAGGAAAGCCAAATATTGCAAAATATAAATAATAGCTTTTCAGAATTAGCATACATCCCAACCAATAAAGTTGATCTAGCCGATAAGGGAATTACGTATGACAGACGTGGTATTCAATTTCCCAAAACCGAAGCTATAAAAATAAAGCCCCAACCAAAAAAGGAAACTCAACAAACTCTTCCAGATAAAGCGGAAAAGGTTCCTTCGACCGGATTCAAACTAACGCCTTCAGAAGGCCGTATCTACAAAGATATTAAACAAGCCCAATTTTCCTCTGAAGCCGCTCCTCCACTTCCACCATCCAAACCAAACATTATTGTCGGTCAGGTACAAGATACTAACGGAAAAATTATCGAAAACGCCATACTTGAGATTCGTGATTCCAACGGAAGGCCCGCAAGGGCATTAAGAAGCAACAAATTAGGTCATTTTATGATAGTTACCCCCTTAGTAAACGGCAATTATCAAATAATTACAGAAAAAGAGGGCTTTTTATTTGAACCAATAAATATCAGTGCTTTAGGCAAAATAATACCACCAATTGTGATTACCGGAAAGGAAAAGGTTAATAATTAGATTTTATACAAAAAATATGGAAGTTTTAATTTTTAATTTAATTTTTAAAACCGACAGTTAATTCCCATGCCCATACCGTTTATCTCTAAACCCGACAAACCACTAACAGCATCAACCCAAGAATTAATTCCTATTGCAGATATTACAGACAACATTGTTATTTATAAAAATGGAGGTGCAGCTTTAATCATGGAATCAACTTCTCTTAATTTCGGACTTCTTAATGAAAGGGAACAAAAAGCAGTTATCGCTTCATACGCTGGTCTTTTAAACTCTTTTAATTTTCCCGTCCAAATAGTTGTCAGAAGCGAAAAAAAAGATATATCAACTTACATGGAATTCTTAACCAATGCTAGTCAAAAAATAAAAAACCAAAAGCTTAAAAACATAATGGATGACTACATGAATTTTGTACAGGATGCAATCAAAAAGAGAAATGTACTATCTAAAAAATTTTACATTGTAATACCGTTTAGTCCATATGAATTGGGGATTTCAAAATCTTTATCTTCGTCCTTTCTTCCTTCAGGCGGAAAAAACCCTAAGCTTCCCTACCCTAAATCATACGTGGTTAGAAAAGCAAAAATTTCACTCTTTCCCAAAAGAGACCATCTAATAAGACAGGCTGGACGATTAGGAATATCTCTACACCAACTTAATAACGATGAACTTATTAATCTTTTTTATCAAACATACAATCCCGAACCACCTATAAAGGAGAAGGAACTTTTTAATGTTTAACTATGTTAAAACTTAATTTTTTTAAACCAAAAACAAAAACAATTAACAATCTTCCAAAAGATTCTACCCAAAGTAAAGAAAAAACTCTCAAAGAGAAAGATGCTTTAAATTCAGATAAGGCTAAACAAGTAATAGTCGACAAACCGAAAATAATTAATCCCGTTGAGGCGGTTAATTCTCAAAATCTCAACATACTCGATGTTGTAGCACCACAAATGGTAGAAATTGAAATGGACTATCTAAAAATCAATAATGTATACCTTAGAACTCTTTTTGTTTCTGGATATCCGCGCTTTGTATCTCCAGGCTGGTTAGAGCAAATAATCAACTTCAATAGTTCTTTGGATATCTCATTTTTTATATACCCCGTTGAAGGTAAAAGCGTTTTAGATGATCTTATGAGAAAGGTTGCCGAAATGGAAGCTGAAATCGCCACCGACATTGAAAGAGGAAAAATAGTTGATCCTGCAACCGAGGCTAAACTTGAAGATGCAAGACTTTTCCAAGAAGAACTTGTTAAGGGAGCCGAACACTTTTTTGAATTTGGTTTTTATATCACCATCAGAGCTTCTGATCTAGAGCAATTAAACCATATTACCAAGCAGGTTGAGGCAACGCTTGGTTCTCTTTTAGTTGTAGCTAAACACGCCACCTTAGATATGGACAATGGTCTTTTATCAACCTCCCCTTTTGGGTTAGATCGTCTTTCCATAACCAGAAATATGGATACATCATCTTTGGCCACGACTTTTCCCCTAACCAGTGCGGAGTTATCTGCTGATAAAGGAGTTCTATATGGGATAAACACCCAAAACGGATCCTTTATCATCTTCGACCGATTCTCACTGGAAAATTCCAACATGACTGTTTTTGCAACTTCAGGCGCAGGTAAAAGCTACTTTGTCAAATTGGAAAGTTTAAGATCATTAATGCTTGGGACAGAAATAATCATAATCGATCCTGAAGGTGAGTATAAAAACCTAGCCAACGCGGTAGGAGGGGTAAATATTTCATTTTCTTTCAACTCTCCATCAAAAATTAACCCTTTTGATCTTTCCCAAGTCTATGAAGAGGGTGAAAACAACCTTGGCCTTAAAATTCTTTCTTTACATTCCCTTTTTAAAGTCATCATGGGACAAATAACTCCAATACAAGAGGCTCTTCTTGACAGGGCTTTAGTTGCAACCTATAAATCCAAGGGGATTACTCAAGATCCTGAAACCCAAACCAAAGAACCTCCCTTAATGGAAGATCTTTATAAAATACTTATCGGAATGGAAACTCCTGACGCATTAGATTTGGCAGCAAGAATTGAAAAATTTGTCAGAGGAAGCTTTGTGGGAATTTTTGACAAACAAACAAATATTGAAATAAACAACCCCTTTACTGTTTTTTCCGTACGGGAGCTCCAAGATGCCTTAAGACCAATTGCTATGTTTGTTATTCTGGATTTTATCTGGACCAGAATCAAGAAAAATCTTAGACCCAGACTTTTGGTTGTTGATGAGGCGTGGCATATGATGAGGTTTTCAGATTCAGCTCAGTTTTTGTGGAGTATTGTTAAACGCGCAAGAAAATATTATCTAGGACTCACTACAATCACCCAGGACGTTGAAGATTTTCTAAACCAAGATATTGGCAAGGCAATTGTTACAAATAGTGCTTTAAGGGTTCTTCTAAAGCAATCTCCTGCCGCTATAGACAAGGTTGGCGATGTATTTTACCTCTCACAAGGTGAAAGACAGCTTTTACTTGGAGCAAACATTGGAGAGGGTATTTTTTTTGCCGGCAATAATCATGCACCCATAACTGTAGTTGCTTCTCCCGAAGAACATAAATTGATAACAACCAAACCACAAGAGTTGGTCGAACAATCAAATATTCCATTAAGAACAACGCTGAAAATCATCCAAGAAAACAAATGATGGTGTAATATTAAATTAGGAAAAATGAGTGATGAAGCAAGAAAATTACTAGTACAGGCTAAAAATCTTGATTATGAGGAGTTGTGTACCAGAGCTTTTGTAATAACCTCTGAGGGAGCACTTATTGATCCCAAAATCCCGCTTGGTATGCGCGTTGAATTGGCATACGAGGTTCTTCAAGCCCGGCTTCGTAAGGCCAACTCTGTAAGTGTCGGACAACTTCCCGAAGAGCCTGATTACTACGATCTGCTTGGATTAGATGAAAACGCAACGCAAAAAGAGATCGAAGAAGCTTATAAAAAAAGAAAGGCATCACTTCAACCGGATGTTTTAGAAAAAAAACTAAGAGAACAAGGACTTTCCGAATCGGAAATTAAAAAACGTCTCGCAAGTGCTAAAACTACTCTTTATTATTTAGAAAAAGCCCACAAGGTTCTCGGGGACGAAACCAGAAGAGATCATTATCACGAACACTTAAGATATAAGCGTCAGGACGAATGGAAAGACACGCTCGACCGTAAACAAAAAAAGTGGATAGGCAAAAAAGCCGGGCCGATCAATCACGGTGAGAATTGGAAACTTCTGGGGGTAACCCCCGGTGCAACACAACTAGATTTAAGAACCGCGTATTTGGTGCAAGTGCGTAAATATGACCCTGAAAGATATCTTCAACAACTAGGCAAAGATAAAGATGAATTAACACCGGAAGAAATAAAAGAATATAACATCAGGCAGGAAAGGTGGTCGAATATAAATAGGGCTTATGCCGAGGAGCTTGACGAAAAACAGCTTAAGGCAGAAAGAAAACAAAGAAAAAGATCAAAATCTATGGAAACACAGCAAAATATTATAATTACTACAACTCCAACTATTCCTGCTATCGAACCTTCCCAGATAACTATCAATTTCAGGGAAAAAGTAATCGACGGAACTGGTAAAATTTCCTTTACACCCGAAGAAACAGCGTTATTGATAAGCGAAGGGGTAATTCCCCCGGGAACCACATCGGAACAACTATCAGCTAGTGCCGAAGTTGCAACAAAACACCTTTTACCTTTGGGAGTTGACGCTCAACAATTCTCCAATGAAGTCGATCGAGTTGCTAAAAACAATTTAATAACACAACAGCAAGAAAAAGACTTACAGCTTTCGGCGTGGATCCTGAAAACTTTACAAAAATCAAATCCCGAATTGGCATACGCATTCAGGAAAGAAGCAGGAATACCAAATGTATCAATAACAATACAGCCTGCCGCCACCGATTCTCCGCAAACTGCAGAAAAACCCAACCAGATCTCTCTTCAAACCGGAGATAATGGATTTCTTAAGCCCCTTTTTGATAAAGGAGTTGATTTTGTTAAAGAAAAGGCTGGAAAACTTTTAGAAAAAACAGGTATATCTGTGGCTAAAGACGCGGCTAAAAAAATCATTACAGAATCATTAAAAAAGGCCGGCAAAGAACTAATCAAACAAGGAAGTAAAATCGCCGCTAAAGCAGGAATTACAACAGTAGCACAAGCCTTAGGAACTTTAGTGCCCATTATTGGAAATATCATCGCCCTTATAATTACTATAATTACTGACATTCTTCCAAAAATTTTAAAGTTTTTAACCAAAATCTTTCGCGGAATACTTAAGTTTATAACAGGCAAGGAAGATTTAAAATCGCAACTTAAAGAAATTTCTGGAATCGCAATGGTTGCATTTTTGGCAATAGGTTCAGTAGTTCCTGCACTTATTTCAGGCGGAATATTTTTAACAACATTGGGTTTAAGATCAATTGCAAGTGTAATAGCTGGTATACCAGCATTTTTATCTGCTGTAATTGCAAGTATTGTAATAACAATAAGTATTCCAGTTATTATTAGTATTATTACATTTCTTTTTTTGGTAATTTTTATTCTAATAATCATTAACAATAGTGCATTTGTGGTTCCTTTCGGTGGTTTCGAAAGAGCAGATTTTCCTGCAGGGTTTGGACAATTTCCAGTCGAATGTACTTACGAAAAGGGTTCTATTTCCTTTGATAATAATGGCGCAACCGGGATTGCCAAGAGAGCTTGGGAAATTACAGCAGACCTTTATCAGGGATTTTGGTGTTTCTGGAACAGATCTCCTGATGATTCAGAAAAATTAAATCAGTTACTGGGTGGTTTTCCGAGAGACGAAATTTATTATCCACCAAGTTATCCTCAACTTTTCAATGAAGAATTATTCGCAGTCAATCCTAACCCAACCAGAGATCAAGTATCCAACGAGGCTAGAAACCTTTTCTGGTGTACACAACTGGCAGTGATTTCTTGGAAAGAGACCGGACATGAAATTCCAGAATACTATATGTCTAATATCCTAGAAAATTGGTTTAGAAATAACGGGCGTTTTATAGACGCGTCACAAGCCACTTCAAAAAACATACCTACCGGAAGTATTATATTTTTTTATGTATATGGTGGGCCACTAAGAACAAATCATGTTGCTATTGTCCATCATGTTATAGAGAAACAGGCCATAGTTTTTGTACAAGCAAACTCTGGATATAAAGATGGTTACTTAATATTTGAAAACGATGGAGTCGGGGTAGAAAACCTTTCCTGGGCAAGGGTAGTGGGTTTTGGTATACCATAAAATACATGAATATATTTGAATCAATTTTAAAAAGAAAGAGATTTTTTATAATTTTATGGATTTTTATGTTTATTATTGGTATTTATTTATTTATCTCCCTAAAACAAAGACCCTATAAAGAAGAATCAAAAAAAGGAATTAATATTACACCTACTATAATCGATCAAACCATTAAGGTAATTAAAACCTTGCCCTCAAATAATCAAAAATACGTACTTGATGATCAAATTATAGAAATTACTTTTAACAGAAATTTAAATGATAACGAAAAAAATTCCATTGAAATAATATTCAATCCCACAATAGATTTTGAAAAAGTATGGGAAAAAAATACCCTACTTAAAATAAAAAATTTAACTTCTTATAAAACTTCAACAAAATACACAATAAGTGTTTTTTATAACAAAGAAACTATATATAATTTTTCTTTCTATACAAATCCTCTCTCTATTAACCAACTCAATCAACAAACTAAACAATTAGTTGAAGACGCCATTACTGTAGGAGAAGCCCAGAAAAAGACAGATAAAGAGTATCCCTGGAATAAAAAATTACCAATCGTCAAAGAAGAATATTCTATAGTTTATAGTTTCGAACAAAATGCGTTTAGAATCAAATTGAATAATCAAAATATTTCATCAGAAGAAAAACAAAATATTTTAAATAAAGCTTTGAACGATCTAGAGGCTATTGGAGTAGATACAAAAAATATTAAATATTTTGTTATTTAAGTTTATACCTGAAGTCTTACCGGCATAATTATGTGTAAAAAATCACTGTCTTTCTCGTCTAAAAATAAAGATGGAGCATTGGGATCTGAAAATTCCATTCTCACAACCTCACCTTTTATCACACTTAAAAAGTCCTCTAAAAATCTGTAATTAAACGCAATAGTAAAAGTATCTGAATTGTCTTTCTCTATTTTAGCTTCCAATTCTCTCTTCTGACTTCCTGATTGACTACTTTCAGCCAACACTTGAACAATATCTTTTAAAATTCTCAATTTAACAACATTTGCTGAGTCTCTAGCAAAAACTCCAGCTAATTTAACGGACCTTAAAAAATCCTCCCTATCCAAATTTACTTTAAATTTTGTATTTTTAGGAATTATCCTTTCAAAATCTGGAAATTCCCCTTCTATTATTCTTGAACTTAAAATTATATCATCTAGACCAAAAATAATTTGGTTCTCATTTTTTTTGTAGGAGACGACAATTTTCTCAGAAGTACTTACCCTAACAAGCTCAGATAAAATACTTTTAGGCAAAATAAATTTAATTTCTTCTTTAATACCCTTATTTTTTATCTTTTTTTGAGATAAACGAAAACCATCTGTTGCAACTAAAGTTATATGTTCTTTTCCTATTATTAATAAGACCCCAGTTAAAACAGGTCTTGTCTCATCAGAAGAGACAGAAAATAAAACAGAATTTAATGCATCCAAAAAACCGTCACTTTCTACTTCAAAATTATTTATTCCAATTTCAGATGGAATACTGGGAAAATCCGAAGAATTAAGACCTGAAATATTAGATTCAAAGTTATTTGTCTTAATTTTTAATATCTCTTTTTCTACTTCGAGATCAATTGTACCTACATCTAAATTGGAAATTGTTTCGGTAATTATCCTTGAAGGAATAGTTATTTCACCCTCTTTAATAACCTTAGCCCCAATGCTTATAACCACAGAGTTTTCCAAGTTTGTTGCAGAGAGAGAAAGTTTGTTTTTATTTGTTTTTAAAAGTATATTGGCAAGTACGGGAAGTTGTACTCTTGAACTAACAAATCTTGAACAGATATTAAGTGCTTTTAGAAAATTTTCCTGTAATACTTGGACTTTCATATGTGATTAAGTATTTGTTATGTGCATTTTTATCATATTTTAATTAGTAGTTCTAGTAGTAGAAAATGTAGATATGTGTAAATCTGAAATTAATTGAAGATAAAACTTAATGTGATTATTAGCCTTGTTAAAATGTAGAAAAATGTGTGGATGAAAAAAGTATTTTTGTGGATAAGTGTAAAAATTTATAAATTTTATCCTCATATCATATTTTTTATCCCCCTTAAATCCTCCCTTACTTGCATAGAGGTTGAAACTAAATTTGTTATTTTTTCCACAGCGTGCATTACAGTTGTATGGTCACGCCCTCCAATTAATCTTCCAATTTCTTTGTAAGGTAAAGACAACTCCTTTCTTAATAGATACATTAAAATTTGTCTTGGTCGCGCAATAGATCTTGCTCTTATATTACCTAAAAGAGACCTTTTCCCCAGCGAATAGTATTTGGAAACCGCTGAAAGAATATCATTAGGAGTTGCTTTTAAAAGTTTAATATCGTTTTCTCCTTTTTTACCCAAAAGATTTTCGACAATTTCTTTAGTGGGGCTGATTTTTTTGGTTGTAGTTTCAGACAAGAGTTTTGTTAAAAATCCTTCTATTTTTCTTGCAGATTCTAAATTACCAGCAATTAGATGTATAAGATCCATTTCTAAAGGTATATTTTTTTCCTGCGCTTTTATCTGGGTTATGGCGCATCTAAGCTCAAAATCAGGTGGTGCAATATCTACAATTAAACCAGCTTCAAAACGACTTCTTAACCTCTCTTCAAGTTTTGGAATATCAGATGGAGGTTTATCTGAAGTTAGTATTATTTGGGCGCCAGCGAAAACAAGTGCATTAAAGGTGTGGAAAAATTCTTCTTGTACAGCGTCTTTTCCCGCAATAAATTGAATATCGTCAATAAGAAGAATTTTAAGTTTCCTGTATTTATTTCTTACTGCAGGGGTGTTTTTATTTCTAATACCCTCAACAATATCATTTGTAAATTGTTCGCCTGTGCAAAATAAAACTGGTGTATTAGGATCTTGTTCCAGTGCCCTGTGTCCCACGGCGCTCATAAGATGAGTTTTTCCGACTCCGACCCCTCCCCAAATAAACAAGGGATTATATGCTTTTCCAATATTTTTTGTAACAGCTTCTGCCGCTGCCCAAGCCATTTGGTTGGATGAAGAAACGGCAAAATTTTCAAAAGTAAAACCGATTCTTATACCCGCTCTTATTAAACTATCAAAAAGATTTTCCTTATCTGGATAGTTTTCAAAAAGAGGGGTAGGTTTTTTTTCTTTATCACCTTCATATTCAGAGCTAGATTTTACTGTGAAGATAAGATCACAACTGGAGTTTAGTGATTTTGTTAGGTTATCTTGAATCAAGCCAAAATATCTGGTTTCGATTGTATTTTTAGTAAAAGGAGAAGAACAACCAATTTCTGCTATATACCTTCCATCCTGATTTTTTAAACTTATTAGGTGGGTTTGTTTAAACCATGTTGTAAAATTTGCGGGTGAAACATTAATTTTAATTGTTTCTAATACATCATGCCAAATTTTTTTTGTATTTAGTTCGTTCATACTATCAACAATAATATTGAAGGGCAGTAAACTGTTTGAAGGGCAAATGCATAATAAAAAAGTTATCCACATTAAGTCAATCCCCAAAATTGGTAATTTAAAAGGATGTATGTTATTTTGATATTTTCAAGGTATGGAAAATTTTAAAATTCTTCTGTATTATAAGTAAGTTGATTTAAAAGCTTATGCCAAAAAGGACTTACAAACCAAGTCGAATCAAGAGAGCAAGAGTTCATGGTTTTAGGTCAAGATCTAAAGATAAAAGGAGAAAGAAGGTTATTAAAAGAAGGATATTAAGAAAAAGAAAGAGACTGGTTTAAACCATGCTTGCACAAATATATTCTTTGAAAGGACAAAAGAAGATTGAGGATATTTTGAAGAATGGTAGAAAGGTTCAGTCGGAAAACTTTGGAGTTTTTTTTAGAAAAAGGGAGGATTTAGATATTCCAAAATTTGCTTTTGTAGTTTCTAAAAAGATATCAAGACTTGCTATAAACAGAAACAGGGTTAAAAGAGCCATGAGTGAATCTGTTAGAAGGAATATTGGTATAATTCCGGTTGGTTTGGATTTCGTTCTTTTAGCTAAGAAGAGTATTGTAAGCAAATCCACTGATGAAATTATGAAGGAAGTTCAGGAATTTTTTATAAACTTTAAAAACAATTATAAATGAACAAAATATGAAAAGAATAATTTTATTCTTAATATGGTTTTATAGGAAAGTATTAAAGCCTTATCTAAATCTTTATTTGCCAAGTAATTGTCGTTTTAGACCAACATGTAGTGAATATTCGGAAGAAGTAATTAACAAATATGGAGTTTTAAGGGGAGTTTTGCTAAGTGTTAAAAGAATTTTAGGTTGTAATTCCTATTTAAATTATAAAATTTAAAAATAATAATTTATGGACATTTTTTCATTATTACTAATCAAACCTTTGGCAAATGGACTAGTCTTCTTTTATAAAGTCTTGTGGGGAAATATGGGATTAGCAATAATAGCATTTAGTCTCTTTCTGCGATTAATTTTAAGTCCGTTAACAAAACCTTATTTGGAATCAATGAAGAAATTGAAAGAAGTAGCTCCTCAATTAGAAAAACTTAAAAAAAAATATAAAGATGACAAAGTTAAACTTGCACAAGCACAGGCAGATTTTTATAAAGAAAAGGGAGTTAATCCCGGTGCTGGTTGTTTACCATATATTTTACAAATAATTGTTTTAATAGCATTTTTTAATGTGTTTATGAAAGTACTTTCTCCAAACGGAGATGCAATATTGCAGTTTAACCAATTACTTTATGAACCATTAAAATTTTCGACTGATAGTGTTTTGAATACAAAATTTTTGTATTTGGATGTAACTAAACCAGATGTATTTAACTTTCCATTTATTCCATTTTCTATTCCTGGACCTGTTTTGATTTTCACAGCTTTGGTACAATTTTTATCGGCTAAAATAAGTTCTCCATACACAAAATTAGAAGAAAAAATTGCAAATAAGACTTTAGAAAAGACTGATGATTTTCAGATAGCAATGCAAAAATCAATGATTTACACTTTTCCCTTATTTACTCTTTTGATTGGGATGAAATTCGCATCAGGATTAGCAATTTATTGGTTGGTTTTTTCTTTGACTCAAGTTTATCAACAGGTAAAAAACCAAGGATGGGGTGAACTAACACCATATCTTGAAAAGATAAATTTTCATAGTAAAAAATTATGAGTTCTGATAAAGAAAACGCAGATAAGGAAAAAGAACTAGCTACACAAATAGTTGGAGATTTATTGAATTTTCTTGATGTAAAGCCGGAAATAGTTACTGAAATTGACGAGGCTAGCGATGATTTAATAATTAATATTAATGTGGAAAGAGATGCAGGTTTATTGATTGGAAACAGAGGTAAAGTACTTAATTCTCTTCAATTGATTATTGGTGTTATTTTAAATAATAAATTTAAAAAATGGAGAAGAGTTATTATAGACGTTTCTGGTTGGAGGAATCAGGAAAAAAGGAGACTTGAAAGTTTGGCTGAAGTTACTGCAAAACGCGCAGAAGAAACAGGTAAACCACAGTACTTGTATAATCTTTCATCATCTCAAAGAAGAATCATACATCTTTATCTTTCTGAAAACCCTCGTATAAAGACAGAGTCCCGAGGGGAGGGTAAAGAACGCTGTCTTATAATTTCTTCAAAATCTTGATGGATAAAAATGTTTTTAAAATATATTCGGACGGAGGATCGAGAGGAAACCCCGGTTTTTCTAGTTGTGCTTTTGTAGTAATAAAAGACGGCAAGGTTATTTTTAAAAATTCCCAGTATCTAGGAATTAAGACCAACAATGAGTCAGAGTATTATGGTGTAATAAATGCGTTGAATTGGATAAAATCAAATATGAATTATTTTACTAATAACTTTTCTATTAATTTTTTTATTGATTCTGAACTAGTTTTTAGCCAAATAACGGGCAAGTACCGAATTAAAAGTAAAAAACTTTTTCCTTTATATAATGAGGTCAAAAGTGTTATTAAGAATTTAAAGATACCTATTAACTTTTATTTAATATCTAGAGAAAAAAATAGAATAGCTGATTATTTAGTAAATAAAATTTTAGATGAAAATTCAAAATAGTTTCACGTTAGAAAATATTTTTTATTAAAAATTTTTAAAAATATCACTTCATTTAAATAAACCTTTTAGTTAATAATCAATAATGTTACAAAGTAAAATTACTGAGAAAAATAGTATTTTAATATTTTCAGATATTAGTAGTATTAACAAATTATTAATTAAGAACCTTTTGAATTATAACTTAAAGGTTTATTTAATTACCAAAAATGATAAAAAAGATTTAATGAATAGTTATTCTAACAATGATGTTAATATTATAAAAAATATAAAGGAATTAATCAGAAATAAAACAAATATAAATTATTTAATTTATTTTAATAAATTTAAAGATAAAGAGTATGAGAACAAAAATAAATTTATAAAAAGTTTAAACAAAAACATCAATTTATATAAATATATAAATAAAATTTTTAAGACAAAATCCACATTTTTGATAAATGGACTAAATAATTTTAATTTAAAAAGTATTGATGAGGATTATATTTATAAGAAATTTCAAGAATTAAAATCATTTGGTGCAGTAATATTTTACAGTGATTTAATAACACCAAAATACGAGGATTTTTATATAAGTGATTTATATGAAGTTTTAAAAAATATAGTTCTAAACAAAAACATTAATTTAAGGTGTAATGAGTTTTTTTATCCTTTATTGGATGAAGATTTGGTTACATTAATTATAAAAATATTATTTTCGATAAGTTATTTTGGAAAAGCAGTATTTATTATAGGTAAAAAAATAAAGTTGAATAGATTAGTGGAAATTATCGGTGTTGATATAAAATCGTTAAATATTAAGAATAGAAATACTAACATTTTTAAATATGATGAGGAAATCATAATTAAAAAGAGACCAAAAATAATATTAAATAGAGTATATAAAGAATTACTTAAAGATAAAGAAAAAAGAAAAAAATACAAAGATGGGTTTGTAACAAAGGTTAAAGATTATTTTAATAAAATAAAAGAAACTTTATTAGATAAAACCAGTAAATTAATTTTAGGTATTATTATATTTTTATTTTTATTTCCCGTAGGATCATGTTTATTATCGCTATCGTTTTTACACTTATCTAATTTTTTTTATGAAAATGATTTTTTTTATTTATCTAAATACTCAACAAATATGTCACTATTTTTTTCTAAATGTTCTAATAAAATTTCAAATGGTTTAAAACAGATATATTTATTAGATAATTATTATAATATTTTTACAAAACCCACATTAGTTTTAGAACTTCAATCAGAAGCGTATAGAGAATATTTAAGTATTTTAGAAAAATTAATTTTAATTGTTAAATCTTTTAATAATAAAGAAAGATTGAATTTTTCTGATATAAATTCAATAAGTATAGATATGAATGATTTATATGAAGACATTAGTTTCTTAGAAGCGGAATACCTAAGTGATAAAGATAATGAAATTTTAAGAAAATTTGTTATTTTTGACAATTCGGAAACAAATAAATTAAAAAATTTAAGTTATAAATTTGGAGATATATTAAAAAATTTAACTTTATTGCTTGGTTATGAAGGAGAAAGAAAGTATTTAATAGTTTTGCAAGATAACTCGTATTTGAGACCCACTGGGGGAGTAATAGAAAAGTTTGTTTTTCTTATTCTCCATAATTTTTCTATTGCCAGTCTCTTAATTGAAGACAAATATGAATTAAATAATAAAATTTTAGGTAGTTTTGAAAAACCAGTGGTTGTAAAAAAATATTTTAAAGATAGTTATACCAACCTTGATAAGTTTAACTGGAATCCTGATATATCATATTCTGCCTTAGATGTTTCTAATTTTATAAATAAGGAGTTTAAGACAAAGATTGATGGAACATTATTTATAAATCAAAATTTTATAAATGAGTTAGTTAATGAAATGGATAAAGTAAATAAGGGTATTTTGATAAATGATAAGGGTTTAAAAATAATCAAAAAAATATATGAAGGATTTAATCAAAAGGATATCCAAATTTACTTTAGTGATCAAGGATTAGGAAACAATCATTTAAAAACTGATTTAGAAAAAAAAATATTAAAGGAGGATTGTATTGCAAATTGCTTCTTGGATTATTTTTCTTTGATAGAAACATCTGAGGGGGAAGTTTCGTCTTCTGTTTCAAGAATGGCTAAAGTGAGCATTTATTTTCAGGAGAAAGTGTTAAAAGGTAGATTTGATTTTTATGTTAAGAATACAGGAAAGAAAGATTATAAAGTTTACTTGAGATTTTTTGCCGGTAATGAAACAAGTTTTTCTTCAGTAAAAGTAGAATCTGTTGATGAAGAAAAGTATTTAATTCCTGATATTATTGCAGGTAAAAAAACAAAAGAAGCGGGTGTATATTTAGAGTTAAAGCCTAACGAATTAAGGAAAATATCTTTTATTTGGGAGAATAGATTATTAATCGATTTTGAAAAGAAAGGTGAATATAGATTATTTTTAAGTAAACAATCTGGAGTAAAAAATTATCCCGTTGATCTTTTTTTGAATTTGCCTGATGGGGTTGATTTTAAAACTGATAATAAAGATTGCTTGACTGAGAATAAAGATTTTAGATATAATGCCTTACCAAGCGGGGATTTGAAAGCCCGTATTTTTTGGTAGTAATTTATGGATAAATATATATTAAAAGCTGAAAAAAGAAAGATATTTGGAAGAAAGGTAAAAAATTTAAGAAAAGAGGGGATTATTCCGGCTATTATTTATGGTAAAAAGATTAAATCTGAGCCTATAGAGATTAAATTGGGCGAATTTCAAAAAGTTTTCAAACAAGTTGGGGAGACAGGCCTTTTGGAATTGCAGGTAGATGGAAGTAAAAGACCTGTTTTAATTCATTTTGTACAAAAAGATCCTATAAATGATTTTCCTTTGCATATAGATTTTTTACAAGTTGACCTTAAAGAAAAAGTTACTGCTAAAGTACCCATCACAATTATTGGCGAGTCACCAGTTGAGAAACAAGGTTTGGGAACAGTTGTACAATATCTTGATGAGGTAGAAGTTGAAGCTTTGCCTGGTGATTTGCCTGAAAAGTTTGAAATAAATGCTAATGATCTTAATTCAGTTGATCAAACAATTATTATAAAGGATTTAAAGTACGATAAAACTAAGGTGGAAATAAGAGATGATTTACAGAAAATTGTAGTCAAAGTGGAAGCCGCTAAAGAGGAAAAAGAAGAAATCACTCCCAAAGAAGAGGGAGAAGAAAAGAAAGAGGAAGTAGAAGCCCCAGAAACTTCTGAATCAACTAAGGAAGGTCAAGAAGATAAGCTTTCGTAATATATTTAGGTTAATATCTAAGAAAAGTTTTAGCTTTTTTACAATATACGATAAGAAAAAGAGTGCTTTTTATGATTAAAAAAAGAAAAAAAATAAGCGTTTTAAAAATTGGTTTATTACTTTTAATTGGAAGTATCTTTTCTTTAATTCTTTCGCAAAGTAATAAAGTATTAGTAGATAAGAGTTTTAGTGATTCGTACAAAAATGATAATAAAAACCTCGTTATTAAAAAGGATGAAGAAAATAAAATGGATGATAATTGGTCAAATTACGAGAACAAAGATTATTCCATTGGCTTTTCTTACCCACCTTTTTTGAGAAAAGTTGAATATGAAGAACCTGGAGAATATGAATATTTTGTAGTTTTTGAAGAAAATAAATTTTCTCTAGCTAAAGGAGTAGCTTTTGGTATAAGCAGTGGGGGAGTTGATGAGGAAATAAATCGTATAAAGGAAGGGATTAAAAGGGAGGGAAAAATAAAAGTAATAAAAGAAAAAGAGATAGATTTATTGGAAGAGAAGGCAAGGTTAATAGAGGTTGAGCCGGAGGATGATCAATTGGAAAGAAAAAGTTTTCTGGTTTTTCAAAGGAAAAATTTTACGTATTCTTTTAGTACAATTACGGATCAAATGCAAAAACTTATTAGTTCTATAAGGTTTTTAGATTAATTACTGTTAAAAAAGTTCGATGGCCATGGGCTGTTTATAAGCATGCTTTCGTATTTTTCTTTTATCAAATGTTTGATTTCTTGCCAAATTGCTTCGGTAACAAAAGGCATAAAAGGATGTAAAAGTTTAAGGTAGGTGATATATAAATTAAGATAAACTGATAAGACAAATTTATCACCGTTTTCCAATCTTTTTTTGATTGATTCAGTGTATTTATCGGCAAATTTCCTCCAAATAAATTCATATAGGCTTTGTGCAGCTTCGTTTAATCGGTATTTTTCAATCAAGTTACCAGTTTTTTTAACAAGATTTTTAGTTTCTTTAATTATTTCTTTATCCTCATTTTTTATGTGCCTATTAATTTCTTTTAAATTTAGGAACTCACATTGAGTTTGTTCAAATTTATTTTTTATAAACCTTCCCAAATTCCAAATTTTATTTGAAAAATTTCTTTGTCCACGAATATTATCTTCTGATAAAGAGATGTCATTTTCGATTAAGGCGCCCCAAACAAGACTCATTCTTAGCGAATCTGCTCCGTATTTTTCAGCCATTTCTATAGGATCAATTACGTTACCTTTTGATTTGCTTATTTTTTCTCCTTTTGCATCTCTAACCAAACCGTGTAGAAGAACTGTTTTAAATGGGACGTTGTTTGTTATGTAAAGACCCAGCATAATCATCCTTATTACCCAAAAAGGAAGAATGTCATAGCCGGTTTCCATCAAAGACGTAGGATAAAAATATTTGAAGTCTTCTGAAACTGGATAATCGATATTAATTTTAGACAGGGTTTTAGAGTTTGTTTTTGATCGATCGGAAATTGGGGAATTTTTTGAATTTGATAACAATGTGGCATAAGGCCATTGGCCTGAAGAAAACCAAGTATCAAATGTATCCTCATCTTGTTTGAGTTTAGTATGGCCGCAAAGACTACAAATTTTAGGTGTTTTTCCATCTGTTACGGTCCACTCGAGACACTTTTCACATCTCCAGGCTGGTATTCTTATTCCCCAAACTATCTGGCGGGATATGTTCCAATCCTTTAAATTTTTAAGCCAGTGTATTGCAATTTTTTCGTACTTTTTTGAAGCAAAGACAACACTTTTTTCTTTGATAGCATTTAAGGTCATTTTTACCAATGGATTGACATTTAAGAACCATTGCTTGGATACTGTAGGTTCTAAATTTCCTTTATCCCGGTAGCATGTTCCGACAGTGTGGTGAATTTTTTCTATTTTTATTAATACCCCTTTTTCTTTTAGGTCTTTAACCACCTCCTCTCTAGCTGAACTTACAGACAAACCGATATATTTTGGTGGAGTATTTATCATTTTTCCGGTTTCATCTATGATAGATAACACTGGAAGTTTATGCTTTTGGCCTATCTCGAAATCTACTGGATCATGTCCTGGGGTTACTTTTAAAGCCCCACTGCCAAAATTTGGATCAACCAGAGAATCTTTAATTATTGGTATCTCACGGTTTATAATCGGAATTGTTGCAGTTTTGCCAATTAAGTGTGTATATCTTTTGTCTTTAGGATTAACAGCGATTGCAACATCAGCAAATATTGTTTCAGGTCTTGTTGTGGCTATGGATAGTAAGCCATAATTTATGAAATATAAGAAATCGTCTTTTTCAATATAATTTACCTCTAGTTGGGAAAAAGAAGTTCCGCAACGAGGGCAGTAGTTGACAACCCTCTCTCCTCGATAAATCAATCCATCATCATGAAGTTTTTTAAAGGTTTTATAGACAATTTTTACTATCTCGGGATCTAGGGTAAATTTAAACCTTGTCCAGTCGCAAGATGCACCCAGTATTTTTAGTTGTTTTTCCATAATTCCGGTATTTTTTTGAACATAATCCCAGATCATTTGATAAAGTTTATCTCGGTTAAAATCAAAACGGCTTTTGCCCTCTTCTTTTAGGTGTTTTTCAAAAACAAATTGTGTCTCGATTCCAGCATGATCAGAACCTGGAAGCCAAAGAGTGGGTCTACCTAGCATTCTATGGTACCTAATTAGAATATCTTCTATAGCAATAAATCGTGCATGTCCGACATGCAAGGGATCATTTGCATTAGGAGGAGGCATAATTATTGTGAAGGGTTTTTTGTTTTTATCGATTGTAGGAGTAAATGCACTAGAACTTTCCCAAAGTTGATAAATATTGGATTCATATTTTCTGTGATTGTAAACCTTGTCCATATGAATTTTTATTCTTCAGATGACCTGAAGGACGGTTCTGAAGAATCCGTGGTACCACCTTCTTTTTTTTTACTTATTTCAAGCTATTACAGGCTTACCTGTCTTGCTTAAAGTTCTGTTCAGCAAGCAGCTTGTGGGGGGACGAATCCCACTCAGAACGCTTTTTTTTATTAGAATTATACACTATTTCAATATATTCTCAATTTTTGGAAATTTAAAAATGAAAATATTTTTTATCTATACGTGCATTGGGAATTCTTTCCAATATATCTAGGTTGTTTATTTTAAAATAATTTTTATTCTTAAACCTAAAATAAGCAGCAATCCCAATCATGGCCGCGTTGTCACCATAAAGTTTTTTAGAAAAAGGAAATAATGTTTTAATACCATACCTTGACGAAGTTGCTCTAACCATTTTTCTTAAGGTTTTGTTAGCCATAACCCCACCTCCGCAAAGAATTTTTTTTGCTTTATATGTGTTTTGATTAAAAACATATTCTAAAATTCTTATTAAATGTTGAAAACAATTTTGTTGATAGGAAGAGGCTAGATTTTCTATGTCTTCCTTTGAAAGATCATTTTTAGTTATTTTTATTTCCTCAATTTTTCTAATTAAAGCAGTTTTAATACCTGAATAGCTTAAGAACATTTCTTTTTCTCTGCCGATAAGAGGAATTGGAAGTTTATAAACTTTCGGATTCCCTTTTTTTGCAACCTTTTCCAAAATTTCACCTCCAGGGTAACCAAATCCTAATATTCTTGCAGCTTTATCCAAAGATTCACCTAGTGCGTCGTCTTGTGTTTGAGCAAGAACTTCATAATTGTTTGGGTTTTTTGCAAATATGATTTCAGTATGTCCTCCTGATGTAATAAGACCGTAAGCTGGAAAAGTGTCTTGAAGAAGTTGTATTTTATTTTTGGAAAGTGCCAGAGGGCTAAGCAAATGCCCCTCGATATGATTAACTGGAATCAGGGGTAAATTGTAATTTTTGCAAATTTCTTTAGCTTTTCTTATTCCAACTTCCAAAGCGATAGCCAGGCCTGGTCCAAAAGTTACTGCGACAGCATCAAGATCCTCTAGTTTTTTACGGGATTTTGTCAAAGACTTTTTTATTACCCAATCTATTCTTTCTTCGTGCTCTCTCTTTGCTAGAGATGGAACTACGCCACCCCATTTTGCGTGAAGTGAAGCTTGAGACCATATTACGTTTGATAAAACAACAAGATTTTCTGTTATCGAGGCAGATGTTTCATCGCATGATGTGTCGATAGAAAGTATTTTATATTTTGATTTAGAGACCATTGAGTAAAAAAAGTTAAATTACCCCCCAGCTTATTAATCTTTCATTGAATTTTTTTGTGTATTTTATTTTTACCCATAGTATTATAGCCTGTTCATCAAATTCTCTTATAACATCTGAAACTCTTTCTGCCCATTCTATTGAAATTACGCCTTTTTCATTAATTCTTTTTTCAAAACCAATTTTTAAAAGTTCATCTGGATTTTGCATTCTCCACGTGTCTATATGAATGAGAGAAATTTTATTGGTTTTAGAAGAATATTCACTTTCTAAAATAAATGTAGGGGACAAAATATCCTCCTCAATTCCGATAGCTTTGGCCAGCCCTTTGGTAAATTGAGTTTTACCTGAACCCATTTCGCCTTCAAGAGCAAAGATAATAGCTCTTTTGCCTTTAAACTTTTCGTATTTTTGCCACAAATTTTTGGCTATGTTTTGAGTGTCTTCTTCAGATCGACTTAGGACTTCAAAACTTTTTTTTAGTTTAATGTCGCCTTGTCTTAAAATTACCGGGTCATCGCAAGTTGTATCTATAACTGTGGAAGGTTCTCTAAAAGGGAGTTTTCCTCCATCAATGATTAGATCTATCAATTTTTTTTGCTTTATGGAGAGGTTGTCTAAAATATCAGAAATTTTGTATGGCCTTTTTTTGTAACTTGCATTTGCTGAAGTAGCTGTAACTGGTTTACCGAGTTTATTTACTACATCAATTACCAGTTTATAGTCAGGAATTCTTATCCCTAATGTTTTATTTTCAGCTTCTATTCCTTTGGCAACTTTTCCTTTACTTTTTGAGATAATTGTTAAAGGGCCAGGAAGATATTTTTTGTAAAGATTTTTGGCGGTTTTATTTAGATAGACGTATTCTTGTGCCATTTTTTGATTTTTAACCGCTATGGAAAACGGTTTCCCAAATGGACGGTTTTTGTATACGATCAATTTATTTACAGCTTTTTGATTTGTTGCATCAACCATAGCTCCATACAAGGTTTCTGTTGGCATGATTACTAAACCATCTTTTTTTAAGATATCAACTATTTTAGAAATTTTTGCGTGTTTTATTTTGACGATCTCCATATAAGTTTAAAAATATAGCATATTTTTTCTATAACATGAAATACCTGTAGTTTTTTCGGTAAAAATTTGATACAAGAAAAAATTATCCGAAAATACGATTAAAAATGATATATTTTTAAAATTTTTTAAAAAAACACCCCTTCATTTTTATGTATATAATTGTTTAGAAATAGGATAGTTTTATTTAAATAAATTAGAAATATCAGTTAGTATTTCCTACCCCTTTTAGAAAAACTGCTTGCCAAGGACGATATGTAGAGATAAATTCCTGATTAATAATTATTTCACCGTCTCGCTCTACTTTATAAATGAACCTTACTTTTGCGCCATAGGCTTTATGTTCGATTTGTTTAATAACTCCAGCTGGCAACGAAGGATCATCAATATAAAGATCATCGGGTGGTGGGGATGAGGATAAAATTTCTGGCTTTGTAATAGTGGTCTTTCTTCCGTCGGGTGTTCCATAAATTTCTATTGTAAGACTATAATTTTTGGCATCGACAAAGGTTTGAATTAGGATATAACCTGGCGTGTCGTTTTTAAATTTGAAATCTGTTGTGGGATCAAAAACGGTGGCATCCATTCCCGGTGACGAGTCTTGTTCATAATAATAAACTCTGTAGGAGTGAGGACTTCTTTCGATTATTGGTAGACCGGCACTGAGAACTGCCCTAAAAAGTGTTGTTGAAACCTGACAAACGCCTCCTCCATCTCCCAAAATTGTTTTTCCATCCTTTATGATGTAAGCCTTTTTGTATCCTGTAAAGCTTGAAACATCTCCCAGGGTTTTATTGAAAGAAAGTGTTTCACCGGGAGGAACTAACACGCCATTGAATTTTGAAGATGCGAGGGATATGTTGTGTACACGACTTTCAATTGAACCCTTGAATTTAGATGAACCTCTTCCTAATAATTCTCTTATACCCAAATTATTAACTTCGTTTAAGGTTATTTCCGGAGGGGCTTTGATGATAGGTATTTCAATAATTATTGAGTTGTTTTCTGTATTCTCTAATTCAGAGAGGCTGTCAATGATTTTATCCAAAAAATTGTTAATTTCTATTTTTATTCCATCTCTAGCAGGAGTGAATTCAGTGACTTTGCCATTTTCAAATCTGAATACTGCGTTTTGGGGAGGCCTTTCTAGTTGAGGGGAAATTTCCACAATAACAAAATCCTTTATTTTGTCGAGGCTATATTGTTCGTAGTAATCTAAAAAACCAAGGATTGATTTATCATCAAGTGTAAGATTAAAAAAATCGTTTTTCAGTATGAGTGTCTTGTTTAGAAATTTCTTTGCTCTTTTTTCAAAAATCTCTGAATCTTTTTGGGATAGAGTAGGATCTATTTTTTTAAGCGGTAAGTACATTTTAGAATAATTAATGTTTTTGATTTTTTTTTCAAATTCATCTAAAAATATTTCTTTATCCAATGTTTCGCCGGGAGTGCCTTTATTGACAATAATTTTTCCGTCAATGAGATTGACAGAAGGATAAATTGGCTCTGATAAAATATCGTTTGAAACAACCTCAATAAACTCATCGAGTTTTTGTTTGTCGTAGCTATACTCAATTTCAAGATTGTGTTTTTTAAACAAAAAAATGAATGGTTTAAGAAAATTAAAACGGAAATTGTTTTTTCTGTAGTAATTAAAGGCAGTTTCTACAGTTTTATCATATTCGTATTTAAAAGAGATGTCAGGTAAGGAAAGATCGAAATTTTTTTTATTTGAAGAAATTTGGATCTTTCCGGGTGGGGAGATATTTTCACTTAAAAAGATAATTGCTTCTTTTTTTGTTTTTCCCCCCAGGTTTAACGATAGAACATTAATTTGGGGATAAATTCTGTTTCTAAAATAGTAATTTAAGATAAGTAGAAAAGTAGAGAACAAAAGGAATAGTAATATTAGAAACAGGATTAATCCGTTTTTTAAAAGGGTTTTAAGTTTGATTGTTATAAAGTTAAAAGTTGAATAAAGTTTTTGCATATTTTTAAATACTATCTTTATTCTAGTAGATGACCTAATCTATACTATGAAGTATATATTAATGCATTTTGTTTTTGCAGAATAAACGTAAGTATTATTAAAAAGGAAGAAAATTATTATGGAAGATCTTGAGGTAGAGAAGAAAAATGTCGAATTGGAACAGACAATAATAGGAGAATCTACTGATAAGGATTTTTCTGAACAGGTTGATATTGAGAAAAGTGTAAAAATCAAAAAGTACTTTAGGTTTGTGAAATATCTTGGATTTATTTTACTGATAATGGTTTTACTGTCTTTGTTTTATTTATTTATAAAGATAAGCCTTCGCTCTAACGGTCAAGGTAAGGATAAAGGAGAGATTGTTTGGTGGGGTATTCAGCATGATTTAAGTGTTTATAAATCTTTGATAGATGAGTACGAGAGGAGTCATCCGAATATAAAGATAAGGTATGAGAAACAATCGGAAAAGGATTATCAGGTCAGATTAATTAATTCACTAGCTTCCGGGAAGGGACCTGATATTTTTGAGATACACAACACTTGGCCTGTTGTTTTCAGGAATGAACTGGCGGTTATGCCGGAGTCAATAATGTCAAGGGCGGAATATGAAAAGAGTTTCTACCCTATAATTGTTAGTAATTTAAGTTTGCAAAAGGGGATTGTGGGAATTCCATTGGAATATGATGCGCTGGCACTTTTTATCAATGAAGATATTTTTACATCTTCTTTAAAAAGTCCACCTGAATTTTGGGATGAAGTAAAACCTTTGGCAGTTGAGCTAACTCAAGCTAAAGATAGAAAGATAATTATGCAAAGTGGTGTGGCTTTGGGGATTACCGATAATATTGATCATTGGCCTGAAATTATTGGATTGATGTTACTACAAAACAGAGTAAATCCTGCCAAACCAGAAGGTTATCTCGCTAAGTCTGCTATTACCTTTTACAAGGATTTTTCCAAGGCCAATGTTTGGAATAACACATTGCCAAAATCTACAATTGCTTTTGCGAGGGGGGAGCTTGCGATGTATTTTGGACCGACAAGACGGGCTAGAGAAATAATTGAGGCAAATCGGAATTTAAAATTTAGAACTGTAAAATTGCCTCAAATTAGAAAAAATAATCCCAATGATCCAGATTATTCCTACGCTACATACTGGGTGCAGGGTGTTTCAGAAAAAAGTAATGTTAAAGAAGATGCTTGGAAGTTTTTGAAATTTTTAGCCGAGGAAAAATCTTTGGTGGAAATAAATGACAATATTGCGAAAATAGAAACATTTAGAAGGATTTACCCAAGACCATATATGAATGAAAGTTTGATTCAAGATCCTATATTAGGGTCAGTTATAAACTTTGCTTATGACTCGGGTAGTTTTTATTTAGCAGATAATCCAACCGATGGTCCGAATGGAATAAATAGCTTAGTGAATGAGTTGTATAAAAAAATTGTTAATAGTGATGTATCCGAAAAAACATTAAGATCAAGATCCCAAGAACTTAGACAGATATTGAGTAAATATGGTTTAAAAATTAATTGAGTAAACCCATAAGAGCAAAAAAATTCAAATAACCTCTTGACAAATAAAAATAAATTTTATTAAAATAGCACTCGTTATAATTGTTTGCTAAACGTAAGTATTATGAGTAAGCTATCATCGGTTAAAATTAATTTAAAGCCGGTTGCCGGCTATCTTCTAATCGAGCCAACCGAAAAAGAGGAAAAAACTTCCTCTGGTATATATTTGCCTGATTCTGCAGGTGAAAAGCCTCAGCAGGGTAAAGTTCTCGCTGTGGGGGATGATGAAATAACTGATTATGGAACAAAAAGAAAATCTCCGGTTAAGGTTGGAGATTTGGTAATTTACAAAAAATGGGGTGGCAACGAAGTTAAGGTTGAAGGTAAAGAATATTTATTTGCAAAATTTGATGATATACTTGCGGTTGTAGGTTCTTAATTTTATTTACCAACTTTTATTGGAAAAGGAGGATAAAAAAATATGGCAAAACAACTAAAATTTTCAGATGATGCCAGGCAATCCTTAATGAGAGGAATTGATGTTGTGGCAAAAGCAGTTGTAACTACACTTGGACCTAAAGGGCGAAATATAGCTCTTGATAAAAAGTGGGGAGCGCCAAATATAGTTCATGACGGAGTTACAGTTGCAAAAGAAATAGAACTCAAAGATCCCTTTGAGAATATGGGAGCACAGCTTGTAAAGGAAGCGGCAGATAAAACAAACGATGTAGCAGGAGATGGGACGACAACGGCAACTCTTTTGGCTCAACAGTTAACCGCGGCAGGGATGAAAAATATAGCGGCAGGTGCCAATCCGATGGTTGTCAAAAGGGGAATTGAGAAAGCGGTTGAGGCTGTAGTAAATGAGTTAAAGAAAATCTCGAAGCCTATAAAAAACAGAGAAGAGATAGAACAGGTAGCAACAATTTCTGCGGGGGATTCGGCGATTGGGGCAAAGATAGCAGAGGCTTTAGATAAAGTTGGAAGAGATGGTGTGGTCACTGTAGAAGAAGGAAAGGGCCTTACAATAGATATCGAATATAAAGAAGGGATGGAATTTGACAGAGGTTATGTTTCTCCTTATTTTGTAACCAATCCTGAAAAAATGGAGGCAGAGGTTGAGGATGCTTATATCCTTCTTACAGACAAAAAGATCTCTTCGATACAGGAATTTCTTCCATTTTTGGAAAAGTTTGTAAAAGTTTCAAAGAATTTGGTGATAATTGCTGATGAAGTTGAGGGTGAGGCTTTGGCGACTTTGGTAGTTAATAAACTAAAAGGTACATTTAATGTTTTGGCTGTTAAGGCTCCGGGCTTTGGTGATAGAAGGAAAGAGATGTTGGAAGACATTGCAATTCTAACCGGAGGAACTGTAATTAGCGAAGATACGGGTAGAACATTTGAGTCTTTGGAAATTTCAGATTTAGGTCAAGCCGATAAGGTTTGGGCTGATAAAGACAATGCGAGAATAATTGGTGGTAAAGGTGATTCTTCCAAGATAAAAGCTAGAATTTCTCTTTTACAAAGGCAGATTAAAGAGACGGACTCTGATTTTGACAGAGAAAAATTAGAAGAGAGGTTGGCGAAGTTGTCGGGTGGTGTTGCTCAGATCAATGTTGGTGCGGCAACGGAAATTGAGTTAAATGAGAAGAAAGAAAGAGTTAAGGATGCTGTGGGGGCAACAAAGGCTGCAATTGAAGAAGGTATAGTTCCTGGAGGAGGAGTAGCACTATTAAGGTCCAGGTCTGTTTTGGATAACTTAAAAGGAGAAACAGAAGATGAACAGGTGGGAATAGATATTGTTAAAGGAGTTCTTGAACAGCCACTTCGCTGGTTGGCAAAGAATTCTGGAGAGGATGATGGTTATGTTTTGAGAAAGGTGGAAGAAAGTAAAGATGGTGATTATGGATATAACGCATTAACCGGTACTTTTGGTTCAATGACGAAATTTGGTATACTAGATCCTTTAAAGGTTACTCGTGCTGCCTTGCAAAATGCGGCCTCCGTTGCCATGATGGTTTTAACTACAGAAGGATTGGTAGCTGATATGCCGGAGGAGAAAAAAGAGCCCTCTGTACCCGGTGGAATGGGTGGGGGAATGGATTACTAAAATATTAGTTGGTGGTTATTAAGATTTCTTTAATTAGTAATTAATTAAATCGCCTCAATTTTTTATAATTTCTTCTTATGTGGAAAAATGCTGAAGAATTCTTATTAAAGGATGAGTATATTGGACCGTTGGTTTTAAAATACGGTTCATGCAGTATTAAGCCGAGAGGTAAAGAATATTATTTCGAGGATTTGCTGGATTCAATTGTTCAGCAACAATTGTCAATGAGGGCAGCTGCCAAAATTTTTGAGAGAATTAAAGAAAAAATTTATGACAAAGTTGGTTTTAAAAAGACAAAAAAGCATAAGTGGAGGGAAGCAAAAACTTTAAATGTTAAAATTACACCAGAGAAAATTCTAAGTCTTCCGGATAAAGAACTTCGCAGTTGCGGTTTATCTAAAGCTAAGATTTATTACATAAAATGTTTATCGGAAATGGTTTTGAGTAATAAACTGGAAATAAGAAAACTTGATAGACTATCGGATGAAGAAGTTATGCAAGAGCTCCTCAAAATTAAGGGGATAGGGATTTGGACTTCCAAAATGTTTCTTATGTTTACGTTGGCAAGACCTGATATTTTTCCTATTGAGGATTTGGGACTAAGGAATGCCTTTAAAAAAATTATTGGTAAAGATTTAAATAGGAGTGAAATGGAAATTTTTTCGCTACGTTGGAAGCCTTACAGGACTATTGCCAGTTGGTACTTGTGGAGAAGTTTAGAGAGTACTTAAATATCTTAATTTAGGAAGTAGATGAGTTGAGTAAGGAGTGTTTTTTAGATAGCTTTTTCCTCAAATTACCCGTTGTTTAACTTGCTCAACACCCGGTATTGCGGCTATGTTCTAATCAACTTCGCAAGCCAAGGAATCGGCTTTTTCTTGTGTTTCCACCATAAATCTTCCCAGATGTAGTGAACTGCAAGCTGTTTATACTTCCCGTATCTTTCGATAAATTTTAGGAGTTTTTCAGTAGAAACAGGCTTTTCAGGGCTTTGGTTGAAGAATAACTTTGAATAAATCTTTTGTTCCCAAGGTGAAATATGGTTGAAAAAATCCCAGTGGTGGAAGACATCAAACAGAAGATACCAGACAGTAGCAGGTCCAACTCCATAAAGCTTTAAGAGCTCTTTAATTTGTGTTTCTCTATCTTTTTTCCTAAGTTTTATTTCATCAATAAGTCCTTGGCTAAAGTAATCATCGATCCTTTTTATTGATTTTGCCCGATAGCCAACTTTTAGGGCTCGCAGTTCCTCCTCGGTTACATTTTTTAGAGCACCTGGTGCCCAGGAACACCAAAGTTTTTTGTCGTCAAATTCTAAAAGCTTGCCATATTTCTCAAGCAAAGCCTTAAACATTTGGATAGACCGTCCGATTCTTGCATTTTGAAGTACTATTCCGATGATTAAGTACTCATATAGAGAGCTTGGATGTCCCGGTCTTGTTCCTCTAAGTCTTTTGAAAACGGGGCCTAAAAATTTATCTTTGGGAAATTTTTTGTAAAAATCGCCAAGTTCGAGACCTAAATTGTAGCGATATTTAATTTCTTCAATTAGTGAATCCGTTAATTTTTGATTGGGTTTTGCTACAGAGTAAATGCTTACAGATATTTTTGGTTTCTCGATCGTTCCCTTATTTTCAAACTTTAGTCCGAATTCTTTACCTTGCCACCACCAAGTCTGCCAACGAATACCGGGTTGCCAGTAGTTATCACTGGAGGTAAAGTGGTCCGGTTTAAAAAAGGTGGTATTGAAATTAAAAGGTGATGTTGGCTTAATTTCTTTTATAACTTTGTATTTAAGCTTCATAATTCAGACATCTCCCATATATTTCCGTCCGGATCTTTAAAGTAGGCGACCTTCTGTCCCCACTCTGTTTTCTTCGGTCCCTCAAAAATATTAACACCCTTGGCTTTTAATTCATCGCAGGCGGTGTTCAGATCTTTTACTTGAAAAGCCAGAACAACACCACCTCCATGCCTCATATACTCTTTAGAAAACATAGCTGTTGCGGCTTCTTTTTCAAAGATTGCTAAAGTTGTGCCTTCAAGTTTGAAATCTGCAAATTTTTCTTCTTGGTTATTTACTTCTAGCCCCAGAATGTCACGATAAAATGTCAGGGATTTTTCAAAATTATTAACCAGAAGACAATTTGCAAAAAGTTTGTTAAACATTGCTACTTTTCACCTTTTTTATTGGTTTAAAGTTGACCTGTTTTTAGTTGGTTTATGGTTTTTTCCTAATCTGCTAACTTTTTAAGGAACCATAACCTCTTCTGATATTATACTAATCCACAAAGCCAGAAAGCTTGTAACTTCTATTTTCAGCTGGATGACCTTAGGTTTTGAGCCTAAACCTTTTAGGGCAGAAAGAGAAAGAAATTATATCCGGTACATCCAAGAAATTAATTTTGAGGCCTGGAAGGGAATCGAACCCTTGCATCGCGGTTTTGCAGACCGCAGCGTTTCCACTTCGCCACCAGGCCTTGTTTTGAAGTTATTTTATATTATTTTGTTTGAAAAACAAACACTCCACACTTTATTAGAGTATGGAGTGTCTGTTTTTAGAGATTTAAAAAGATTTTATTTGTTTTTTGCTTTAACGGTTATCTTTCTTGGTCTTGCCGCTTCGGTTTTGGGAATAGTTAATTCTAAAACTCCATTTGATACCTCCGCGCTGGCTTTATCCCACTGACCACCTGACAAGGCGCAAGTGTAGTAGTAATTATATAATGAGGCTCTGTATTCTCCTTTTTTCTTTTCTTCGGATTTCTTTTCTGCCTTGATGGTTACTACTCCATCTTCTATGTCAACTTCTACATCTTCAGCGGGAACACCGGCAACAACGGCATCTACATAAATGTTTTTTTCATCTTCGTGTATTCTTAATCCTCGCGAAGTTGTTAGAGTTGGAAATTCTTCTTCCCATTCATCCAACCATCGTGGCCAGCTGAAAATGCTTCTGAAAGGATCCCGTCTGACTAAATCTACCATTTTGATTCTCACCCCCTTTCAATTTTAAATTTGATGCAATTAGCACTCTCTATTGTAAAGTGCTAAAATTATAATATTAAATGATTTTCTATTTGTCAAGAAGGTAAGTTTTGATGTAAACTTCGAAATCAATGAAAAAAGTCAAGATAACACTTTTGATTATATTAGGATTGATTTCTCTTGTTGGTTTTGCATATTTAGTTTTCAGTATTCTTAAACCCAAGGTGGCTGGAATATATATAGAAACTACTCCTTTGGCAACAGTTTTCATTGATGGAGTGGAAGTAGGGAGGACTCCTTATCCAAAAAATCTAAAGCCGGGCGAAATTGTTGTAAAACTTGTTCCGGATTCAATTGATAAACCTTTGGTTCCTTATGAAACCAAGATTGACCTTGTACAGGGAGTCAAGACAGTAATTAGAAGAGAATTTGGAGAAAGTGAGGAAACTTCAAGTGGCGAGATAATATCTTTTGAAAAGGTTGACAAAGATCAGGTAAGTTTGGCTGTTGTATCAATTCCTGATTCGGTAGAGCTTATAATCGATGGATTTGAAAGAGCCTTTACCCCCCATAGAACGACATCAATAATGCCAGGTCCTCACCAGCTTATTTTAAGAATGGATGGTTATCAAGAAAGAAAAATAGATATTAAAACTTACCAAGGTTACAAACTTATAGCAATCGTTAAACTAGCAAAAAAAAGTGGAGGGGATGAAGAGATGGTTGGTAATATTGAGGAAATAGTTAAAGAAGAGGATATTAAAAACAAGGTTAAAATTCTTTCAACTCCTACAGGATTTTTGAGGGTGAGGAATGAACCGTCTATTTCAGGGAAGGAAATAGGGACAGTTGAGCCGGGAAACGAGTATGAACTTTTAGAGGTGGATGAAAAGACTGGTTGGTATAAAATAAAGTTTGTAAATGAAAAAACTGGTGATGAGAGCGAAGGGTGGATAACCAATCAATATGCTGAGAAAATTGAATTAGTGTCAGTTACTCCCTCACAGATATTAACACCTACGCCTTAAGATGTTCTGAAGTTTTGAAAAAAATTTAGGGAGGTGCTTCCGTAAAGTATAGTTACAATCATAAATACCCAAAGAAGTACTGAAAAGACCAACGCCCTGTCTTTAAGAAGTAAGCTTTCTGGAGATTCACTTCTGTCTTCAAAAATCAGTGATTCATAACGCATGATTCCAAAGATTACTACGGGTATGGTTAACATGAGAAGTTTACTGATTGTTGTGGTTCTGGAAATTTCTGCTAGAAAGAGCCAGACGGGGAGATTGGGAGGGGGAGATTCAAAAAATGTAAAGAGAGACCAACTCATCCATGCGGCATTGCCGAACATAGTTACATAAGAATTTAGTAACTCCCTTTTATATTTTGTTAAACTAACTCGTGTATTTCCTTGAGGGATTGTTCCCTGTTCTGCCCTTCTCTTTCCAGCTGCTAAGAAAAGTGCGACTGAGATAACGCAAAGAAGAAACCAAACAGAAAGATGAGAATTGATTACAAAAGCTCCGGCGTAAACTCTTAATATAAAACCAGATGCGATTATTAATATGTCCACAACGTAGAAATTTTTAAGACCCATTGAGTAGGTGGCTTGTATCGAAAGATACGAAACAAGAGTAAACAAAAAAAGAGTGTTTAATTTTTGAGCGAGAAATAATGAAATGGAAGTTAAAATAATAATAATTACACTAGCGGTGGCAGTGTTTATTTTACCAGAAGCTATTGGTCTTCTTCTTTTTATCGGGTGTAGTCTATCTAATTTTGCATCGAAAATGTCATTGAAAACGTAGGTTGCAGATGAGGCGAAACAAAAGGAAAAAAAAGCTATAAGAACCTTATTGAACATTTGCGATATAAATAAATTGCCAGAAAATATTAAAGCAGCGAATATTGAAAAGTTTTTAATCCAATGAATGGGGCGCATTAATTTAATTAATTCGATAAAAAAAATGGTGGTATTTTGGCTATTTTTCATTTATTTTTTCTTAGTAAGCAAGATTAAGCTTCCTCCCAAGAGTATTGATACCCCAATAATTGTATAAAACTTGGATGAGGCGTTCAAATTTATGGCAGCTACTCCTAAAATAGCTGTTATCCCCCAATAAAAGTAGGCAACACCCATTTTACTTAAACCAAGATCAAGAAGCTTGTGATGAAGGTGTCCTCTATCGCCCCAAAAAGGTGATTTTCCAGATAATATTCTTCTTAAAATGGTAAATGAAGTATCTATAAGAGGGACTGCTAATACCACCATCAAAGTACCTACTTTAGTGGTAGAGAGAATAGACAAGACACCCAATAAAAAACCGGCTAAAGTAGATCCTCCAAAACCAGGCATTATCTTTTGAGGATAGATGTGCCAGGGAAGGAAACCTAAATAAGCTCCTGTAGTAATTGATGAGAGAATGATAACTGGCCATTGGGTTATATCGGCACTGTATTTTAAAGAGAGAATGGAAATCGTGGCTGCTGCAACTATTACCGTTCCTGTAAGTTGTCCGTCTACTCCCTTTGCGCCCATATTGATAAAGTTCATCAGGGTAACGATCCAAAAGAGTGCAAAAAGATCGGAAAGTAACCAGATGCTTTTTTCATCTCCCAAAAAAGAGAAAGTTATTTGAGGATGGGAAAGATCAATTATTCCTCCAAAGGGGTTTGAAATATAAGCAATACCAATACCGGAAGCTATAGGAAAGCATGCAACGATAAATTGTACTATTAACCTTCCAATCGGGTGTAGGTTATATTTATCATCCAAAATTCCAAGGATGCTGAGAATAAGTCCTCCAAAAAGGATCCCAATTGAATGTTTATCCAAAGGTAAAAAAAGTAAAGAGGAAACTACTACACCGGAAAAGATTGCCAAACCACCACCTCTAGGGGTTGGGTAAGTGTGTATCACCTTTGGATGTTTATTTTTTTTAGGATCATCGATGATTCCTATCTTCCAAGCAATTTTGATTATTGTGGGAGTGATAAAAAAAGTGGTTAATGCTGCGGCCAGTAAAGGTAGTGCGACGAGATTAATTATTTTTAACATTTCAGAAAAAACCGACCAAAAGAACTATTTTAAAAACTGTTATCAAGAAAAGGAAGCTAACTACAAAAGAAGTCATACTTAATGTCTCTTTCAAAAATTTATTTTTTATCATGGCAGAGAGGATTAGATTAAATAGTATTATTATCAGAGATATTGCCCCGGGGATTAAAAGTCCCCACTTTTGGCTTAACTGTTTCTCTCCCTCACTAAATCCGTAAAAGAGAGGAACTTCTGGTGGAAGGTTGTTTTGTGAGATTATAACAAAAAGAATATTTAGAAGACACAAAGATATTGCAGCGTATACTGTTTTCTTCAGTGCTATATTTTCCAAAAATTTAGATTTATAAGGTGTAGAAATGGAGTTGTTAATTCTTATTGTTTTACCTTTAATCATGTTCTTTGCCAGTTTAACAATTTTATAACTATTTTCTCTGATTTTATAGTTTTTTTGATTTTTTGAGGATTGATTAAAAGGAAATAAGTGATCTTATCTTGGGACTTAGAAGTTTCCAGATTTTAGCTTTATCTATTTCTTCAACGAGGCCATAATTTAATAATAAGAGGTTTTGTAGTCCTGATATTTCGGGAGCGTTAGGTAAAATAACAATAAAGGAAGGTAAATCCTTTTGCAGGGTTTGTGTGGTTTCTGAGTCGTTTGAGAAATCCTTTATGTGGTAATCTGCAAAATATTTTCCTGGAGGAAGCCTTTTGCTTAGCGCGTAAATCGTTGAATTGTTACTGCCCCAGACGAATATTTTTTCACTTTCTCTTGTTGAAGAGACAATAAATTCGGAAATTTTATAGTTTCTTAGAACATCTTCCCCAAAGGTAAGAAAATACTCCTCTTTTGATAATTCACCCTTTGAAAATTTAATGAATTTTTCATAATAAGGAATGGTTTTGTAATACCAGAAGTGATAATAAAAAGGGACGATGGTAAAGATGGTTAAAGGGATTATAGTTAGAACTTGTTCTATGGATTTTTGACTAAAAAGTATTGTGAATAAAATGGATAAAGGTGCAACTGACTGGATAAGATAATGGGGATAAGGTCTTTCTGAAAGAGTTGCGGCAAAAAGAGATAAGAAAAGCCAAGAGGTTGCAAGGATAAAATTTTTGGAAAGGAATTTTCTTTTAAGATAAAGAATTGCTAATCCCAGAAAAACAATTAATCCCCTGATAATTAAAGGTAAATTTTTGATAAAAAAAGGATCTTTTACATCTCCGGGTCTCCAGGAAGAAAGATAACCGATATTTTGTAAGAATGCTGCTGTTATATATTCCTTTAAACTTCCCCTTGTGTAAAACCATAATATTGAGGCTAGGATAGGCAAGATAAAGCCGATAAAAAGAAGAAAAGTATTTTTTACTACGGTTTTAAATTCACCTTTTTTGTCTGGTTTTGTTGCTATCCAGAGAAAAATAATGGCTGGTATATCAAAAATGGCAGGTATTTTAAACAACGTTGATAGAGAAAAAAGAAATCCAGAAAAAAGAAGAGTTTTGGGTTTGGGATTTCTTTTAAGAAGGATAAAGAAAGCTAAAATTGTTGGACCTATCATAAATAGCTCGGCATTTATAATATTTCCTTCCAAAAGAGGGATGGTAACAAGGAGTGCGAATAAGGAAACTCCTATTATATGGGAAATTTTTCCTTTTGGAAAAAGAATTTTTATTAGTCTAGAGAAGATATAAATGGTGATAATCAGCCAAAAAGTCAGAATAGCCTTAAACCAGAAAAGATTTCCAGCTATTGCAGCCATTATATAAAGAAGAGGTGGTTTATTATCGTGAATACCTGAATATAAGGGAATTCCCATTCTAATCGCGTTGCCCAAAATTAGGTATATCATTTCGTCTCCGTATGAATATGGTTCAAAAAAAGAAGGAATTCTTAAGATAAATACTATTGCTAAGAGTAATAAGAGCCAATTTGGTGCGTGTAATTTTTTTGTTAATCTATTTACTTTTTTCATAAAGGATAAATTTAAGGTTTTTAAATTCTTTTAGACTAATTTGAGTATAGTCTGTAAGGACAATCTCTTCAATTGGTCCACTTGTGATTACGCCAAGTCTTTTTATGTCTTTAGGAATTTCTCTAATAATATCTTCTTTTTCCATAAGTGCAGTTCCTACAAAAAATGGTAATTCCCCTCCATGAGGAGGTATATATATCGGTGCAGGAATTCCGTAATATTTTGTTTCCCAAAGATGATGAGAGGATGAATTCCAATTGATCAGGAAATCCCCCTCTTTTAATTGGCTCTTTACGTACTCTGAGTACTGTCTGAATGGCAATTTTTGGGGGTGAGTGAAGTAGTTATAGTCAATTATTCCAAAAAGTATAACCAAAGTCGAAAGTGGAACTATCGAAATCTTACTTCTTGATGAGGCTAGTATAATCATCGCTGATGGGATTGTATAGAGAAGGTATCTGTTAAAAAAGATAGATTGAAAATTCTGAGAAATTAGCCAAGTTAAAATTATTGGTCCTAGAAAACACAAAATTTGGAACAATGTTTTTTTGAAATTTTTCCACCATTTTCTAAGAATGAGTGTGGCAAAAACCAGATACAAGCCGATCTCGTATAAGGGTTTGTTTAGGATGGGTATTTTAAGATTGGTGTTTTTAATTCCGCAGGCAAGATAGTCAAAAATTAAGTTGATAAGGTCATTGGAATTTGGTTTTCCCAGCCAAAATCCTCCACTTACCATCTTAGTTTGGTTGTAAAGGGGAATTAGCCACGGAGTGTAACCTAGTCCTGTAATTAGAAATAATTTAAACATTTTTTTCGCTCTATTTCTTTTTCCGAAGATTAATTCGTAAAACCACCAAAGTATTTGAATAAAGATGTTGAAGATAGCAAAGTGATGAGAATAAAGTGCCCAGAGAGTAAAGAAAAAATAGCCGATTTTATCTCTTTGACGAACTTTTTCTTCGTTATAAAAGATCCTAAGGAAAAAGTAATTTGATGCGGTAACTCCCAAAGCCATTATAGAATACATTCGTCCTTCAAAAGCATATATAAAGAAAAAGGGATTTAAAATGGTCAATATTAAGGCCCAAAAGCCGGTTTTTCTGGACCAGCAAAAAGACCCTATTTTATATGTAAAGATTGCTGCTCCAAAGAAAAAAAAGAGCGACAATCCGCGTATATATATTTCGTCTGTGCCAAGTGTTTTAAAAACTAACCATTCTGTTAGGTTCCATAGAGGAGGTGATGTATCTTTTGAAATTATTTTTATTATTTCAGGGAGAGGTTTCATCGAAAGAATTGCACTGAATCCCTCATCTCCCCAGATACTTTGATTAAATACATTTTCGACCATATTTTGGTTGGAGTTGTTTTTAATTATTATTGAATATACTTGAAAAAGTTACTAAGTCATCTATTTTTCAGTTTAACAGAAATTGGTTGCCTTTTTAACTTGGGAGTGTTTAAATTAATCAAATGGAGAAAAGCGATGTTAGACAATCATTGAAAGAAGCTATTCAACCTTTATCTTCGGTTTTAACTACTGAAAATCAAGAGGTTACAAAATCATCAAAAGGTGAATTAAATAAAAATACTGATTTCCCCGAGAGTGAGCTTCCCAAGGCAGGATTTGTTGTAAGATGGGCGGCAAGTGTACTGGATGGATTAATTTTGGCAATTCCAATTCTAATTATAAGTATCCCTTTTTATAAATCAGGTAAAGAGGTAAGAGATGCGATTTCTGGATTGATATTTGTGACCTATTCGGTGGTGGCAATCGCCAATTATCAGACAACGATAGGCAAAAACTTCTTTTACTTAAAAGTGGTTTCAAAAGAAGGAGGTAATATTGGCTATGCTAAGGCGATAATCAGAGAGTTTTTTGGAAAAATAATATCATCCTTTGTGTTTTCTTTAGGTTACCTTTGGGTTATTTGGGATAGGGAAAAACAGGCATGGCATGATAAAATAGCGGGAACTTATGTTGTTCAAAAACAGGAGATGGGCAGAGAAAAAAAGATATTGGCTTATGTTTTGGCCTTTATTTTACCAACAATAGCTATTTTGGGAATTTTAGCAACAATAATCTTAGTTGCAATAAATCCTTCAAGACAGATATCTAAGGCAAGAAAACAACAGGAAAAAATAGAGCAGGAGCAAATTAGGAGAAAGATTCAGATTCAGGAATTGTATGATCTGCAAATAAATTAAACTATATATAAAGGTACTATTTGAATACGAAAAAAAGCTTATATGTTCGTGTTTATTTTGCGGCTATTCTCAAAAGAGAAATAACATGAATTTTTGAATTCATTAGTAATTGTCGAAAATGACTTTGAAAAAAAGAGAAAGTCAAAGGGAGGTAATTAGGTATGATTGTCAATTTGTTATTAATCAGTTTAGCCATACAATTTTTTCTTTTTATACCGGCATTCAAATTTAAAACAGATAAACTTACAGATTTGTCTTATAGTTTAACCTTTGTTCTTCTTACCCTGATCGCATTTTTACAAAGCGATATGGTGTATCCCAAATTGCTTCTTCTTATAATGATTTCTGTTTGGGGAATAAGACTTGGAGTGTACTTGTTTATTCGAATAAATAAAACGAAAAAAGATGATCGTTTTGATGAAATAAGACCGGATTTTGTTAAATTCTTGAGTTTTTGGATTTTGCAGGGAGTAAGTGTTTTTGTGATTCTTCTTCCGACTTTATTTTATTTTCAGACAGAGACTAATTTTAGACACTTTAGCTTTTGGGGTTTTGGAATTTGGTTTATTGGTTTGTTAATTGAGGGACTAGCGGATTATCAGAAGTTTTCCTTTAAAAATGATCCTCGTAACAAAGATAGATGGATTGATATTGGACTTTGGAAATATTCTCGTCATCCGAATTATTTAGGAGAGATTTTGTGTTGGTTTGGAATTTATTTATACGTTTATAGTTCACTTCCTAATACTTATAAAGTGGTAGGGTTATTAAGTCCACTTTTTATTACTGCGCTTTTACTTTTTGTAAGTGGGATTCCAAAACTTGAGGAAAAGGCTGATAAAAAATGGGGGAGTGATAAAAGATATCAAAGGTATAAGAAGAAAACTGCCAGATTAATTCCTTTTGTGTATTAACTTCATGAATAAAATAGTTGTTGTTAATGATAAAATGCAAAAGAATTACAAGTATCACTTGACTGAACCTGTCGGCAAGAATTTTGATCCGGAATTTAAACCTGAATTAACTCCCAAACAAATGCTTGAGCTTGGTGTTTTTGGTGGAAAGTATATAACGGATTGTAGGAAAGAGTTTCCTAAAAATTGGTTCGAAAAAGCGAAATTGTCTCCTGCAAAGAAAAACCCAAAACTTAATTTTTTCGGAGTGGATGCAAGCCAGCCGTTGTCAGTCTGGCAAAAAAAGGGATGGATAAATCCGCAAGATCCGAGGGGTTGGTTTCAATGGTACTGCAGATATTATATGGGTAGGAGAAGTTTGGATGATCAAAGGCAGATAAAACGTTGGAAGATGATGAAACGTCATATTGCTCAGATAAAGAAACACTGCAAAACTGGGGATTTAAACTGCAGGCGTCGCCAGCGACAAGCATTGTTGCACTGGGCTTATGATTCAAGGAAAATTTAGTGATCTAATAAATAAGCAGGCTTTTTAGCCGGCTTATTTATTCTTCTTTGTATAATTGCTTTGGTATCAGTTTGGTATCAAGACTGTATCAATTATATGAATTACTCCGTTTTCAGCTTCAATGTCAGCTTTAATAACTTTTGCATTGTCCACCATCACGTTTTCATCTGTAACTTTAATTTTTAAACTTCCACCTTGCAAAGTCTTTGCCAAATCAAGTTTTGCAACATCTTTCGCCATAACCTTTCCAGAAACTACGTGGTATATAAGTATGTTTTTTAGCTGTTTTTTATCGGCTAAGACGGCGTCTGAGGTTTCTTTGGAAAGTTTAGCGAATGCTTCATTGGTTGGAGCAAAGACAGTAAATGGTCCTTCTGACGAAAGAATTTCAACCAATCCAGCAGCTTTTATTGCTGAAACTAATGTTGAAAATTTTTCATCTGAAGATGCTATTTCAACTATATTTTGTTTTTGATTCATATCTTCTTTAGGCACTTTATTAATTTCGGTTTTTGAAATTGTTTGACTTCTTAGACCGTTTTCGTAAGTCATATTATTGTTGAAATTTACGCCTTTCGTATAGAAAATAGCGAATCCAACTAGTATGACTGCTATTAGGGTAGTAATTAAATATTGCCTCATTTTTTCACCCCCTTTCTAATAGCAAGATGATAATATTAATTAATATT
This sequence comes from uncultured Gammaproteobacteria bacterium, assembly GCA_964431555.1. GTDB lineage: Bacteria > Patescibacteriota > Microgenomatia > UBA8517 > UBA8517 > CAYSJW01. Next base: position 32,109 of record CAYSJW010000009.1, on the reverse strand, counting down.
CGATTTCAGTGAGCTAGATTACAAAGTTTTGATACAATTAGTGTCAAATTATGGATTTGGTTCAGGAAAAAATAGATAATTTTTATTCGCAATATCCCAAGCTTAAATATCCCAAAAGTTGGATTTTAATAAAGCCAGAAGAGCCTCTTGCCTATATTTACAATCTTTATTCAGGATATATCAAATCTTACTCTTTAAATGATAATTGACTAGAGCTGACTATTAATATTTATAAACCTTATAATTTAATTCCGATAACCGAGACTCTTGCAGATAAAACAAATAGTTACTATTTTCAAGCGGTAACTGATATTGTTGTTGCAAAAGCTCCTACTCATAAAGTTCACGAATTTATCAAAAATAATAAAGATGTTTTATTTGACTTTGCAAAAAGAGTGAGTTCTGGTCTGGAGGGTTTTATGATAAGAACTCAATATTTGATTCGTTCTAACTCAACTCAAAAGGTGGCATCCTCTTTAGTTTTACTGGCTAGGAGATTTGGTAAGACGGTAGGTGAAAATAGAATTCAAATTCCTATTCCGCAGACGCATAGTGATATTGCAAATCTTTCGGGTGTATCAAGAGAAACTGCTAGCATTGAGCTTAAAAAACTCAAAGATAAAGATTTAATATTGGTAGACAAGAAGTTAATTACCATAAATGATTTTAAAGCCATTAAGGAGATATCGACTATTTATTACGAAGATCAACCATTGCTTTACGATTTTTAAATAAGTAGTTGGATAATAGAAAGCGAAATTGTATAAAAACATATGAATTTTTAAATTTCTTCCTACTGATAAATTACTAATTTTCACATCTGCACATTGATTTAAAAAAATGTGGATAACTGTGAAAAAAGAAACTGGAGTTTGGCGTATAAAATGGCTATAAACTATAGGATTTTCATCTTTAATAGGGGACAGATTAAAAATTTATTGTTTTTTTTAAAGAATAATTATTTAAACTTTATTAATTTTTTATCTTGGCAATTACAAAATGTATTAATGATAACTATTTTAAAAAATTAAACTTTTTCTGTAACTCTGTATTCTATATATTTGCCAAGCATTAATCTTGTATGGGCATCAAGGCCGGGGAGTGCTGAAAATAAGAATCCGGCAATTGGCATTAAAACAAACTCTAAAGGAATGATAACCGCTCGCCAGATAGGAAAAGTTTTTGGTCTTTTAGGTTTGTAGATGTTATCTAAAATCAACATAAAAGTCAGGAAAATTAGTGTTATGGAGAGGATAAAAGATGAAAATTTTGGAATTGTATAGCCCAATATTGTTCTTCCAAAAGCTGGGTTAAGGATAATGGGGACAGTGAGTCCTAGCGTGATAACAAACCAATTAACCGGCCATAGAAAATGTGCCCAGATGACTCCAATAAGTCTCATTGTTTTATCCCAAAACGGAACATTTTTTGTTAAAAAATAATTTTTAATAATCCAAGGATCGTCACTAGCACCCCAAGCCCATCTTTTTATTTGTTCATATTGGTTTTTGAGAGTTTTAAAGAATGAGGTTGATAGTGCAGCGTCTGCATATAAGGGTAGGTAGATTGGCTCTACTTCAACCTTTCCATTTTTTTGATAAAAAGCTTTGAAGAATATTCCCCAATCCTCTGGAATTTTGTCTGGATCCCAATAACCTATTTCATCTAAAAGTTTGAGAGACAGGGAATAATTTTGAGCATTAATTAGTCTATCTCTTCTGGGTAGTTGTGAAAGGTTCCAAATTGACATGAGAGTATTTGGAACGCGAGTTATTGCAGGCAGTTCCCAAATGTTGTTGTAGAACATGACCGCTGCCTGCCAGAAGCGTAGGTATCTTTCAGGAGAATCAAGAAATTTAAAGGTAAGGGCTGCAAAATGGTTCGGATGATATTTATGATCTGCGTCGCAACTGGTTATTGTTATGTAGTTTATGTTTTCTCTTTTTTTGTTTATTAGGTAATTTTTTACCCAAATTGCTGCAAAACGTTCGTTAGATGCTTTACCTTTTACTTCCCCAGGCTTGAGGGTGTGAACTGTTACAATGAAATTCTTAAATATTTTTCCGAATTTTTCTTTTAATAATCTAACTTTATTTTTTCTTTCTTCTTCCGGTTCGGCCGCTTCTGTTGCAAGACATACACTGATTTGATCTTTTGGTAAAGTTTGATTTGCTAAAGATCTGATGGTTCTTTCAAGAATATAAAGAGGTTCTTTGTAGGTAGTAATAATTACCACATGATGAACCCTTTTCCAATCGGGAAAGGATTTTAAATCTGAAATCCAGTCATATTTTATTGAAGCTTGTATGCGAATGTGAGAGATAATTGAGGATAAAGCAACAGTTAGAGATTGATAAAACCAATAGATGTTAAAGGCGAGCACAAAATAGGCAACTAAATTGGGTACTAGGAAAATTCCCCAGTAAGGAAATAGTATTAAGTTCCAAGAAAAAAAACCCGGTAAGATTTCAAGCGCTCTTTGAACACCTCTTTCGTGATTAACTATAAATTTCTCGATCATAAATCGTGAGAGGTTAGATTTTATTTTACAACAAGACGGGGGAAAAGAGTTTTAGGGGGTGAGATTGGTGTACCCGGAACTATTATTACAACACTTTCTTTGTAGTTGGGTTTTTTTTGAAGTAATTCCTTAATATTTAATATTTGTGCGATCTTTTTCGAAGTGTTTGGTAAAAAAGGATAAATTTGCCATGCTATTTGATGGAGTGATTGCAAAAGGTTAAAGACTATTAAGTTAAATTTCCTACCATCTTTATTGGCTAACTCCCAAGGTTTGTTTTCATTTATGTAAATGTCAATTTCTTTGATAAGCTTCCAGATTGAGTTTAAAGCTTCATCGAATCTGAATTGGGGTAAAAAGTTATTAATATCCTCCCAAGTTTTACTGATATTGTGGATTTTATTATTCTTTTTTAAAGGGTTAAGATTTGTCGAGTCTACCGGAGGAACTTTGCCCTCGCAGTACAATTCTACCAGTTTTAGAATTCTTGAGACTAGGTTTCCCAAGCCATTTGCCAAGTCTGCGTTATAAGTTTTTTCAAATCTTTCTTTGGTAAAATCGCTGTCTTCTGTGGGGCTTATTTTTGCTAACAAAAAATACCTTAGCGCGTCAGTTCCGTAGTTTTGAACATATTCGAAAGGATCAATAACGTTGCCAAGACTTTTGCTCATTTTTTCTCCTTTTGAAGTGATAAATCCATGTATAAAGATTTGTCTTGTTGGCGGTAAATTTCCTGCCATCAGCATTGCTTGCCACATTGCTGATTGTTGTCTTAGATTGTCCTTTCCTGCTACTTGAATGGCGTTTGGTTTTTCATTTGTACCCCAGAATTTCTCAAACCTTTTTTTATTGTGAGGCCAACCTAATGCTGAAATGTAGTTGGTTAAAGCATCAAACCAGACGTACATGACATGTTTATCATCTCCTGGTACTTCAATTCCCCAGGGCATCTTTTCCTTAAGTCTTGAAACGCTAAAGTCCTGCAAACCGGAAGAAACAAAGTTTTTAATTTCCTTTAATCTATTTGGAGGAATGACAAAGTCAGGAAATTTTTTATAAAGTGCAAGTAATTTGTCTTGGAATTGGGAGAATTTGAAAAAATAATTTTCTTCTTCGATAAGTTCTATCGGGTAGTTGGGGTGAAGAGCGCACCTCCCGTTTATTAGTTCTGAATCTTGTTTTTCCAATTCACAACCTACACAATACTTTGATTTGTAAATTCCCTTTTTAATATAACCATTTTTAAGGCATATTTTCCATAATTCTTGGGCTGCTTTTTGGTGTTGAGGATTAGTTGTTCTTATAAAGTTGTTGTAGGTTAAACTTAGTGCTTTTTTTAAGGCCTTAAATTTTTTGGCGTATTCATCTACATACGTTTGAGGATCTTTCCCATCCTCTAAAGCTTTTTTGTAGATTTTTTGTCCATGTTCATCGGTTCCAAAGTTGAAAAAGACGTTAAAACCTGAAAGCGATTTATATCTGGCAAGAACGTCAGCTTGAACTATTTCCAGTGCAAAGCCGATGTGAGGTTTGGAGTTTACATAAGGTAGTGTGGTTGTGATGTAAAAATTTTTATTTGACATAGATTGATTAGACTATAATGTTAAATTATTTGAAACTTCCAAATAGGTCTGAATATTTTTCATTTAATTATCGCACAAAAAACCTCCTTATGGAGGTCTTTCCCTTTTGCAGATCAAACCTCCTTTCCTAGAAGTTTGATTGCATCATCATTTTGTTTTCTTTTTTCATGGTATTGTTTAGGATTTTTATTGTTTAACAAATTTCTTTATTTTTTCAGCCCATTTGCTAGCCCACTCTTCGGCTTCTATTTTTTTGAGTGCGAGTTTGAAGCCTGGTTTTTCCATCATGGATTGAACAGATGCTATTGTTGCGCTTGATACTTTTAAATTTTCTTTAATGTTATTGTATGATCTTTTTTTTCTAAGCCAGTAAGCCACTGCAAGTCTTTTTGCGAATGCCTCATTTTCGCTTTCGTTAAAAAAATCTTTGAGAAAAGTTTTTGCTTCAGAAATATCTTTAAGATCTGCAATGGTTTGAGCAAATGTATTTTCGATTTCTTTCTTTAAAGAAGGGTTAAGAATTTTATCTGATGTTCTCATATTTTTCGGAGGCAGACTTTATTTTAATGAAGTCCTTTTTAAAAGACTAATTGCAGTATATCAAGAAGATTAATTATGTCAATAGCTTTAAATTATTTGTTCGATAAAAAGTACTCTATTGTTAATCCGATTCCAAGTAATAAAAGGAAGTTTAGGAGATTGCCTATTCCTAAAAATCTAAAAAAAAGAAAAATTACTAAAACTATCGCCGATATTATTCCCCTTCTTGTGTTTATAAAAACAATTGAAAAGGTAAAGGTAAGTGCTATGAAAGTTAGTAAGAAGAAAAGAGTTATTGATCCGAAACCTGACGGGTCTGTAAAGAAAATCAGACAGCCTAAAAGTATCCAAAAAGATATGGTTAATAAAAGCGTAAAGAAAAAATTTTTTCTAAGTTTAATTTCCCTTTGTCTAATTTTAATTTTGCTCATAATTTAATTCCATTTTATATTATTTAGGTGTTAAAATGATAATTTGATAAAGGTATATTTATGGAGATTTTTATTTTAGTTTTGCTTGTTGGGCTGTTTTTATTAGGCTTGTTTTTGAATAAACGCCTTAATGATTTTGTGCAGAAGAAAGGTGCTTCGGATGAACTTTTGGAATATCTTAAAACTACAAATCTTCGTTTAAATGAACAAGGCAAAATTTTTAATGAAAGATTAGATAACGCAGCAAGAGTTATTTCTTCAGTCCAAAAAAGTATTGGAGAGATGGTTGAGATAGGTCGGGGAATGAGAGAATTGCAAGAATTTTTGAGGAGTCCAAAAATTCGCGGAAATTTTGGTGAACAAGTTTTGAAGGAGCTTCTTTCACAATTTTTGCCAAAACAATCATTTTATCTTCAATATACATTTAAGTCTGGAGAAAAAGTTGACGCAGCGATAAAAACATCGGCAGGAATAATTCCAATTGATTCTAAGTTTCCCATGGAAAATTTTTCCAAAATGAGTAAAACAAAAGATGAAACGGAGGCAAAAATTTATCAAAGGGAGTTCAGGAAAGATGTAAAAAAACACATCGATGATATTTCGCGAAAATATATCTTAACGGAAGAAGGTACGATTGATTATGCTTTGATGTATTTACCTAGCGAAGCTGTCTACTATGAAATTGTTAACGATGAGGATCTTTTTGATTATGCTGGCAGGAAGAGAGTATTACCTGTTTCTCCAACTACTTTTTATGCATATATGAAAGCAATACTCATGAGTTTTGAGGGCCAGAAAATTGAAATGAGAGCAAAGGAAATCTTGGCTTCTATAAGAGCCATAAAGAAAGATTATGACAAGGTTGGGGAACATTTGGATGTTTTACAAAGACATCTAACCAATGCATTTAATGTCATGGGTGATGTTTATTCTCTATTTGGTAGGCTGGGTCAGAAAATAACTTCAACCGAAAGTATAAAAGGAGAAGACTCTAAAATACCTAGGTTAAGTAAATAGTAAATATATTATTTTTGCATTTATCATTTTAGCCTTTTTGGAAGCGTTTATTGGTCTACTTTTATCAAATTGACGGTGTATAGGTTTATATAGGGTGGTAGAATTTATTTCGATGGAAGATAGAAAAAAACTTAATGAGGAACAAAAAAGGGCAGTTGAGTATTTTGATGGCCCACTTTTGATTATTGCCGGAGCAGGAACGGGTAAAACTACGGTTGTAACTGAAAAGATAAAATATCTAATCAAAAAAGATTTGGCGAGACCTTCGGAAATTTTGGCATTAACCTTTACTGAAAAAGCGGCTCATGAAATGGAAGAAAGGGTAGACGTTGCACTTCCTTTGGGTTATACACAGATGTGGATTTCTACATTTCACTCTTTTTGCGATCGTATTTTGCGAGATAATGCTTTACACATAGGATTAAGTACAAAATATAGGCTTTTAACTAATTCGGAGATAATTCAGTTTGTCAGGAAAAATTTATTTGAATTTGATTTAGATTACTTTCGGCCTTTGGGAAATCCTACTAAATTTGTTGAAGGGATGATTCAGCATTTTTCAAGATTACAAGATGAGGATGTGACACCACATCAATACTTAAGCTGGGTGAATTCAAAAATTAAAAATCAGAAATTAAAATTGGCGAAAGGAAAAATAAAAGGCAAGAGTAAAAGATATACTAAGGAGGAACTAAGTGTATTGATGGAGGAGAATTCTAAATGGATGGAATTGGCAAAGGCTTACGGGAAATATGACGAACTAAAAGTAAGAGAGGGTTTCATGGATTTTGGTGACTTAATTGTTAAAACTTTGTACCTTTTCAGAAAGAGAAAAAATATCTTGAAAGATTACCAGAAGCAGTTTAAATACATTTTAGTTGACGAGTTTCAAGATACTAATATTGCACAGTATGAATTACTTAAACTTCTTGTTCCTCCCGAAAGTAAAGGGAACTTAACAGTTGTTGGAGATGATTCGCAATCTGTTTATAAATTCAGAGGTGCTGCAGTATCAAATATTTTGTATTTTAAGAAAGATTATAAAAATGCTGAAACAATTGTTTTAACCAAGAATTATCGGTCTACTCAATCAATTTTGGATTGTGCTTATAGGTTGATTCAGTTTAACAATCCGGATACATTAGAGGCTAAACTTGGGATTGATAAAAATTTAATAAGTTTTAGGGATTTGAAAGATGGGGAACCTATCTGTTTTATTCACAAAGAGAGAGTTGAAGATGAGGCGGAGGCAGTAGCCAGAGAAATTTTAAAGATTACTTCAAAGAATAAACAAAGAGAGCAAAATTACACATATAAAGATATTGCTATTTTAGTGAGAGCAAATAATCATTCGGAACCTTTTATTAGATCCTTACAAAGGCATTCAATTCCATACCAATTTTTGGGTCCGGGTAGACTCTTTAAACAGCCGGAAATTATCGACCTTATAGCGTATTTAAAGGTTTTGTATGATCTTGATGATTCTGTTTCTTTTTATAGGCTTTTGTCTATTGATTATTTTGATATAGATGCAAAAGACATCATTAGGATATCTAATTTTGCCAGGAGGCAAAATATTTCTTTATATAGTGCGTGTGAGAGAGTTGACGAAATTTTTGTTAAGCAGGAAACGAGGGAGAAAATTGTCAAGTTGATTAGTGTCATTGATAGGCATATAAAAAAAGTAAGCAAAGAAACAGCTGGTCAATTATTGTATTATTTTTTACAGGATACTGGATTGTTGCAGAAATACCTTAGTCCCGATTCGGCAGAGGCAGAAAGAAGAGCTTTGAATATTTCAAAGTTTTTTGAAAAATTGAAAACCTATGAAACTGAGCATGAAGATGCTAGTGTATCATCTGTGGTGGATTGGATAGAATTGGCGAGCGAGTTAGGAGAATCACCTTTAGCTTACGATTTTGATTTTTCAAAAGAGAATGCGGTTAACATTTTAACGATTCATTCAGCCAAGGGATTGGAATTTCCGATTGTCTTTTTGGTTAATCTTGTTTCGCAAAGGTTTCCAACAAATGAAAGAAGAGAACAAATACCAATACCTGATGAGCTGATAAAGGAAGTATTGCCACAAGGGGATTATCATCTTCAAGAAGAAAGGAGGCTTTTTTATGTAGGGATGACACGGGCGATGGACAGACTTTATTTTACTGCGGCTAACTTTTATGGAGATAGCAGAAGGGAAAAGAAACTTTCCCCCTTTATTTTTGAGTCACTCGGTGAAAAAGCTGGAGTTAGCGAAAAATTTGCAGAAGGTAATGTCCAATTAAGCTTTCTTGATTTTCAACCTTCATCTTTGAGTACTTTGGCCGATGATAAAGAATTTGAATTCCATGTCGATTATCTTTCCTACTCCCAAATAGAAACTTTTAGAACCTGTCCCTTGCATTATAAACTTAAATATATTTACCAGCTCCCGACTCCGCCAACATCTTCGCAAAGTTTTGGGAATACCTTTCATTCAGTTATGAAAACTTTTTACGATTTAGTTAAAGCTGGGAAAAAGATGAGTCTTTCTTTGATCTTTAAAATTCTAGAGGAGAAGTGGATTTCAGAGGGATATTTAGGAAAAAGTCATGAAAAACGTTCTTTTGAGAAAATGAAGAAATTTTTGAAGCATTATTACATCAATCTTTTTGATCCGAAAGTTATTCCTATTCAAACAGAACAACCGTTTGTGGTGAGAGTCGGAAACTTAAGAGTTGGCGGAAAGATGGATAGAGTGGATGAGGACGAAGGTGGAGTAAATATAATTGATTACAAAACTGGAGCTAATCCTTTGACTCAAAAAGAAGCTGATTCCGACTTGCAGTTATCGATTTATGCTTTAGCAGCAACGTTAATTCCGGAGTATCCTTTCAATAGAAAACCGGATGAGGTAAAACTTTCTTTGTACTATTTTGATAAGCCACAAATTGTTACAACAAGAAGAACTGCAGAACAAATTGAGAAGGCAAAAGAGGAAATATTAGATTATAAAAAACAGATAGAGGAATCTGATTTCAAGTGCTCCGGAAACATACTTTGTGAAAGCTGTGAGTATAAATTATTCTGCAGGGAGGATAGAAAGTAAGGGAGAGTTAAAAAGATGGGAAAATACCGCCAAAAGAGAAAAGGGGAAGGGGACAGGGGTAGATGAACTGGAATTAATTGATAAGCTGGGAGTCGAAGAAGAATTTAATTAAAAAGGAAAGAAGTATTTTGTAAATGCTCCAGGATATTTGATTTCAGTTCCACCAAAACTTTTCTTGAATCTTGTGAAACCAATCCAGGATTTTAAAGGAAAACGTTCATCGAATATTCCTTCGAAATCAAAAATTTCACATCCTTTTCCTTTGGCTAATTTTATTGCCTCCCATGTATTCAGGGTGGGTGCAAATAGCTTTTTCCCAATATCGGAGGAGGCAGCATACATATAGTAGGCAATTTCTTTACTGGTTGGCATTAAGACACCTGAAAGAATTTCTCCCTTTTTGTGTATAAAGATAAGATGGATGTTTTTTCCAAAGGCTTTATATAGATTGACAATTTCTTTTTTTTGGCTTAAAAACATTCCTCTTTGTTTTAAGGCACACTTTTGCCAGAATTCGGCAAATTCTTCTATTTTATTAGAATGTGTTACTTGTAGTTTATTGTTTGTAGCTTTCTTTATGTTATATCGGGTTTTAGAATGCATTTCGAAGAGAAGTTGTTTTTCCGATTTTGTTAGATTTATATAAATAGTTTTTGCGGGAATAAAGGGAATCCGGCTTTGTCGAAAGCCGGAATTTGTGATTAATGATTGTTGATTAGTGTCTTTGGGCTCAATTACAATCTGGAATGCTTTGTATTTGTGAATTAGATTGTCGATACGCTCTATATCAATTCTATTGGGGCGTTGAATTTTTATAAATGAACCGATAAAAGGTATTTTTTTAATAAAGTAATTTATAGCATTTTCTCTTTCTACAACCCAGCCAATTGATTTCATAAAGGTTGCATATTGGGGGGTTTGGCGAAGATCGACCATGATTAAAACTTTGGTTTTATGAATTTGTTTTTAGTTCTTAGGATTTGCCAGCGAAGACTTTCGACAATTTTATAAAGTTTGTAATAGGGTGAAGTTATTAGATCCCAACTTCCCAAAAATTCAACAATTTGCGGATTGTAGCCTTCTTTAAACTTAGTGAAACCTTTTCCTTCTTCTCTGCCCCAGAGATCAAAAGTTTTTAAGCCCAGTTTCTTACCGAAGCGAATTGCCTCCCACATCATTAGGTTATTTGCCATAACATTCTTATACTTGTAGGAAGATGCCCCGTAGGGGTAGTAAAGAAAGTCTTTCCAGACGAAGACAATCCAAGTTGTTATGACCTCACCCTTATATTTAGCTGTCAAAAGTCTTGCGATTGGTTCTTGAGATTTTGAAATCGGGATTTTATGTAAATGTTTCCACATCAATCTGTGGTATTTTTCAGTGTGGGCGTAAAAACTCTGTCGTTTAACTGTTTCTCGAGTTAATTCAAGATATTTTTCAAAGGCGAGATCGGAATTGTCCTCAGTTATTTTAACTTCATGCCTTTGTGCCAAGCGAATGTTGTAACGAGTTTTGCTTGAGAAATTTTGCATCAGCTCTTCTTCAGATTTAGTTAAATCAATCCAGAACGAGGTGGGAGTAAATAGTGTTTTTCCTTTTACGAAATGGTTATCTTCTAATAATTTAATTATCCTTCTTTCATTTCTGGTTTGTAATTTTAAATCTTGAAATTTGAATTTTGAATTTACTATTACATTTGGTTCCAATTTAATAAACAAAGCGTTTTCTTTCTTTCCTAGTCTTTTTAATGTTTGAATCATTTTTTGAGTCGGTTTTGGTCCCTTTATAAAGGTTCCGATTTTAAGTTTTGTCAAGGGAATTTTTGAAAATATTATCTGGCCAAATGGAAATCTTACTACTTTATTACCCCATTCTTTTCTGAACTCTCCCCATTCCCAAGATTGAAGTGGATGAAGAGAGGTTTTATTAAAATTTTCCTTTTTTAATATTTCTTTTGTTTCCATGAAATTTAGAAATTTATGATATCGTCGATTTCGTTTTTAAAATAATCGTTGAGTTTATCGTTTGTATCATTTGTATAGTACCTTTTAAAATTTCCTTCTACCCCTTCCAGTAAGTTTTCAGGTATGTCAACTATAAATCTTGAGGGAGTATTGGATGTTCTTTGACCAAAATAAAGTCTTTTTATGGCGTACGTTAGGTAAAGGATTTCTTTGGCTCTGGTTATTCCGACATAAGCTAAACGTCTTTCTTCTTCAAGTTGGTCTATGTCAAAAAGGCTCCTTGAATGAGGAAAAAGACCCTCCTCCATTCCGACTATAAAAACAATCGGAAATTCCAACCCCTTTGCTGAATGAAGGGTCATGAGTGTAACTGCGTTACGTGGTGATTGGTTGTTGGCGGCTTGTGATTGGATTTTTCCAGAGTCAAGCTGTTCCGCTTCAATGAGCGCTACATTTTCAAGGAATTCGTTAATGTCAGGAAATTCAGTCGCGACGGATCGAAGTTCCTTTATATTTTCCAGCCTGGCTAAGTTTTCTTCATTTTCTAATTTATATTTTGAGAGGTAGTCAGTACTTTCGATGATTTGATCCAGAATGTTTAATGTAGTCATTGTATTTTGCCAATCAGAAGAAAGTTTTTCGGAGAATTTTAAAAATTTTTCGTACTGTCTTTTCCCAATTTTTTTAATACGTCTTTCAGATACTGAATCATTTGGATTTATTAGCAATCGTAAAAAAGAAAGTACATCTTTTATTTCCCGCCTCGAGTAGAATCTTACTCCTCCTACAAGAGTATATGGAATCCCTGCATGGAGGAAACTTTCTTCCAGTACACGAGACTGGGCGTTTGTTCGGTAAAGAATTGCAATGTCTTTGTATTGTGCGCCTTGAAAGATTAGTTTATCGATCTCTTTTAAGATGAAAGATGCCTCATCCACTTCGCTTGAACTTCTATATATTTTTATTTTTTGGCCTGCTTTTTTTTCTGTCCACAATTTTAAGATTGGGTGAGAAGTGTTTTTTTTGATAATTGAGTTTGCGGCATCTAGGATTATTTGAGTGGAGCGATAGTTTTGTTCTAGATTTATTACCTTTATGCCAGGGAAGTCTTGTATGAGATAGTTTATATTTCTGTAGTCGGCTCCTCTCCAAGAATATATTGATTGAGAGGCATCACCAACAGCGGTTAAGTTTTCTTTCTCCCCGACAATTTGTTTGGTTAGTTTATATTGGACTTTGTTTGTATCTTGCCACTCATCTACAAAAACGTGGGTTAAGATAGTTTGCCAATAAGAAAGTGTGCTTTTACTTTCATCGAAAAGTTGCACAGTTTTTAAAAGTAGATCGTCAAAGTCAAGAGCGCCGATTTTTTTTAGGCTTTTTTCATACTCAATCCATATTTTGAATACCTTTTCCTGCCACTCTCCTTGGGTGAATTCTGCGTATTGTAGGGGGGTGAGTGTCTGGTTTTTGGCTTCGGATATTTGTGAGGCAACTGTGTTAGGGTTGAATTTGTCAGTAGGTAGATTTAATCTCGAAATGACTTCTTTTATGATTTCTTTGCTATCTTCTTCATCAAAAATAAGAAAGTTGGCTGGAATATCAATTACCCTACCGCTTTTTCTAAGCAATTTCACACAAAAAGAATGGAAAGTTCCAGCAAAGGCAGGGACACTTTTTGTTAGTTTAATTACTCTTTCTTTCATTTCGCCGGCTGCTTTGTTGGTGAAAGTTAACAAAAGAACTTCTTCTGGTTGAACTTTTCCTTGGGCTATAAACCAGGCGACTCTGTGAGTTAAGACTTTTGTTTTTCCACTTCCTGCTCCAGCTAGAACCAAAAGGGGACCTCCTTCGAAGGTAACCGCCTCGATTTGTTTTTCGTTTAATCCTAATAGTGTATTTTCTTTTGAATACTTTACTGACATAATTATTGGGTTTAAACTCTTTTAAATTGACCCAATTCATCTTTCTTTGGGTTTGCTTTTGAGATAAACTTGAATACCATTTTAACATGCAGGTCTTAGGAAAAGTTAGGGATGATGGAAATGATAATGATATTGACCTTTCATCATCTAAGGTAAATAAAAGAAAGGTTTTTCTTTCTCGTGTAAAAAGAAAGCTTCTTAAACATATTTGGATTTTAAGGGGAGCACTTTTTTTGGGCATTGTTGCGCTATTTTGTTTGATAATCTTTCTTTTCAGTAACTTGATTAAGAGGACAAAATTACCCTATTATTCTAGCTTGATAAAGAATTTTGTTTTTGTTCCGAGAAATGTTGTCAAAGAAATTGAAGGTAGAACCAACATTTTGATTCTTGGGAAAGGTGGTAATGGTCATGAAGCACCGGATTTAACCGATACTATACTTTTGTTGTCCTTAGATAGAAATTCAAGGAAGATTACAATAATTTCACTCCCCAGGGATATATGGATTTCTCCTTTGAGAACAAAATTAAACAGTCTTTATTATTGGGGAAATAAAAAGGAGGTTGGTGGGGGTGTGATTTTGGCTAAATCTTCGGTAGAGGAAATTTTAGGACAGCATGTTCATTATGCTGTGGTTTTAGATTTTTCCGGATTTAAGGAGATAATTGATGCTTTAGGTGGTATTGAAGTGGATGTTGAGAATTCGTTTACCGATGAAAAGTATCCCATACCGGGTAAGGAAAGTGATTTATGTGGCGGTGATCCGGAATACAAGTGTCGTTATGAGACTGTAAGTTTCAAGAAGGGGAAACAATTTATGGACGGGGAAACCGCTCTTAAATTTGCGCGTTCGAGGAATGCTGAAGGAGATGAGGGAACAGATTTTGCTAGGCAGAAAAGGCAACAAAAAATCGTTGAAGCTATTAAAGATAAGATTTTAGATAAAAATATAATTTTATCTCCCCGGAAGTTATTGCAGTTAAAGAATGTATTTTTTTCTGCTTTTGAAACGGATATAACTGAAAGTGAGGGTGTAATTTTGGCGAGAATGATTTTTGATGCGAGAAATAATACGGAGACTTTTGTTATCCCAGAGAATCTCTTGGAGAATCCTCCAAAATCTTCTAAATACGATAATTTATATGTTTTTATACCAAAGAGAGGAAATTGGAGCGAAGTACAAAATTGGGTTAAGTGTTTATTGAAAGGGGGCAGCTGTTCTAATTGATTTTATAAACTTTGGTACTTAAATTTTCAAATACCATAGTTCCTAACTCATTAAATTTTTTTTCATCTATGTTAGGGAACTTTTGTCTTTCATTTTTTCCAATGATAACATACTCAACTTTGTATTTTTCCAAAAGTGATCTTGTAAGTTTTTGGTTGGGATTTGTGTAAATTTCTGTTATATCTGTAACTCTTTTTTGTGGGAAACTTGAATCTCCCCTCCATAACCACTCATGAACAAACCAGCCGCTAACGGTCGGTAAACCAGTGTAGGAAGAAATAACATTATATTCAGTATAACTATCTCCTGGAGCTTCGAGGATAACAGGTTGTCCTTTAATGTTTTTGTTAAACCATTTTATTAAAAAGTATAGATCGGGATTTTCTTCTTTTAGCCAGATTGTTCCGTTTAGGCCAATATAATTCTTAAGATTGTGATAGTAGGAGTTGATTGCGAATTTAGGATACCAAAGAACACTGGCGAAAAGTATTGTGAAAGTTAATATTGCCAGGGTTTTTTTAACAATATTTTGAATAGAGTTTATAAATCTTAAAGCTATATAGCCGGAGGTAATGTAAGACATGACAAAAGCCTGATATGTAAGCTTGAACATGGTGTTGGCTCTGTGATGGCTGGCTATATAGATATCTTTTACATAAAGAATTTCCGGAATGACTATTAAAATCCAGGATGAACACAAAAGAACAGCTACATAAAGATCAGAATTTTTGACTATCTTTATTTTAGTTAGATTAATGGTAAATAAAAGGGTAAGTATTGCGGGAAAACCCCACAAGATTCCTAACTGCCAAAGCGGGGTATGAGCGTTGACAAAATCTATTCCCTTTGCGATAGAAGTGAAATTAATAATAAAAGGGAGTGCTGTCAAAATGCTAATTGTTACTGTCCCTACTAAAAAAAGCCCTGATTTTAAAATTTGCTGAAATGTTAAATTGCTTTTGAATATATAAAATGCCAGGGTGGAAATACCTGTTAGAATTAGGTAGTTTCCAAAATCCCATGTGCTGGTCATGAACATTATTCCCAACAAAGATCCTAAAGGTAGTATTTTGGCTGTGGCTAATCTCGTTTTTTTCGAGGTTATGGATTTATAAAGAAGGCTTATGAAAAGTATTACCACTGGAAGGTTAATAAGGTGTGCATGAAGATCGGAAACGACAAATGAATAGATGGGAAATTCGTGGATTGTTTTATCATTTGTTTCAGGATTATAGCCAATAAATCGAGTTGCGTCAGGATACCAGTAATTTTCTTTACCGTTTTTAAGCACATAAAAGGGGGTGTGGAAATTTCCTCCGAATGTGACTAAAAGAGAGGATAAAATTCCTGCAATTACTGCAATTTTTTTAAATTTTAAATTAATTTTTTCGAATAAAGTGGTAACGAGAGAAAAGATTCCTGTTAGCGTTAGGCCAAGTAGAGTTGCCAACATTAGGTTGTAGGTTATTTCTGAGGGAATGTTTGAAAGTTTTGTAGCGAGGGCGGTTAAGAAATGCCCAAACCAATAGTAGTTAATTGTTTCTCCTGCAAACCACATGTCTGCGGGGGGCAGATAATTGGATCTCAAAATAGAATTCACAAATCCATAATCCATGAATTTTTCCAAACCGTTTATATCTGGTTGGTATCCTCTTATCATGCACCAGAAACTGAAGCCAAGAGTAAAATAAATTTCCTGGAAGATAATTATTTTTATTCTTTTTTTGAATGAAGTCAAAAAATTATCTTTGTATTTTAGAAAAATATGAATATTAAAAATTAGAAATATAAAAAGGATAAATATAATTGAAATCCTTGTGAAGGGAACAATTTTAAATGTAGATAGAATAAAAATTAAGTATGAAACTGCTAGCAAACCAACTGTTTTCGAAAATCCGTATCCAGTGTCAAAAAATCTTTTAAAAAATAAGTAAGTGGTCGGTAGCAATACAATTCCGAAAATTAAAAATAAAAACCACCAGTTAACCATATAGTAAAAGTCTGAAAAAAACATATTCTTTTATCTTAAGTAGCCTATGTTAAAACAAGGTTTTTCTATGTCAATATTTATTTTAAGAGCTTGTAATATTCTCTTGTCATTTCTAGGGTCGGGAAAAATCCAGCTACAGTCGCTAGATATGATATTACCACTTTTAGCCGAATTAAGGATATCTTTAGTACGCCGTCTTGTGATAGTCACATATTGTAGGTTGTATGTAATCCCATCATTTCCTGCTAGGTGTTTTCTTAGGGAGTATATTTCTTCGCCATATATTTTTTCCTTCCCCCAAACTCTGGAGGATATCGGATCAAGGGAGAAAAAAAGAGAAACAGCGTTTATTGAAAAAATAGGAACTATTAAATATAAATAAAAATTCTTTATCTTTAGAAATTTTGTAATTGTCTTTATTGATGAAGAAACCCAAAGAATTAGAATCGGTACGCAGGGTAATATATATCTTGGTATTGTAAAAGTTTGATAAGAGAGTGCAATAACGTTATAGAAAAGAAAGAACAGGGTTATTGATAACTTTGTTTTTTCTGATTTAGTAATCTTCGTGTATCTTTTATTTTTTAATGTTTTTCTGATAAAGATTAACAATCCTACAATTATTAATAACCAGTAAACCCAGTTAAAGTTAAGAAAGAAAAGATGTAACCAATTTTGATAGGCATATTTATTGAGGAATGAAAATGATAATATGTTGTGAATAATAGTATATAAACTTCCTTTGCTAGATGTTTCTGAAAAATTCCAGTCAGTCCAGAAAGGTTTACTGTGAAGTTTAAGGAATAAGTACCAAATTAAAAATAGTAAGAAGGGGAATAATATACTCGCTAGAAATTTTAAAAAGAGAACCCGTTTCTTGATGAGTTTTTTATTGTTAAGAGTCAGTTCTACTAATCCTATCGATATTGAACATAAAATACCAGTTTCTTTGGTTAGGAATGCGAAGCTTAAAAAGATTGTCATGAGAAACCATTTTCTCTCTAAATAAAAATAAAATGAGCCAATGACAAATATTGCAAGTAGATAATCTGTTAAACTAAATATTCCTACAGATATAAAAAGTGGATTTGCAGCTAAGAGAATAGAAGCAAAGTTTGCTATTTTTTTGTCGGATAATTTTAATACAAATTGATGAAATAATATAATGCCAATTATTCCAAATACTAATCCTATTAAACTATATGAGAACTTGTTAATGCCTAAAGTTGAAAATAATAGTAGGCTTATAAACTCTTTTCCTGGAGGGTGTACAGAGACCCAGTTTTGGAAAAGTTTTTTAAACCCTCCACTAAAAAAATCAAAACTTTTGACGAAGTCAATACCTCCATCAAGGTAGGGAATCAGGCCAAAAGAGGATGAATATAATGAAGAAAAAATACAAAGGGGAAATAAGGTGTTAATGTTAATTTTTATTTTTTTAGTAAATATTTGATTGACATGATTTTTTAACATCGTATATCTTAGTATAAGATGCTTCACTTTTGTAGATATCAATAAAATTATTTTCAAAAAATTGATCATTAATTTCAATATCTTCCAAACCGGTACGATTATTAATCTCTATGAAGTCTATATCTTCTTTTATAAGTTGATTGCATAAAGTTGTAAGGTTGTTGGGTTTAAAAAATTTTTTCATTTTTTCTTTCCTTGCGTTTGTATCATATCCTGCTGACCAAGCGAAATAAGGCCAGCCCATATATATTTTTCTTCCGGCTATTGATGCAGGATTGTAAAGATATGAGGAGTTTAAAAAAACAGAATCCTTCGGTGTATTTTCTGCTATGAATTTTGCCACTTTGTTATTGGGTATATCCTGAATTGTTATATATCTATCGTTGACTATTGGGAAAAAATCTATTATGCCACTGAGTATAAGAAATGGAAAGACGATTGTTACTGAAACCTTTCCTAAAGCATTCTTTGTGTAGGTCTTGTATAAAAAAAGTGCAGTGAAAAAGTTGACTCCTATTAGAAATAGATTGAAGAATTTATGATTGGTTGGCATATCTGGTGTGAATTGGAAAAGATTACCGATAAGAAAGAATGCTAAGAAGGGTAATAAGATTTTTCTTTGCTCTTTTGTTGCAAGTAAAAATCCTATGGGTGCTAAAAGAGTAGTCAATCCTAAATTTAAAAACCAGTATTTTATAAAGTTGAAAAGGGAGAGGTTTTCAATCAAGTATCCGGGTTTGAAAAATTTTACCGCCACTTCTGATTGGCCCATATAAAGGTACTGTGGAATTGCCAAAAGTAGAGCGATAGTTCCTGCAGTAAAAATTTTTATCCTTATTTTTGGAAAGATGATTAAGAAGATTAACAGACTCACTCCAGACATAACAAAAACACTAAAGTGCAAAAATGGAGTTAATCCTAAAAAAAATCCTAAAATAAAGCTTTTGTACCAATTAAAAACTTTTAGTTTTGTCGAGTATTTGTAGATGAGGATAAGTAAAAGTATAAATAAAGAATAAGCCAGTGCAAGATGTCTTTGGTTTGTATATACGTTTAGATTCCAAAAAGCAGAAACAATTCTTCCATCATAGGGGCCAAAGGAGGAAAAATTTCTGTTTTCGATGATATCTGAAATGGTTTTAAGTGATGGCGGATTATTTTTGAAAAATTCTAAATAAGCAAACGATCCGTTAAATAGAAAAAGAACAGTCGAAATGATTCCGATAGCCTTGCTTCTGAAGATAGTTTTACCCACTAAATAGATAGCAGAAAGTAGTAAAAAAAACCCTAGAGTGCTTAAGCTATTCAAGGCCAAATCAAGTGGAATACCCAATTTTTCTAATAATCCTACAATCATGAAGAAGAAAAAATGGTAGCGTATAGGTGGGCCTGCATAAATTGGATATTCAGGAGGGAAATTATTTCCATAAGAAAATGAACGGATAAGAGGTATTGTAGCGGCAAAATCACTCCATGCTTTGGTTGCAATTTGGAGGTTTTCTTCTGGAGTTAATCTGAATGTTTTCCACATTATAAGATTGGAGAAGAGAAAAAATAAAATAAATAATATTGTTTCGGTTAGATATTTTTTTGGGAAATTAAAAAAACACCTTTGCATATATGAAGTATAGCAACACTAATGAAGGAGTTTAATTTTGAGTGGCTGCTTTTTCTCTGTACTCTTGGTTTTGTTGAACTAAATATAAACCAGCTGCGATTCCCCCCAAAAGGAGGATTACTCCCAATGCTGTTAGAAGTTTTTTTCTTAGAGAGCTAGACATATTTCTTAGCAAAATATACTACTTGTGAATTGGTAAAGGCAAGTAGTTTTTTAGTTTCTTTGTAAATTAAAAAACAAAAAGGAAAGTAGCCATTATTATTAAAAGTACACCTAGGAAGATTCCGAAAATGGTTGGTGTGGTAACTCCGGCATCCGGTAAAGCCAAACCGCCCGATGTCGGCGTAATTTCGCTAATTTTTCCGGTTGTAGGTGTTGGTGTGGGAGAAGGTTCCTCTTTTGGTGTAGGTGTAGGAGTTGAAGTTGCCGATTGAGTAGGGGTAGGACTGTTGCCCCCTATGGGTTTTTCCGTAGGTGTGGGGGTTGAAGTTGAAGTCGGAGTTGGAGTGGAAGAGGTTGTAGGAGTAGGAGTAGCTGTTATTTTTGAAATTGTGAATTGAAGAGGAGTGCAGGCAATAGGGCCTTTTGTTAAAGTACCTGAGTTTTGGCAGTCTAAGGTTCCTATCACTTTCCATGAAAAAACTCCTTCTGGTAAATTAACTGTCCCTAAAGTAGCACTTTGTCCTGAAGTAAGTTTTGGAACATCAAATGTTTGCACGAGTTGGTTATTTATATACACTTGAGCTTTTTGTGGTGGTTCGTCTTTACTTGAACTGTTTTTTACTGTGACTTCACCTGTTTGACTTAGAGAAAATGTGTAATTTTTACAATCCCAGGCTAATGGTTCACTTTCGGGTCTAGTTATACTGATAGACTCTTGTCTTAATTGATATAGTCTGATGGCTGTAAAGATAGCTACACCGGCAAGAATTACCGTTATGGTGACTATTAGAATAGTAAAGAATTTTCCTTTAATAAAATCGCTCATTTTAAGAATTTATATCTTAAAATTCAAATTTAATAATGAATTTATCAAAACCAACCCAATTCTGAATGGTGTATCTGTGCTTCAACGTTAAAATTTACTGTATTTTCAGGTATTGTGTAGTAGATATAGAATTCCTCAGTTACTGGCTTTTTTAAAGTAGTTTCACCCAAACTTTTAGAATTGACGCTAAATCTAGCCTTATCAAATATACCTGAATTTGCAGTACCGGATACGGCGAATATTACTTTTGTTCCTGGCGTTAGCTTATTGAGTTCTTGTTGAGAAAGAGGATTCCAGTTTTGGCTGTATACTTTTAGATCAGAGCACTTTGCACTAATACTTGGGGGTTGTGTTATAGTAGGAGATTGAGTTATTGATGGTAGAGGAGTTGGCGTATTTGATGGTTCTTCCTTACTCATCCAAATTTGAACGTTACTGATATCTTTGCAGTTAGACCCCTCTCCGTATTTTTCCCAAGAGATTGTATTAGATGTAATATTTACTTTTCTACAACCATCATCAGTGTCCCCTGGATAATATCTGTGGTATTCTTTGTCGGTAATATCAACGTAGATTATTTGCCTTTCTACGGTTTTTGAGCCTTTGTTTGCTGCATTATCCACAAGTTCACAATCAGGGCTTTGATCGCAAGTGCTTCCGCTTGCTGCACGTTCTCTTATGTCTTGTTGTTTTTGCACGAGATAAACACCGATTGATACACTACTGACAAGAATTAAAATACCAAAGATGGTGGCTATAAACTTTTTGCTTTCGTATTTCTTATCTGGAACTGGAGGGGAAATTATGTTTTCTAAATTGGGTTTGCTTTCAGTAGAAGGCAGGTTAGTTAGGTTTGGATTTGAGTCAAGACTGTTTAACTCTGGGATTTTTTCAGAAAGATTATTAGGATCGTTGGAGGAGTTAGTTACTGTTTGGGTTGTAGATAAATCAGAAATGGTTGAACTAGAATTACCAATGCTATTGAGATTGTTTAAATCCTCTGTTTTTGCTGAATTTTGATTGTCTTGCATAGTTAATGATAGTTTGTATCTTATCTCTAAGTCAAATATTTTTTGTTAATGAATTTTTGTTTTTTATTCAAAATTTTCTTCGGATTTCTCGTTCTTTTCAATTAATTCAACTGATTTGCTAATAGTTGGAGAGCTTGTTTGACCTTCTTCGAAAAATATCCTATTTTCGAGTCGGTTCAAAGCTTCTTGGTCAAGATTGGGATTGAATGGTTTGAGAATTTTGGGATCTACATTAATCGGTGGTGTCGATTTGATTACATTATATAGGCTGTAGAATACCCAAAATATAATAGTAATCGTAGTAAAAATTGTAACTGTTAATATCCTTGGTTTTTCTAGTTTGTTCATGTTAATTATTTATAAAATAAGGTAAGGTAGCTTCTATTGAAAGTTCAAGCATTTTGGTATTTTCTTCAAGAGCTAATGTCTTTATTTTAATGCTGTTTATTTTGACTGGTCTTCTTAATTTTTCAAAATCGGATATTGTGTTTAATAAAGATAAGGTCTGATTGACTTTTGCTAAGTAATTTGCAGACACAGGAAGTTCTTTAAAATTGCTTGCTGGGGCTTTTAAATCTTGGCTGTTAACGTCTTTATCTACTTCCTTGGAATCTTTTCCTAGGATTATTGCCTCTCCTGCGGTGATTTTTATTATTTCCAGGCCATATTTTTTTGATAAACCTTCAATTTGTCTTGCATAGACATCTGGGTATGGTTGATCTGGAATGGATGTGAAAAGGATGTTTATTTTAGATCTTTCACGATCAAATAATGTTTGAGCTTTTGAAAGGTTTTCTATTTTAGTTTGCATTTTTTCGAGGGTTTGATTTTTCGTTTCAATTTCCTTGATTAAGCTTGCGATGGTAAGAAGGGTAGGTCTTAAGGCAAAAATTGAGAATATGGAAACTGTGATTAGTGAAAGAAATATTTCAAGATATGCTCTAAGATCTGCTCTTTCTTTATATTTTGCAGCTATGTCGAGAAAGTATTCTCTGTACCTTAGATAGTTTTTTCTCCATCCTGTGTTCATATCTCCTCCTTTTTAGAAATATTCAAATTCAATTTAAAAACTAATATATTTGGATCTTTGGAATCAGTTCCTAATTCACCTATACTTATGTCTGAGAATTTTTTGGTAGAATTAAGGTTGGTTATCAATTGTTGCAAACTAATTTCGCTGGTGGTAATACCTTCTATTTCTAGAGAATCTTCCTTGATTGTTAAGGAAGTTAGAAAAAGTTCTGACGGAAGATAAGAAATTGTTGTTTTTATTATATCTTTAAATACGCCTTCATTTTTGGTTATTTGTGAGAATACCTTTAGTTTATTTTGAGTAGTTTCGAATTCTTTTTCAAAATTGCTAAGAGCTCTAATTACAGCTGATTTTTCTTTGATTTTATCATTTAAATCAGTGTTTTTTGCGTCTAACCAAAATCTGGATAGAAAGGCAATCATCACGATTATTTCTGTAACTATAACGATTACTCTAAAGCTTGTTAGAATCCAGGTAAGTATTCTTCCTACAGTTGTATATGCAAAATTTGCCTCCGGTAGTAGGTTGATTTGCAACTGTTTCTTTTGGGCAGTCATAATTATTTTAAAAATGAATAACTTTGGGTTAAAACACCAAGAAAAAAACTAAAAATTTTAGTTTTACTTCCTAAATTAATATATCATACATAAGCTTGGAAAAGAAGATTATTTTTTCAAACAGAAATTTATAGATCTTTTTTAGTTCTTTTTCGAGGGAGAAGTTTGGAAAGGAAATTTTTAATTCTTGCAGCTTTATTTTTGTGAATAATTTTTTTCTTTGAAGCTTTGTCTGCAAGACTTATTGCATTAATAATGTCTTTTTCCTTTTTCCCTTTCTTGGCCAAGCGGATGGCTATCTCGAGTTTTGAGAGGAGAACTTTATTTATTTTTTGTTTTCTTAGCGAACTTCTAAGAGCCCGTTTTGCTGTTTTTGTTACTGGCATAAAGAGTATTTAATAATTTATTATTATGGAAATCTTAGATCTTGGAAATAATTAATATGAAAAGATATTCATTATTTACTGACTTGTAAGTATAATCGGTCTTTAGATAAATATCAATTATTTTTTTCAATCATTTGGCTATAAATTAATATTTCATGGTAGTTCGTTTGTTATCAAAGGGAAAAAAAATATTTCTTGATCCCCAGGAAAGTATACTTTCGGCTGCTACTCTTATTATGTTTATGATTGTAGCCTCAAGAATTCTAGGTCTGGTGAGACAGAGAGTTTTAGCCCATTTCTTTGTTGCCGATAAACTTTCTTTATTTTTTGCTGCATTCAGGCTTCCTGATTTGGTTTTTGAGGTTTTAGTTTTCGGAACTTTTGCATCCGCCTTTATTCCTGTTTTTACACGTTCTTTGAGGGAAGGAAAGGATAAAGCTTGGGAAACGGCAGGAATAGTTGTTAATATAGGGCTTATCGTTTTTATTTTATTTTCAGTTGTTTTGTTATTTCAAGCTGATTTTGTTTATAGTTTTTTGGCTCCGGGATATTCAGGGGAAGAAAGAGAAGTTGTTGTAAATCTTGCTAGAGTACTTTTTGCCGCCCAGGGATTTTTTGTTGTAAGCTATGTTCTGACTGGGGTCCTGGAATCTCTAAAGAGGTTTTTGGTACCAGCGTTGGCTCCACTTTTTTATAACCTTGGCATTATTTTGGGGACAGTTTTCCTTGCTCCCAAGTTGGGTTTAATTGCTCCGGTAATTGGGGTTGTCATAGGGTCTATGTTTCATTTTTTGATACAACTTCCCTTAGCTCTCCGACTGGGTTTTAGATTTATACCCTTACTAAAGTTTACTCCCGAGGTAAAAAAGATTGGTAAACTTGCCGCTCCAAGAGTTTTAGAAACTATTTTTTTACAAATATCCAAATCAACAGAGCTTTTCTTTTCTTCACTTATAAGTGTGGCTGCTTACACTTATTATACTTTTGGAAACACTTTACAGTTGGTTCCGGTTGGTTTATTTGGAACGTCGATTGCTAAAGCTGCTCTTCCAACATTGGCGAGCCAATCGGATTCTGAGAATAAGTTTAAAAACACCCTTTTTTCGACCCTTTACGATATGTGCTTTTTGATTATACCAATTGCTACCTTGTTTATTGTTTTACGTATACCCATCATCAGGCTAGTCTACGGAACTGATATCTTTGATTGGAGAGCTACAACTCAAACAGGTTATGTCTTAAGTGCTTTTGCTCTTGGAATGGTGACTCAGTCGGTAGTTGCTCTTTTGTCTAGAGGCTTTTATGCACTTCATGATACCAAAACTCCAGTTTTAGTTTCTATAATTTCAACAAGCATAATAATATTGCTTGATTTTTTGTTTATCAAAGTTCTCAAATTTGATGTTTGGGGATTGGCCGCCGCCTTCTCGATTGGTAGTCTCCTTCAGGCTGTAATTCTTTTCTTTTTGATGAATAGAAAAATTGGAGATGGTTCCTATTTAAAAATGTTAAAGCCAATTATAAAGTCGGTAATTTCAGCTTTTTTTTCCGGTTTAGTTATGTATTTTATTCTTAAATTTTTTGATCGTTCCACCTGGATTAAGAGGATTAGTTTTGTAGGGAGAATTGATATAACAAAGATTGATTTTGAAAAGTTTGTACTGGATACGAGGTATACGGTTAATCTTTTAATTTTGACAGTAATAGTGGCTCTAGCTGGAGGAATTGTTTATCTAGGTTTGTCCATTGTTTTAAAGTCAGATGAAGTTTGGAATTTTTTTAGATTTGTAGGAAGGATCTTGGGTAATAAAAAAGTATTGGTTTCTCCCAAGGGTCGGGAGCCCTTGTCAGCTAATCCGATTGATAATACTTCAGTTTAAAAAGGGTTCTTGAAAGACATCTTGACAATCTATTGGCACTCGTGATAACCTTCTGCTAATGGGAATTTTAAGAGTGTTGATTTATTAGCTCTTAAAATTTAAAAAGTTATGTTAGACGCACTAAGCTCAAGACAGATACAAATATTAAAGTCTTTAATTGATGAGTATATTGAAACAGCTGAGCCTGTGGGTTCGGAAAGTCTCGAAAAAAAATACACAATAGGCGTTTCACCTGCCACGATTAGAGCTGAAATGAACTTACTCACAAAATCTGGTTATTTGAAGCAGCCTCATACCTCTGCAGGAAGAGTGCCTACTCCAAAGGCGATGAAGTTTTATATTGATCAACTAATGGATGAGCGTCAGATGAGTTTGGCGGAAGAAGTTAAGGTGAAAGAGAATGTTATGGGCAGTAAAGATAATATTGAAAAGGTTTTAGAGGAAGCTACACATTCATTGGCACAAACTACAAAAAATCTTGCAATAGGCGCAATTGAAGAGGATAAAAAATTCTGGCATTCCGGGTTTTCCAACGTTTTTAGTAATCCTGAATTTGAGGATATTCAAGCAATAGTTGGCCTTTTTTCTTATCTGGATGAAGTACAAAAAATGTATGAGCTTTTCTTTCAACATATGACAGGGGAATCGCCTGTTGAAGTTATATTTGGTGAAGAGCTTGGGTGGCCGGGTTTTAGCCCTTTGGGTGTGGTTGGAACTAGATTTGAACTAATGGGTAGAAATTGTGCCTTGGGAGTTATTGGTCCTTTGAGACTTCCTTATCCTAGAGTTATACCTGTTATGAGATATTTTCGTGATATTTTCGAAGCTATATAGATATGAAAAGAAAAATAAATAAAAAAGAGGCTGGAAAGAGCAGTGAAGAAGAATTGAAAAACCAACTTGCAAGATCGCTTGCGGATTATGATAATTTGAGAAAAAGAGTTGAGAGGGAAAAGGAGGAAATTATTAAGTTGGCCAATGTAGGGTTTTTTTTAAAGCTTGTACCGATTATTGATAATCTTAAAAAAGCCCAAGCTTGTTTGAAAGACGAAGGTTTAGATAACATTCTAAAGGATTTACTGAAGGTGATTTCTGAGGAAGGGATTGAAAATGTAGCTGCTGAAAAGGATCTTGCTTTTGATGAGAAATATCATGAGGCGATTGATGTTGAATATACAGAGGATTCTGAAAAGCAAGGTCTTATTTCTCAAGTTTTGTCTGAAGGTTGGAGGGTCAAAGATGGTCCTGTAATAAGGCCGGCGAAAGTTGTAGTATTTAGATTTAGGGATAAAAATTAGTTTAAAAATAAAGCCTATGGGAAAGATAATTGGTATCGATTTAGGAACAACAAATTCTTGTGTCGCAGTTATGGAAGGGGGACGACCTAAGGTCATTCCTGCTTCAGATACTGGCAGAAACGTAACACCATCTGTGGTTGAACCAGTTAAAAATTTGGTTGGGGACGTTGCGAAGCGCCAGATAATTCTTAATCCCAAAAATACCATCTATTCTATTAAGAGATTAATGGGTAGAAGGTTTGATGACAAAGAGGTTGAGAGGACAAGAAAAATGGTTCCCTACGAGATTGTTTCAGGTAAAAGCGGTGTGGAGGTCCGAGTTGAAGGGAAAAATTATACCCCGCAGGAAATTTCAGCTAGGATTTTGATGAAACTTAAAAAGGATGCCGAACACTATCTTGGCGAGAAAGTTGAGAAGGCAGTAATCACAGTGCCTGCCTACTTTGATGATTCGCAAAGGCAAGCAACAAAACAGGCGGGTGAAATTGCTGGTTTTAAAGTAGAAAGAATCATTAACGAACCTACGGCTGCAGCGCTTGCCTACGGTTTGGATAAGAAGAAAGCGGAAAAGATTGCAGTATATGATTTAGGCGGTGGAACATTTGACATTTCAATTCTTGAGCTTGGAGAAGGTGTGTTTGAAGTTAAAGCGACTAATGGAGATACCCATTTAGGTGGAGATGATTTTGATGAGAAGATTGTTGATTATATTTGTGATGAATTCAAGAAAGAATACGCTGTTGATTTAAGAGTTGATAAACAAGCACTTCAAAGAGTTCGAGATGCGGCGGAGAAGGCAAAAATTGAACTTTCCGCAACGGATGAGGTTGAGATTAATCAACCTTATATTACCCAGAAAGATGGAAATCCAATTCATTTGACGATGAAATTAACAAGAGCGAAATTAGAAAGCTTGGTAGAAGATTTGATTGAAAGAACTAAAAAGCCGGTTGAAGCGTGTCTAAAGGATGCAAAACTGGATCCTCACGATGTAGATGAAGTAATTTTGGTTGGAGGTATGACTAGGATGCCTAAAGTTATTGATACAGTTAGAGAATACTTTGGTAAAGAGCCTAATAAGAGTGTAAACCCAGACGAGGTGGTCGCGATTGGGGCGGCAATTCAGGCAGGAGTTTTAGGGGGTGAAGTTAAAGATATTTTGCTTTTGGATGTTACTCCCTTGACGCTCTCTATTGAGACTTTGGGTGGTGTTGCAACTCCAATGATACCGAGAAATACAACAATACCTACTTCAAAGACGGAAATCTTTTCAACTGCTACTGACAATCAGACACAGGTTGAGATACATGTTACTCAGGGTGAGCGTCCTATGAGTGTCGATAACAAGAGTTTGGGACGTTTTATATTAGATGGAATTCCTCCAGCTCCGAGAGGGGTTCCCCAAATCGAGGTTACTTTTGATATAGATGCATCGGGGATTTTAACTGTGACTGCTAAAGATAAGGCAACTGGTAAAACTCAGAACATCAAGATTACCGGTGCTGTTGGTCTTTCTGATGAGGAAATAAAAAGAATGCAGGAGGAAGCTGAGCACCATAAAGAGGAGGATCTTAAGAAATCTGAGAGGATTCATGCTAGAAATCAGGCTGATGCCATGGTAGCCGCTGCTGAAAAGGCACTTAAGGAAGCTGGTGATAAAGCACCAGCCGATATTAAGAATAAAGTAGAAGAAAAGGTTAAGTTTGTTAAAGACGTTTTAGCAAAAGATGATGCAAGTAAGGAGGAAATTGAATCAGCAACTAAAGATCTTTCAGACACTTTAAGTCAGATAGGGCAGGTGATGTATGGCTCGGCTGGTTCGACACAAGATCAAGAACCCAGTAAAGAGGATAGTAAAACTGAGGATACTGAACAAGCTGGAGATACTGAAAAGGGAAAGAAGGGAAAGAAAGGTGACGGGGAGGAAAAGGTCGAAGAAGGGGAAGTTGTTGATTAAAAGTTATAATAAAAGATCAATACTTCAAAATGGATTAAAGATAGGCGATGAGTAAGATTAGTCCTTATTTTTTTTACTTACGACGAAAGGTATTTCTTCCCAATCGTGAATCTTTCTTACTTTCAGATTTTTTTTCCAGACAGCGTCTAAGATTGTCGTGTCGACATTGAGTTTTTTAGCCAGGGCTTTTAAAGCAAGAAGATCTTTGGGAAAACATTTTCCACCAAAGCCCCGAAGGCTGGTTACATCAAAATGTGATTCCCCTATTCTTTTGTCAGCTGAAACCATTTTTTTAACTTCGCTGTAGTTAATATTTAATTTTTTGCAAATATCGTACATTTCATTAGCAAAAATAACTTTTGTTGCTAGGAAACAATTCGCCATGTATTTGACCATTTCTGCACTTGTGGGATCTGTTTTAAAAATAGGAATATCGGGAGTGATGGATTTATAAAGGGATGAAACTTTTCTGAACACTACCGGGTTGTCAGCACCAATTATAATTCTGTCTGTAATTAAAAAATCTTGAAGGTAAGATTTTTCTCGTAAAAATTCCGGATTAAAACAAAACAAACTTTTTGGATATTTTTTCATATAATTTTTTGTTGTCCCTGGAATTACAGTTGATTTAATGATGATTATCTTATTAGTCCCGTTTGTAAGTTTGGTAATCTTTTCTATATTGCTGTCTATTATTGACAAGTCTATTCCCGATTCATCGCATTTTATGGGTGTGGGAAGGCAGATGAAGATATATTCACTTTTTTTAATTACCTTTTCGATTGGGTCTAATTTCTTGTATTTATCGTATATAAGAATATTGTTATTGGAAAAGCCATAGGCAACCGCTTGTCCTACTATTCCATATCCTATTATCCCGATTCTAATCTTGTGTTGAAACGCTGAAGTTGGTTTATGTTTAGAAGCAGAAATAATATTTTTAACATGATTTTTTGCTTTGTTAAGATATCTATTTTTGATGAGAGTTTTTATGGATTGGTTAGTAAGTTTGGTTTTTTTATTCATTTTTAGGAATTTTTGCAAAAACGTGTAAGAGAATGTTTCTATTGTAGGATTTGTCTATAAAACCAAAAGGAATCTTTCTTTTTAATATAAGCATATATAGTAATTATATATAAAATATGAATATTTGCATTTTAATTTAAAACTTGATTGTTTTTAGCACTTTATTTGACTGAGTGCTAGTGATAGTGTTAATATAACTTTTATGGGAGACGATTTACAAAATCTTTTTAAGCCGATTGATCCTAAGGAGGCTTTGGATAAATACACAATTAATCTTACTTCCCAAGCAAAATCTGGGAAGATTGATCCTGTTGTTGGTAGGGATGCTGAAATCAGGAGAGTTATGCAAATTCTTTCCAGGAGAATTAAAAACAACCCTGTTTTAATAGGCGATCCTGGTGTTGGAAAAACAGCTATTGTTGAGGGTTTGGCGCAAAGAATAGCTTCAGGTGACGTACCCACTACCCTGGAGGGAAGAGATCTTTTGGTTCTTGATTTTGCGCTTTTGGTAGCGGGAACGAAATTTAGAGGGGAGTTTGAAGAGCGTTTGAAAGCGGTTATTAAAGGGGTTGAGGAAGGAGAAGGAAAATATATCGTTTTTATCGACGAGCTTCATATTCTTGTTGGTGGAGGTTCGGCAGAGGGATCTGTCGACGCGGCGAATATTTTAAAACCTTCTTTAGCCAGAGGAACTTTGAGGATGATAGGCGCTACAACTGTAAGTGAGTATAGAAAGTATATCGAGAAAGATGCTGCTTTAGCTAGGAGATTTCAACCTGTTTTGGTAGAGGAGCCAAGTGTTGAGGATACAATAGCAATTTTGAGAGGGATAAAAGAACGCTATGAATTACATCATGGAATAAGGATTACTGACGACGCGATTATAGAGGCTGCTCAACTTTCCAACAGATATATTACGGATAGGTTTTTACCAGACAAGGCAATTGATCTTATAGATGAGGCTGCTTCAGCGATAAAAATAGAAACAGAAAGTAGGCCAGCCGAACTAGATCTCTTAAAAAGAAAACTTACTCAGCTTGAAATAGAGGAAAGGGCTTTGAAAAAGGAAAAGGCTGAAAATGTAAAGAAGAAGCTTGAATTACTTAGGGACGAGATGAATGAATTGAAAGAGAAAATTGATGACTTTGAACGGAAATGGAAGGAACAAAAGGAGATAATTGAAAAGATTCACAAAATCCGCTCTGAGATAGATAGATTTAGGTCGGAACTTGATCTTGCCGAAAGAGAGGTGCAGTTGGATCGGGCAGCGGAAATAAAGTATGGGAAAATTCCAGAGTTGGAGTCAAAATTAGATGAGGTTGAAAAGAGATGGAAGGAAATACCAAAAGATGAGCGTGTTTTGCGTGAAGAGGTCAGCAGTGAAGATATCGCTAAAATAGTTTCTCGTATCACTGGAATACCTGTTGGTAAGTTGTTATCTTCAGAGTCTGAAAGATTGCTTAAACTAGAGGATGAATTGAAAAAAAGAGTGGTGGGACAGGATGAGGCTTTGCATTTAGTTGCCAGCGCAATTAGAAGGTCGAGATCTGGTTTGAGGGAACAAAGCAAACCTATTGGTTCGTTTTTGTTTTTGGGCCCAACGGGTGTTGGTAAGACAGAGACAGCAAAAGCACTGGCTGAAGTTTTGTTTAATGATGAAAACCAAATTATTAGAATTGATATGACAGAATATCAGGAGCCGCATTCTATTGCCAGATTAATTGGTGCTCCTCCAGGATATGTTGGTTTTGAGGAAGGAGGTCAATTGACTGAGGCAGTAAGAAGACATCCTTATTCTGTTGTTTTGTTTGATGAAATAGAAAAAGCGCATCCTCAAGTTTTTAATATATTTTTGCAGGTACTTGATGATGGCCGTTTGACAGATGGTAAGGGAGTTCATGTTAATTTTAAGAACACCATAATTATTATGACCAGTAATTTGGGAAGCGAGATTATAAAGGAATATTCTAGTAAGGATAAGGTGAAAAAATTGATTGAAGAAATACTTGGCAAGGCGTTTAAACCTGAATTTTTGAACCGTCTAGATCAAATTATATATTTTAATCCTTTAACTAAAGAGATAATGATAGATATAACAAGGAGACAGTTGGAAAGTGCTAAGATTTTGCTTTCCCAACAGGGTGTTGAGTTGGTTTACGCGGAAGGGGTAATAAAATATTTTTCTGAAAAAGGTTACGATCCGGTTTTTGGGGCAAGGCCATTAAAAAGGTTAATTGAGCAGGAGATTTTGGATGAGATAGCGATGAGAATTTTGGAAGGCAGAATTGGGTTAGGCGATAGAGTTGAAATTGGAGTGAAAAATAATGCAGTCTATTTCAAATAAACTTAATTTATGGCGGCAAAAAGCGATTATTATGATATTTTGGGTGTAAGTAGAGATGCTTCTGTGGATGAGATAAAGAGAGCTTATAGGAAGCAAGCACTTGAGTGGCATCCTGACAGGCACAAGGACAACAAGGAAGCGGCTGAAAAACGTTTTAAAGAAATAAATGAAGCTTACCAGGTACTTTCTGATCCTCAAAAAAAGGCCGCATACGATCAGTTTGGGCATGA
>CAYSJW010000008.1:0-5304 GCA_964431555.1 uncultured Gammaproteobacteria bacterium | reverse complement strand
TGCGCTATCGAACGCCAACCGAACCGCGAGTTGTACGAGCGGTGAGGGTGGGATTCGAACCCACGGTAACCTTGCGGCTACACACGCTCTCCAAGCGTGCTCTTTAGACCACTCAGACACCTCACCTTAGGCGGTGGGTAGAGGATTCGAACCTCTGAGGGCTTAACGCCCACAGGTTTTCAAGACCTGCGCCATAAACCACTCGGCCAACCCACCAGATAAAACTTCGCAAACCTAATTATACCAAACCAATTATCTTTCTGGTAAATTTGTTTAGTAATGATTGTGATTAAAAAATCTCTAATAAAGGTGTTGGTTAGAAATTTTAGGAATTATAAAAATAATTTAATAAGCATTATCAAGGATAACCCTTTTACTTTCATCCTTGTTATAGGTCTTGTAATTAGAGCTTTTTTTGTTTTGAGGGCGGATTTTCCCTTAAATGATGGTGGATTTTTTTACAAGATGACCCAGGAACTCGTGGAAAACAATTTTGAAATTCCTCTTTATACATCCTACAATCACGCAAACATTCCCTTTGCCTACCCTCCTTTGGGATTTTATGTTGCCGGATTTTTATCAAGCTTTTTAAATATAAATCTTATAGAAGTTTTTAGGTTTTTGCCTTTGGTTGTATCTGTATTAACAATTCCCGCGTTTTATTTAATGGCAAAAGAGCTCTTTTCTCAAAAATTTGCGATTATTTCAAGTTTTATTTTTACCGTACTTCCTAGAAGTTTTATGTGGATGATTATGGGTGGTGGGGTTGCCAGAAGTTTTGGTTTTTTATTTTCAATTCTTTCTTTATTTTTTGGAGTAAAGTATTTTAATCTTTACAAAAAAAAGGTATCTATTTTTAAGTGTTTTGTATTTAACTTTAACATTACTTTCTCATTTAGAGTGGTACTTTTTTGCTATTTATAGTTTGATTTTTATTTTTTTATATTTGAGAAAAAGCATGAAGTCTTTTTATGCTGTTTTATTAATGTTTTTGTTTAGTTTGATATTTAGTTTACCCTGGTGGTTAACTGTATTGTTAAGGCATGGGATTGACCCTTTTGTTAATTTTATTAAAGCGGGATCGGTTTATAGAGATTTTGCAACTTATCCGCATCTAATAACGCTTTCTTTTACCGATGAGCCGTTTTTGAGTATTTTGGGGAGTTTGGGTTTGCTTGGTTTGTTTTTAAGTCTTGCCAGAGGGAGTTTTTTTCTTTTTGTTTGGTTTTTAACTCCCTTAATTTTTGCTCCGAGAAGCTCGCCGAACTTGGTTGTTGTTCCCTTAACGTTTGCGGTTTCAGAGAGTATAAATTTCCTTTACTTATCTTTAAATAAGGGAAAGGAAAGTTTATTAAGAGAGTTAAGATTTAAACCAAGAATTTATATTTTTGTCTTCAGAGCATTTTTAATCTATTTATTTTTTTATTTGGTATTTTCAACTTTGTCTTTGTCATATTTAGCGGAAAAATCCTATTTTGACTCGATTCAGCCTGGTGAATTGGAGGCGATGGAATGGGTTAAGAAGAATACTGATGTGTCGAGCAAGTTTTTGATAATTACTGAAAATGAGAAGTGGGGAATGGACCCGGTTTTAGAGTGGTTTCCCGCTCTTTCTGATAGGGAAAGTATACTGACTCCCCAGGGTAGTGAATGGTTACCAAATGATTCTTTTTATGTTAAAGCGAGTTCTTATTTTATTTATAAGGATGGTTGTAAGGGGTTAAGATATTGCTTGGAAGATGTACTATTTGAGAATTACCAAGATTTTGATTACCTTTTTGTTAGTGGATTTAGGGGGAAAGAGAATATTTTAAATAAAATCTTTTGTGATAAAAATTCAATTTCAGATCGTTTCGATATCATTTTTGACAACCATTGTGTCAAAGTTTTTAGAAAGTTAGGCTTTAAATACAGCGCTTTAAATTAGTATGAAAAATTTTTTTACTTTTTGGAGAGAAAGAGGAAGTTGTCGATATTTTATTTTAATTTTACTGATAGTTTTAGGTATTTTTGTGAGGGTGTATGATTGGGAGGATTATTATTACTCCGGAGATGATATTTTTCACCTTTTTATTGCCAAGGCGGAGACTCCTTTGGCTGTCATAGATCGAAACAGAATTGATATACACCCTCCTTTGATCTATTTAATAATTCATTTTTTTGACAAGCTTGGGAATAGTATTTTAGTTCATCGCTTACCTTCACTAATATTTGGGGTATTGTTAATACCCTTGGTTTTTATTTTGGTTAAATATTTGACTAACTGGTTTGAAGGATTGTGTATGGCTTTTTTTGTCTCTATAGGTTATGGACCTGTTTTAATGTCCCAAGTTCTCCGCCAATATACCATAGCTCTCTTTTTTGTATTTTGTTCTATATATTTTTTTATAAAATTTAAAGAAATTGGAAAAAGTAAAAACCTTTTCTTATATTTTCTTTTTTCTTTGCTCTCTATTTCAAGCCATTATCTGATGGCTATACCGATTTTCTCTTTATTTATTTATAATCTTTTTTATTTTATTTCTAATAAGGCTGAATCAAAAAAAATTCCTTCTTGGTTAATTGCAAACCTTTTATTGGGGGTTATTACCTTTGTGTTTTACAATCATAACGGTAAAGGTCAGTGGGGTTATTCAGGTATTCAAATTTCCAATAACAGAGATGAATGGATGGTGTTTGGTTATCCGAAAAATTTAATCTCTTATCTTCTTAATTTTATTGTAATTTTATTATACTTTTCGATTCCTGATTATATAGTTTCAAATATTCTTATTTTCCTTTTATTAGTTGGATTGGTTTATTCTTTAAAGGAAAAAAAGTACCGTTTTATTTTCTTTATCTTTACCGTGGGAATTTTAATATCCGTTTTTATTAATAGGCTGGGTTTATATCCTTTTTGGGGATCAAGGCATTCTTTACATCTTTACCCCTTTTTTATTCTCATTTGGTCGGTTTCGATCTGGGCTCTAAGAAAAGAATTCTTTAGTAGGTTAAGGAATTTTCAAAAAACATTTATTTTTTTACTTACAACTTGTTTTTCTGTTTTAAGTGTATTGTTCGTTTTTGCTAAAGGTTTTTATAGAGTATTTGCTTATGAGGAATTTCCCAATACGGTTGAGGAAACAAAAAGATTTATTTCTGTTATTGATGCAAACTTAGGTGAAACCAGTCTAATAATAACCGACAAGCAGACGGGTTTGTTGTTGGCTTTTTTGGAGAAAAATTTTTCAGATGATGTTTTTTATCCTGATTATGTCCTTTTTAGATACAAGTCAGTACCGGTAGTGTTTAAAAATGTATGGGGAACAAAATTTAATAAAAGGGATCTTTATATTCTTTTGATTAAATCCAAACCATTTAAAAATAATGGGGGGAGTGTGTTAATTGTTTCGCACGGATGGACACAGAATGGATTGGGTTTGTTAATTCAGGAACTAACTGAGGATAAATGTAGTAATTTATTGGATATATTGCTGCTTTCTAAAGATAGGAGGGAATTAACCCTTGAAGGGTTTGATAATGAAATTGTTAAGATAAGCGAAAAAAAACTTAAATTGTTTGAGGATAAGTGTCTAAACTAAAAAAGATATTATTCTGGGATTATTTTTTCAAGCCTTTTTTATTCTAATTTGCGTAAGAAAATTTAATTAAGACGAGTTTCTCGAGATTTTTTTATAGAAAGCTTTCTTGGAAAATTGAGTCTATAATTTTTTTTGCTTTTCTAAAAATTTCCTTTTCATTTTTAAATTTTAATTTTTTCTGCGCTTCATTAAATGTAAACCAGCCAATTTCGGAAGTTTCAAAGCCAAATCCCTCGGCTAAGTCCTTTTCCCAACGCATCAAATAAAAGGTTATATATTTAATAAATCTTTCGCCGTTCTTTGTATAAAATATCTTTGTTGTTCCAATTTTTTGGATAATTTTAGCCTTGATACCTGCTTCTTCTTTAACTTCTCTTATTGCCGTATTTTTAAGGTCATTTTCAGTTGCTCTTTTTTCTCCGCGAGTCAAGGGACCTGGACCTTTTTTTTCATCATCTAGCCAGCCTTTGGGTAAACGCCAGATAGAATTTGGATATAATTCACTGGGTGAAGATTTTGTGATCAGCCATAAAATTTTGCCCTTTTCTTTTTTGAAAACAACTCCTCCTGAAGAGTACTCAAAGTTCAATTTCTTCCTCGCTTTCATCTTCTTCATAAAGTTTCTTTATTTTAAATCCTTTCTTTTTTAATTTTTTTAATATAGAGTTAGCAGATTTGATGACATCTTTCTCTCTTTTGGATGATAAGTTTTTAATTGTTTTATTAAGATCGAACCAGTTACTTTCGGGAAAGCCAATAACTTCACCTGATTGGAACTTTTGCATCATTAAATAAAATATCTGCCGCTGGGGAAGTTTTTTTCCATTGAGTGTTGTTATCCCGCCAAATCTGCCAACTTCTTCTAACACTCTTGTGGCCATGTTTGCTTTCTCCCCCATCATTCTAAGAACGGCACGAACAGAAGATTCACCTTTTCTGACAATAATTTTGGGTATTTCCCAGCCATTTTCTTCGCATTGTTTAATCAAAAACCATTTTGTTTTACCTCTTAATTCTTTAAATATACAAGCGCCGGAAATCAAAACTAAATTTTTATTAGCGTTTAAATTCATAAATTTTAATGATTAAACTACCTGTAAACAAAAATTAATGCAAGTAATAAATTATATGCGGAGGGTACAGGATTCGAACCTGTGTAGGGTGTAAACCCTCGGGTTTTCGAAACCCGTGCAATTGTCCACTATGCGAACCCTCCGTATTTAATACTTAATAATTATTGGATCTTGCGAATCTTTTTATTCTTTTTAAAAATGTGCCCCTGACCAGAATCGAACTGGTATCGCTGGTTCCGCAAACCAGTGCTTTATCCATTAAGCTACAAGGGCTAAGTTTATTTTTTTATTGGAACTAACTTATTTTATCAGAAATGAGGAAAGATTAGAATTGGGTCCTGGAGTCAAATAATTTATCAGATCTGTTAGTTTTACCTTAGAGTGTCTCTTCTTCCGGAATAAATTTTTTAAGAGCGAATCTTATTTCATCTTTGTCTTTTACGTTATAAACAAGTTCTAGATTTCCAGACAAGGTGGGTAAGTCTAGGATTAGGACGTGATCATTGCCCCTTTTTGAAAACCAAAATCTTTGAATGTATTCCCAACGATTAGTTACTCCGCCTATTTTTACACCAAGATTGGTTATTTTATATTCGATATTTTCAGGTCGAACGGTGGAAAGAACATAGAAAAGGAAGATTAAAGAAATC
>CAYSJW010000007.1:0-1778 GCA_964431555.1 uncultured Gammaproteobacteria bacterium | reverse complement strand
TTTATTAATACAATACCCTTTAGTACTACCTTGGGGACAAATCGGACAAGCCCACTGCTCAACCCAGCGGCTTGACCAGCAGGCTGGATATAATGGATCTGTACAAGCCTCATTACCCGCATTAACATTTCTTGTATCCGGAAATCTTGATAAAAAAATAGAAACCCCTAAAAAAATTAAAAAGAAAATAAAGGTTTTTTTCAGAATGTTTTTATTCATTCAACTACTCCAATCCTATCGGCAACAATCGCAAAATCAATGGGAATTATATACTGGAATTTCTTTTCTCCCTTGAACTCTAGGGTAAGAGTATCAAGAACTTCTTCTTGCTCCTTGAGAGATATTCTTTCAGCTTCATCGTCACTTACATAAAAAACAGCTCTTATCACAACTGGCTGTTGGGGTTTTATTGTATTAAAAACCACTTCTGTATCGATCATACTCCAAGTTGATTTTCCGGAAAAAGAGCCTTCGTATTTTCCAAAGACAGTTTTCCCATTAAGATAACCTATATATGTGGTTATTTCCCTTTTAAGAGGATCCCCTTCAATAATAAACCTTCCTTCAAGTATAGGGTCTTTCTTTTTCAAATTCTCACTAAAATATCCCCTGATATCATAAACAATAATCTTGCCATCCTCCATATATCCTTTCTTTATAGGATCTTGGGGATTTACCGCAATCTTCCTTTCATCAACGGAAATTTGATCAGTTGTAGTTACAATAGGTTTTTTCTCTTTCAGCCTGAAAAAAAGATAGCCACTAAAAAGAAGGGTCAAAAGAAAAAGGAAAAAAACCAAATAAACTAAAATCTTCCTGCCCATAAATACATATTAACCAAATGTCCAGCAAAAAGTAAATATCAGCAAATAAGATAACCTCTTCAAACCAACTTAAATTTTACTAAAATATTTACTAAAATATTTAAAATATCTTTTATTTATTAAGAAGTGATTTATCAAAATAATATGCGTAAACTCCCAAATCCAATCCTAAAACATCTGTTCCTTTTACAGGTTCTCCGCTTCTTATCGCATTAAGTAATTTTTCAAGTCTCCAAACTAGTTCAGGATATTCCTCCACTCCAAATTGTGGATGTGCATTGATTAACACTTGTTCACCAAGTTCTTTAGGATTTCTAAAAATCTCAGAAAGTTCAGGTTCAGTTAAAAACATCGTTCTATAATCACCTAACTTACGGTTTTCAACTAAATACACCGTTCGATAAATAGAAAACCCCGATTTTTCATTCCCAATTGTCACATGTAAAACTTGATAACCATACTTTAATGGAATTACAAAAAATGCAAAATCAAGTGGATAAGGCGTTGAATTATCAGGGTATTTAAAATCACCATAAACACTACCGATAAAAAAAGCTGACACTTTTTCGGTATAAATTTTATCTTCCTCGCTCCAAGTGTAATCATCTGGTAAACCGAGGGTTCCAAAAGGTACAGGTTTACCATCTTCATCAATAAGTCTTTGT
Organism: uncultured Gammaproteobacteria bacterium; assembly: GCA_964431555.1. GTDB lineage: Bacteria > Patescibacteriota > Microgenomatia > UBA8517 > UBA8517 > CAYSJW01. The sequence continues at coordinate 289 of CAYSJW010000007.1, read as the reverse complement.
ATATTCTCTCCATTGGCTATAAAATCTTTAACCCTTTCTTTAATTCCACTGACCATTATTTCCATGTCCCTTTTACTACCCTCACTAGCTAAAAGACATAGACTATTTTCTTTTGTTTTACAAAAAATATCTGGTACCACAAACTCAATTGGTCTTTCAAATTTTTTCCATTCTCCATTCTCAAATATTGCAACTGCAAATTCATCTACACCGTTATCTTCTATTCTTATTCCATAGGCTGTTGTCTCTCCTTTGTTGTTTTTATGTATTTCCACATAGTCAACTCTAC
>CAYSJW010000006.1:0-13058 GCA_964431555.1 uncultured Gammaproteobacteria bacterium | reverse complement strand
CTAAAGGGAGTTAGAGTTAAAGATTTTTATTATGTTGATGAATTTATGAAGAGATTTAAGAAAGACATTAAGAAAGCAATCGTCAGTTCTTTTAGGGATATAAGAATACATAGATACACTTGGCTTGGTCTTTTTTTAAGAATATGGAATTTCAGATTCCAAATTTTAGGTAATTTTTTTGGGTATTATTACTATTATAAAGAAAGGTTCCTCAAAGGTAATAATTAGTGAAAAAAATCTAGAAAATTTTAAGTTAATTAGTTTTTAGCGAATTTAAAATGTAAAATACAGGGTTTTTTTAGATATTATCTATAATATTGGTTTCATGATCTCGATATTGATTGCTACTAAAGATAGACCGGAAAAATTGGCTAATTGTCTTCATTCAATCTTGAAAAATTCGTATAAGAATTATGAGGTTTTGATTGGAGATCAAAGTCAGGATGAAAAAACTCAAAAGGTTGTTTCTCGCTATAGAGGGGTTTTAAATATCAAATTTTATAGATTTAATTTTAAAGGTAAAAGCAAAGTGCTTAATTTTTTATTGAACGAATCAAAAGGGAATATACTTGCTTTTACCGATGATGACTGTATTGTTGACAAGAATTGGTTGGAAAATATTAATCAGTTTTTTCAAGATAATAAAAGCGTAAAGGCTGTATTTGGAAGGGTATTACCTTATAAGCGGACTTTTAAAAAGGGTTATATCTGTCCGAGTATAACAACAAGGAGAGAGTATCGTTGTTTTTCCAAACCTTGTGTTGTGCATAAGGAATTGGGAGTGGGGAATAATTTTTCTGCCGGAAAGGAAATAGTTGAAAGGTATGGTTTTAAAAGGTGGTTGGGAGTGGGTACTTTCTGTGGCTCTGGGGAGGAAGATGATCTTGTATTAAACTTATTAGCTCACGGTTGCAAAGTAGCTTATGAACCGAAGATTAAAGTTTGGCATGATAGATGGATTAATAAAAGTGAGTTTAAAAGTTTAGTTAATAAGTATAATGTAGGGACTTATGCTTGTTATACCTACCATTATATGAAAGGTATTAGATTAAAGGATTTTTATTATCTTAATGTTTTTTTTCGATCTTTTAAAATATGTTTGAGGGATATAATAAAAAAAATTTTGAGCTTTAAGGCAAATGAGCAGGATTTGGGTGTTTTGGTTGATTTTATTAAAGAAAAAAAGTATGTCCTTTTAGGTTATTTTTTAGGCTATTATCATTTTTTTGTTGATTCGTTAAATAAAAAATTGAAGGAATTGTTCCTTAGAGGGGTGAATATTTATTAATAGATATAGATGGTATTGATTTCCGTTGTTATCGCAACCAAAAACAGGCCGAAGGATTTGAAAAATTGTCTTAAAGCAATATTGAGAAACAAGTTTAAGAATTTTGAAGTGGTTGTTGTTGATCAAAGTAAAAATAAGGAGAGTGAAAAAATTATTAAAAGTTTTAGGTCGAAAAGAATAATCTATAAGCATCAAAGAAAAGAAGGAAAATCATATGCGCTAAATTATGGAATAAAAATATCCAAGGGAAAATTAATTGCTTTTACTGATGATGACTGTATTGTTTCAAAGGATTGGCTGAAAAATATATTCTCTTCTTTTAAAAGAAATAAATATATTTATGGTGTATTTGGTAATACTTTACCTTATAGAAAACAATTTCACAAAGATGAGTCTTGCCCTTCAAGAATAGTTGTAAAAAAGTACTCAATGTTTAAAATACCTGTTGTTCATTGGGAAAAAATAGGGAATGGAAATAATATGGCTTTTCGCAAAGAAGTTTTTGAAATGTTAGGATATTTTAAAGAGTGGTTAAGTACTGGAACTTATAGTTATTCTGGAGAGGATTCGGAGTTTGTCAATAGATTATTGTATAGAGGATTTTCAGTTTCGCATGATCCTTCTGTTTTGGTTTACCACAATTCCTGGCTAACCTACAAGGAATATCGTTTAAAAAAACTTCATTATCTATGCGGCATGATGGCATCTTACGGTTATCTGGGACTGAAAGGTGTTGATATAGGTAAAAAAGTAGTGGCTAGGCATATTTATTTCACGAAAGAAAATTTAAAAGGAGATATTATTAAATTTATCAAAATAAAAAATTTTTCTTTACAGGAATTTATTTATCATCTTAAGGAATTGTTTTATTTATCTAAGGGATTATTTATAGCGTTCATTCACCGTAGAGAAAACCATATTTAGGCTGATTATTTTCTCATGGATATTTCCTACTTTAGTTTTAAGAAGGACAAACCAGCGTATAAGAAAAAAAATGATGAAAGTTCGGTATGATTTAGAAATATCGGATAAAATTGGGCACAAATAAAATAAGAAAGTGAAGCTAAAGCGAATCCCTTTGTAATATTTTTGTCTTTATTTGTTAAAATTTGCTTAATTATTAGAGTTATCAAGACAAAAAAGAGAATAGTTCCTATAATTCCTGTTTCAACGAGTAGTTGGCTGATAAGGTTATGTGGATATGTCGGATCGAAGGCGTATTTTTCTCCCAGAAAGCCTGATGCCAGAAAATATGGCGATAAATTTAAGCCAACTCCTAAAATTGGGTTTTCTGTGAAGATTCTTAATGAATAGTAGATCATATTGATTCTGTATGTTGCAGTCCCTTGAGGTGAGAATGCCTCGCTTAAGGTTAATAAGCGGTTGGCAAGATAAGGAAGTATTGATAGTAAAGCGAAAGTAAATAAAAAAATTAGAATAAACAATAATTTTTTGCTTTTATTTATGAATTGATTGGGAAGTGAAATTAACTTTCTTTTGAAAAAAAATCTAAAAAATGAAAACAAAGTAAAAATTAATATTCCGTAAAGAATTCGGCTTCCTGTAAAGACAAGGGCTACTATACCAAGTGAAATTGCAATTGCGGAGGGTAATTTAAGTTCGTCAAACCCCTTTTTTTGGATAATTAATATTAGAAGAACTGAAATTTGCATGATTAAAAATGTACCCAAGATGCTCGGCTCGAAAAAAGTTCCGGTGTTTCTTAAAAGGTCACGGTTTTCATTGGAGAGTATTCCAAAATATGATCCGGGAAGATATACTTCTATGTCTTTGCCCAAAGGTCCGCCCCTGATTCTTTGTAAGATAGTCCAACCCGATTCAAAGATTAACACTGCAATTATTATGCATGAGATTAAAGTAAGAGTTTTATCAACTAAAGATTTGCTAAATAATTTATATACAATTAAGGGAATTGAAAAGATTATAAACATTCTCAACATCTGGAGAGAAGAAAGGATTACAACTTCAGGAAAAGGACTTTGAATTATTCCAATTGTGTTTAAAATTATCAATGAAAGAAAAATAAATTGAGGGAGGATAAATTTTTTGACTTGTTTTTTATATATATTTGTTGCAAAAGATTTTTTTTCAAAAGATCTAAAGATATATTTGTTGCGGATGTAAAAGTAGATAATCAAAGCTAGGAAAAGATCTGAAAGATATAAAGGAAAGAAATATTTGATACTGTAAAGCGCCCAGTGGGGAATATACTCTTTTGGCAGGAGGATTAATTCTAAAGCCCTTCCCTTGGGGAAGGGTAGGGTTGCGATAAAAGTTAAAAGAATGGAAAGTGAGAGATTTTTGATTATTTTATAGATGAGGAGGCAGTAGATTATGGTTAGAAAAAAAAGTGAGCGGTTGTTTATGCTGAAATAAAAACTAGAATAATAAAGTAAGGTGTAAGTTAAAATTGACAGACTTTTTTGTTTCATTGTTGGGAGTGAAGTATTGATTATTTTTTTTAGCATATATGCGTTACTTTGTATTATACTATTTGAAATAGGATTGAATTATGTTTCAGGGGATATTTAAAGGAGTAAAGAAAATAGGTTTCAACATTTTTGATATAGGTGTGCTATTGGTGATTTTACTTATAATAGCGGCTTTTTTTTGGATTAGAGCTTCGCGTGAGGATTTATGGATTGATGTTAAACTGGTGGTGAGCAATGATGATTGGTGGTGGGAAGGATCTCCTCCCCAGTGGTGGTTCGCAGAAGGTTTAAAAGTTGGTGACAAAGCAAAGAATACTTTTGGCAAAGAAATTGGAGAAATCACCGATATCATAAATTTTGATGTAGGGGAGTACAGAAGAAGAATTTTTGTTGATTTGAAATTAAAAGGCTCTTTCGATAAAAGAAGAGGAGTATATCTTTTTAGTTACCAGCCTATACAAGTTGGTAAACCGTTGGATTTAAATTTTGGGAAGTATAATCTAAGGGGAATTGTTACCTATGTTGAAATTGCTGATTTTGAAAATTTTTATAAAGATAAAGTTATTGAAGTGGAAGTTTCCAGTATTCCCTCCTGGCTAGTTGATTCCTATAGGGAAGGTTTAGAGATGAAAGATAGCAGGGGTAGAGTTTTGGCCAAAGTCCTTTCTGTGAGTAAAAAGCCTTCAAAGGCTATTGAAGTTGTTGAAATCGTTAGTCAAAAAGAAATTAAGTACCCTGGGAATCTGTTTTACGATGCTTATTTGAAGATGCAAATAAAAACTTTTGAAAGTAATGGTGTAGATTATTTTGTGGACAGAGCAGCTATAAAAGTGGGAAACATTATTTGTTTTCAATTTCGGGACACACTTGTCGCAAATGCTAAGATAATAAAAATCATTCAGTAATTTTTTTCAGTCAACTTTTTGTAAAAATTTAAAAATTTTTTATTTTGTTCTTGTCCGTGCTTCTCTTTGATAAATTTTATGGCGTTTTTTCTAAGTTTATCTCTAAGTTTTGAGGATTTTAAAAGCCTTATAACTGCCCAAGCAAATTCTTTGGAGTTTCTTCCTATAAGACATTCTTTATTGTTTTTTGCCATGATTCCTTCTATACCTAAAGGAGTCGTAACCAACGGTATTCCCGAAGCAAGAGCTGTCATGCATTTTAATCTTAATCCACCACCCATTCTAAAGGGTGCAATAAATACATCTGCTTTCGCAAACACAGGTTTGAAATTTTTGAGGAAGCCGTGAAGAACGACATTTTTTTTGCCATCGGGATTGTACCTGATTCCCGGTTTGCCTATTATATGGAGTGTGGTATTGGGAAATTCTTTAAAAATTTTAGGATAGATGCTTTTGCTAAACCACTCAATAGCATCTTCGTTGGGGGGCCATCCTAAGGTTCCGATAAAGACTAGATTATAATTTTTATGGGGGATGGGTTTGATAGGTGAAGTGCGGTAAAAAAGGGGTTGGGGAGAGCAGTTTTTGACGAAAAACAATTTCTTTAGTCTGGCATTCTCCGGTTCTGAAATGGTAAATATGTGGTCAAATTTTCTTAGAGTGCGAAATTCATAGAAGAAGGTAATAAATGTTTCAAGAAAAAGATAGAACTTCCTTGTTAATTTGGATGTGTGAACGAATCTTGTCCAAAGGAGATATGATTCGACGTTATGATGCTCCAATATCCAAATTTGTTTTTTTTCTTTTGGAAGATATTGTGCTAAATTTAGGTGGTCTACGTGGATTATATCCGGTTTGAATTTCGCAATTGCGTGATTAATATAACTAAAAGCTGGCTTATGGGTGTATTGAAAAACATAGTGAGAGATTCCTTTCATATAGTTTTTTATGAGATTTGCTAAATCATCTTTTACCGAAGCTAAAATTGTTTTGGAATAAAAAACTTTGACTTTGATACCCAATTTAGTAAGTTTGCTGATATCTTTTTTTGTGGGAATTTCTTCTGATATAAAGATTGCGTAAATATTATATTCTTTAGCAAGACATTTGATTGTATTTAAGGTTTTTATCCTACCGCCACTTACAGGTGGGTAAGGATAAAGTTGGCTTAGTAATAAAATTTTTTTCTTCATTTTCTTTTGAATATTTCCTTTGCGACTGCAATTAAGAATTTTAGATTGGTAATTGTGTATCTGTACCATAGCCTTTGAGGTTCCTGTAGTAAGCGGAAAAGCCATTCCAAACCTTTTTCCTGCATCCAGATGGGCGCTTGTTTTTTTTCACCGCTTAGAAAGTCAAATGCAGCCCCCACCCCAATTAAGATTGGAGAGTTTAATTCAGCGCCGTATTTTAAAATCCACTTTTCTTGATGAGGGCTTCCCAAGCCAACAAAGACAATGTCTGCTTTATTCCGGTTAACTTCTGTAATTACCTTTCTGGTGAGGCTTTCTTTTGGAGGTCTGTCTTCAGCGTCGGAGTATCCTACGATGTCAATCCCTTTGTAAGTTTGACAGATTTTATCTTTTAGCTTTTTTGCCTGACCCTTTTTTCCGCCAAAAAGGAAAAAACGGTATTTTTTAATTACCCCTTCGCTAAGGAGTAATTTCATTAAGTTTGGACCGTAAACTCTGGTTGCTTGATTTTGACCATAATATTTGCAAAGCCAGACAAGGGGCATTCCATCGGTTACCACCATGGCTTTTTTATTAACTGTTTGGAGAAATTTTCTGTTTTCCCTATATGACATTATAGCTCCCACTGCAGCGGGGAAAATGTAAGTCTTTTTTTTCTTTTTAATATTTTCTGAAATCAAATAAAGGAGTTGCTTATAATTCGTAATGTTGATTTTTACTCCAAGAATTTTTATTTTTTTAATCTTCATTTTTTCTTTCAGGGATTTTGAAATAATCGATTTGATTTTTTTTCTAAACATTTTTTCGGAAAATTTTTTGGCTCTTTTTATACAATCTGAACTTTTGATCTTTAAACCTTCAAGTTTTTTTATGGCAAAAACAAGAGAATTAACAGAATGTTTTTTTATCAGTATTCCTGTTTTACCATTTAATACGGATTCAACTAAGCCTCCGTCGTGGCAGCCGATTACCGGTGTGCCGTGTGCCATTGCCTCTAAGGGAGCTAATCCAAAATCTTCTTCAAATGATGGATAAATTAAGGCTTTTGCTTTATTGTAGATTTGTGCCAGTTTTTTATCGGATACTTTTCCTAAAAATTTTATTGTTGGTCCGGCAATTGATTTAAGAAAAAATTCTTCTTTACCCGTGCCAACTACTATTAAGGGTTTTTTTAGTTTATTGCAGGCTTTAATTGTAAGATCTATTCCCTTTTGTTTTACCAGGCGTGAAACACAAAGATAATAGTTTTGCTTCTGGGAGGTTAATTTTTTGGGTATTCTTACCGGAGGATAAATAAGAATGCTGTCTCTACGATAATATTTTTTTATTCGAGATTGTACATTTTTGGAATTTGCAATCAATATATCTGGAAGTTGGGCGTCTTTATAATCTAGTTTTCTTAAATGGTTTAAGAAAGGCGAGAGAAGATATTTATAGGGTTTTTTGTTTATCCAATTTGTTTCATTGAACTGGCACCAGAGATATCTGGGAGGAGTGTGAATGTAGGATATGTGAGGTATATGTCGTGGAGGATTTACCGACTTGGAGGAAAAGGAGTGCGATGATGAAAAAACGAGATCGTATTTGGCGAGATTTAACGATTTCCACCAGTAATAAAGAAATGGTTTGAAGTAGTCGGCTAAATAAGCTGATGGAAGAAGATGTCTAAAAGGAGAGACAAATATTTTACCTCTGGTGTATTTTTGGAGTATTTTTATGTTTTCTTCTGAGGCAAAGGCTAAGTAAATATCAGCTGTGGGGTAGATTTTTAGAAATGCTAAAATTACTCGCTCTGCTCCTCCGAAAAAGAGAAAGTGATCATGAATCAAAGCAATTTTAATTTTTTCATCCATTTTAATTAGTTTTTAATTTAAACACAGTCAAGTAGTTTTGAAAGTCAAATCTTTTTACAATGACGGGGTTATTATTTTTTTGTTTAAGGTATTCATTTAAACATTTGGGTATTGTTTCATTTTTTGCAATATTGTGGCAAATAAGGTAGATAAAATCTCCAGGTTCTTGAGATTTTCTGAAGGCTTTGTTTGAGTGAAAGTCTATATAAGAGATTTTCTTTTTTATTTTCTTTTCAATCAAATACCAATATATTGAAGCATCCCAATTATAATTATCCCAGGGGCTTATGGTATATATATCAAATCTTTTCATATTATCGCCATTTTTAAGTTTATAATCTTCCAAAATTGTAGTTGTTGATGTTATCATTTCTTTTAAAGAAACTCCTTCAGACGGGTTAAAGATTGCAACAGCTGTTTTTTGAATAAAAAGATAGGTAATTATTATACCAGTAATTAGTCTTATTCTTCTGGAAGTGCTCAAGTAGCGAAAAAAGACCTCCTAAAAGTAATAAAGTATAAGGTATGAATATGGATTGAAATGGTCTTGGGCAGATTGAATTATATTCCAATCTACAATACGACGAGATAAGAATTAATGGAAAGATTATGAAAATTGAAATTATTCCGAGAGTTTTGAGTTTTGATTTATTCTTGTAAGTAATAATTGCGTATAAGAGAAATAAAGCGATTAGAAATTTTATCCATGGAATTGAAGATGTTTTAGTCCATGTTAAAAGTGGAAAAACATCTTGGATTATAATTTTTATATAGCTGAAAAATATTTCAAACCATTTTTTGTCAAAAAATATTTTCTGATTTTCCTTTAGCTTGTTTTCCAAAAAATATCCTGTGACTGCATTTATATTGGCTTTTGTTTTTGCTTCCTGAATTATTAAGGGTGCTGAAATTAAAAGTAGACCTAAAATTAAACTTAAAATAACCCCTTTCTTATTGGGGATTTTTCTTATTAAGTATATTAAAAATACAATTTTTATAGGAAACATCAAATACATTGGGGAGTAAAGATTTGTTGCAAGAAAACTAAATATAAAAGTAAGTACCAAATAATGTTGATATTCCTTGTTTTTTAGATATTTTGTGAAAATAAATATGGCTAAAGAATCAAAGATTATTGCTTTTGATGATTGGGATGTCCATAAATTGAAAGAGATTAATGTGCTATTGAACAATGCAAAAACAGTTAAAAAAAATCCGGCGGTTTTTGAGAAGATGATACAAGCGGATTTAAAAAGAAGATATATGGAAAATAGGTTTAAGAGTAAATATATTATAAGGAAACCTGTTGGTGTTTTTAAGCCCAGCAGGTAGACTAATGTATAAAAGTAAAGGCCAATGGTTGAATTGTGAATTATGTTTTTACTTCCTTTATCAATTCTACTGATTTCGCCACCTATTGGATGTTCTCCCTTTAGTATTCTTTCTGATTGCAGAAGTTGTATACCATTATCTCCATAAAACATATCTAGATGTTTTGCTCTAATTAATCTAAGTGTTAAACCAGCAATGAAGAAAACAATTATTACAAGATAATAAGTTTTTTTGTGGTTTTTAATCATTAATAGAATTATATTTTTTTGTCATCGGCTAAAGACGTTTATTTTTTGTTAACTACATTTTTTTGAAATTTTATTCTAGTTTATAGAATTTTTTTACTTCTTTTGTAAGAAAACCTAAATTTAAAGGTTCGTTATTATCGGATATATATTTTATGAAATATTCGCAATGGGCTTTTGGCTCTTTCAATTTTATGCAATTATCAAGAACTTCTATAGCCTTTTCGCGGTTTCCTTTTAGGTAATAGTAGTTGGCCAACTCCACCGGCCAGTAACTAAGGGTAGGCTTAAGAAAATAGGATATTTCTAAAAGTTTGGGAGTTAATTCCTCTCGATTATTTTTACTTTTGATAATTGCTATATCGTAGAGAATTAAGGAAAAATTATTGCTTATTGATTCGTAATAAGGTTCGGTCTTAATTTGCGATAGATACTTAATTATTTCACTGTTGTTTGTATTTTTTATTTTTACAGAATAATTTTTGGGAATTAATTGAGGGTAGTTTTTTTTATTAAAGTCAATGATGACTTGACTTCCTAAGGATAATAACTTAAATGAAAAAGTGGAATTTTTCTTTGCGCTTTCTTTGCAAAGGATTAGTAGTACTCGCGAAAGGTATTCAGGATTGCTGTTTTTGGCGTATAAAAGTTCTGAAAATGCAAGAATTATAAGAATAGCAGGAAGGATGAATAAATATTTTATCTTAATTTTCATATAACCCTAATTATAGATAATTTTTTCAGGTTTTTTGGATTATAATCATTTTGGGAGCGGATAATACTGCATTTTATCATTTTGTGGAGATTGGTGAATGAAAACTTTTCTTTTTTTTACATTTTTAATTTTTCTGGGCGGTTTGGGAAAGATAGATACATTTTTATTAAGTATTATCTTTTTATTTTTTCTTTTTCTTTTATTTTTACCCTACGGTAAGTTAGAGTTAAAAACTCCTCCTTTAAGTAAAACTTGTTTTATCTTTCTTTTATTGTATTTGCTTAGTTTAAATTGGAGCTTGGACAAGAAAGCAACTTTGTGGTTCTTTTGGCTTTTTTTAGCAGGCTATTTATTTTGGCTTTTTTCATTTAATTTCTTTTATAAGGAAAAGGAAATGATTTTTAATGCTATGATTTTTTCAGGTTTTTTATTTTTGGTTTTGTTTTTAATTTATTTCCTAAACGGGAATGAGGGGATTGGACCACTGGGTCTTTATAAGTTAACAAGTTCAAAGGCTAACCATAATCATTTGGGTGATTACTGGGCGCTTTTGACAACACTTTCTTTATATAAATATTTTTTTGAAGGAAGAAAAAGAACTTGGTTTTATTTGCTAATTATTGGATTTCTGGTAATTTTTCTTTCAATGTCTAGAGCTTCAGTAGTTTCTTTGATTTGCGGGATTTTCTTTTTATTTAGATTTTTTAAAGATAGAAAATTTTCAAAATTTATCGTTGGTTTGGTTGTTTTATTAGTATTGTTTTTTTTGTATTTTGGTCTGGAAAAAAGCTTAATTTTCTCAAGACAGTTTTATTTTCAAAGCCTTGCTGGTCTTTTGAATTACCCCTTTGGTGTAGGGATGGGAAATTTTAGATTTATATCATCAGATCCTAGAAATTATCTTTGCGGGTTTTCCTCATTTGGATTGTATGCAGAAGGAATTATTTTTGAGATGCTAGCTGGTTTAGGTATTCTTGGTATTGTCTTTATTTATTTTTTCCTTAAAAATATCTGGCTTATTGTATTTTCGCAAGGTAAAAAAATATTGCCTGAAAAAATTTTGTTTATTATTCTGTCAGTAAATTTCATTTTTGATTACACTTATTTCATACCGGCGATGTTATGGCTTTGATTTTTTGTTTTGGGGATCTGTCAAAGAAAGGTTTTGAAATCAAATGCTAATAAATAATTTAATACTTTTTTCATTTTTTGGAATTGTTTTTTTTGGGTCTCTTGGGGTTGGATTGTTTGAGGTCAATGTCTTATCTTTCCTTTTTTTTACGGTTGTTTTGGCAGTCTTATCATTGAAAATCAAGCTTAATATTCCACCTCTTTTTAAGAGTTATCTTATGTTTTTGTTAATTTTACTTATTGGTTTGTCTTGGTCATTGGACAAAATTAGTTCTTTTGAATTTTTTATTCCTTTCGCTGTGGGGGCTTTAATTTGGTTTATTTTTTATAATCTGGAAATTGAAAACAGCCATTTTGTAGGTCTGGTAATTTTTTTAGGTGTGATTTTTGCGCTGTTTTTTCTTATTTCCCTTTTTAACGATAATCTCAAAGCAAATCCGGCTTCACTTTTTTCCCCGATTTGGGTAGAAAGCCGGCATGTACACCTTGGCGATTATTGGATGGTTGTCTTTTTATTTGTCTTGAACCTTTATTTGTCTGAAAATACTTTTTCAAAGAAACTGATAAATTTGTCGCTTTTGCTTTTTGCAATTTTTATCATTTTTATTTCGTCTTCAAGGTCGGCAATGGTTGGTGCTTTGGTTGGAGCAATGGGAGTGTTAGGCAGTAGATACGGAAAAAGGTTTGATATTTTAAAAATCTTATTTGTTTTTATTTTTGTACTTTTATTTTTGACTGCGACAACCGGCAAATCAGTCTTTACATCCAGGGATTATTTTATTCAGGGTTTGGTGGGTCTTTTTCATCATCCGTTTGGAGTAGGCGGGGGGAATTTCAGGTTGGTTTCCTACGATCCCAAAAATCAGATTCTTTGGTTTAATAATACCTCTTCTTTGGCTCATAACATATTTATTGAAATGATATCAGCCGTTGGGATCTTTGGTTTTTATTTCATTTATATTGTTTTAAATTTGGTAAAAGAGGGGATTAGAATAAAAACTATTTATTGGTTGGCGTTTATTTCACTTTTTATAAATTTTTTCTTTGACTATACCTATGAGATTCCTGCGATGTTGTATCTATGGTTTTCTTTTTTAGGTTTGGCGCAAAGAAATAATTTGGAGAAAGAATAAAGTATTTATTTACTCAGTACCTCAATCTGATAGTTGTTGTCTCCTTTATCTATAAGATTTATGTAAGCGGTTAGTTTTATTTTATTGTCTTTGGCAAGATTAAAAAAAGAAAGTTCCTCTATATTTGCCGGTGTTTCCGAAAATACTTTAATTTTTCTGACCTCTTCGTTTGTCAGCTTTATTTCTATGAGATTATTTGCAGAGTTTCTTAAAGTTAGGCTAAAGCCGGTTTGCATGTTTTTTATTTCCTGAACATATGCTTCTATTTCATAAGTGACAACAAAGGAAGTTAAAAATTTCGCATTATCGCCAAAATTTTTAATTAGGTTATCAAGGTAAGATACCTTGTCTTTATTTATTGAAAAGGTTTGAGATGGAAGTTCGGTTTTTTTTTCTTTTTGGGCAAATTCTGGCTGAAGGGTTTTGCTTATATTGATTTTGACATCAGATTCTTTTTTGGAGAATATGTTGTTGTATTCTCGGTAGACAAAATATCCCAAAAAAGACAAAGTTAAAAGTCCCAATATTAATCCCAAAATAATTAATAAATTGGTTGATCTGGAGTCTGTTTTTTTGCTGGTGGTAATATTGTTGTAGTCCTCCATATTATTTTGTTTGTATTTAAGTATAAGAGGTTTTTATTTAAATTTACAAGGGATGTTTTTGTTTTGAGATTGATTTTGGATTAATTTTATTATATCCTATAAGAGTATTTGGAATTTGAGTATTTTTGGTTGAAATTTGAGTGAAGCAAAGTTTTAATTATTTTAGAAATTTGATTTTGGCGTGATATGAAGGATAGATTAGAAA
>CAYSJW010000005.1:0-79235 GCA_964431555.1 uncultured Gammaproteobacteria bacterium | reverse complement strand
AAGTGGCACAAAAAGAAATAGACGATTGTGTTAACGAAATAAATAACCGTCCCAGAAAATGTCTTGGATATTCCACTCCTAATGAGGTATTCTTTGCTAAGTTAAATAATCAAAAGGTTGCGATTCGATCTAGAATGTAGGTTAGTATATTGTATAAATTATTAATTTTTCAAAAAAGATTTAATAAATCTTATAACCTACTTATGTGATTTCTTCGGTAATTTGTTAAAATATTATTTAAACTTAAAAAATGAGAAAATCTAATGAGAAGATTAAAAGAGTTTTATCAGGAATAACACCAAGTGGAGAAACACTTCATCTTGGAAACTATGCGGGAGCGGTTAAGCCGCAGTTTGATTTGTTGGAGAAAGGTGTCGAGTCTTACTATTTTGTTGCTGATCTTCACGCCTTAACCACGATCCAAAATAGGGATCTTCTTGAAAAATATATTATGAATAACGTTTTTGATTACATTGCGCTGGGTCTTGATCCGGACAAGGGGATTTATTTTAGGCAGTCGGATGTGCCGGAGCATAGTATGTTGGCAATTGTTTTGGCAAATTATATACCATTTGGTTTGGCTAACAGAATGCATGCTTTTAAAGATAAATTGGCAAAAGGAGTTGCAAAAGAAAATATTAATATGGGACTTTTCAACTATCCAATACTTATGGCTGCCGATATTTTACTTTATAAGCCGGATGGAGTACCGGTGGGGGAGGATCAAAGACAACATGTTGAATTTGCGCGTGAGACAGCGAGGAATTTTAACAAGGTTCATGGCAAAACTTTTCCTGTACCGCAGGTTTTAGTTCAAAAGGGAGATTTTGGAAGAGTTATTGGAACTGATGGTCAACGTAAGATGAGTAAAAGTCTGGGTAATATTATTAGTATCTTTGATGATGAGGAGATTATAAGAAAACAGATTATGGGAAGTTACACCGATCCTAACAGGAAACATGCGGATGATCCGGGAAGGGTAGAAGGTAACCCTATTTTTATTTATCACGATATAGTGAATGATGATAAAAGTGAAGTTGAAGATCTAAAAAGAAGATATAGAGAAGGAAAGGTTGGCGATGTAGAAGTTAAACAAAGGCTGTTTGAAGCACATAAGAGGAAATTTGCTGAAGCTCGGAGGAGAAGAAAAGAACTTGAGAATGATATTAATTTGGCAAAAAAAATATTAAAGATTGGTGCAGAGAAAGCAAGGGTAGTTGCGCAAAAAACAATGAAAGAGGTTTATGAAGTGATAGGGATTACTAACAAATTAAGTATTGGAGTTTAATCCCCAGATGGGTCTTAGTAAGAAGTAAAAATTTATTATGAGTATAGACAAAGTAACAATTCAAGATTTCCAGAAGTTGGATATTCGGATAGGAACAGTTATAAAAGCTGAAGTTCCCGAGTGGAGCCATTGGGTGATGAAACTTACGGTTGACTTTGGTACGGAAATTGGTAAGCGGACTATATTTGCGGGAATAATGCACTTTTATAAATCACAAGATCTGGAAGGCAAACAATTCCCCTTTGTTATAAATATTGAGAGGAAAAAGATGGGACCTGAAGGTGATTTCAGTGAAGGTATGTTATTGGCAGCGGTGGGAAGTAGGAAAGAAAAGGGTCTTGAACCTTTAAAAATTGGTGGGGAGGAAATAGATGAATATCCGGTTTTATTTCATCTTTCGGAGAGTCTGCCCAATGGAGCTAAAGTAAGATAAAGGTTAGTAAAAAGCGAATTTGGAGAAGAAGGAGCGAAGATTATCTAAAGTAAATTTCTTTTTTTACAATTTATATTCTGCATACTACTATTTATCCTAATTTTCTGATAATATAGCTTTGATATAAAATACGTTTGTAAATTATTTTTTAGAAAAATATTAATTTAATTATGGATCCTTTGAAAGAAATTAGAAAAATAAATCCAGTTAAAAAGGAAAAGAGATTTGAGTTCAGACTCAAAATTAATCTTTGGAAGGCTTTGGTCACTATTTTTATTATAATGTTTTTTGCTCCTTTTATTGTTTCTCTTTTTCAGCTTCAGTCAACGGAAAGTAAAGTAGAGATATCCAAACTTCTTTCGGATATAAAGGAAAGAAAGGTAAAAGAAATAATTGTTCAAAATGAGAGATTGATAATCAATTACGAAAACGGAGATGTTAAAACTGCAATAAAGGAACCAGGTGATAGTTTGGCGGATCTTTTGGACAAAGCTGGAATTAGTCCAGTGGATGTTAAATACAAAGTTGTAGATCAGACATTAGCAAAATCTATTGGAGATATAATTGGTGTTTTATTGCCTATTGTTTTAATGGCAATTTTCTTTTTCTTTATAATTCGTGCCCAAACAAGAGGAGCCCAAGATATTTTTTCTTTTGGGAGAAGTAGGGCAAAGCTTTTTGCCAAAGGTAAACAGAGTGTAACTTTTGATGATGTAGCAGGGGTAGATGATGCTAAGAAGGAATTGGAAGAGGTTGTAGATTTTTTGAAAAACCCAGGGAAATATAGAAAAATTGGAGCAAGAACTCCCAAGGGGGTTTTACTTTTTGGGCCGTCTGGTGTTGGAAAGACCTTGCTGGCTAAAGCTGTGGCAGGTGAGGCTGGCGTTCCGTTTTTTTCAATGGCGGGAAGTGAATTTATGGAGATGCTCGTTGGTGTTGGCGCGTCAAGAGTAAGAGATTTATTTGCGCAGGCGAAAGCTTCATCCCCTTCTATTATTTTTATTGATGAAATAGATGCAATTGGCAGACAAAGAGGCAGAGGTTTTATTGGTGGACACGATGAAAGAGAACAAACACTAAATCAAATACTTGTTGAGATGGATGGATTTACACCCAATGACAATGTAATCGTTTTGGCGGCGACCAATAGGGGAGATCTTTTAGATCCGGCTCTCTTAAGGCCTGGACGTTTTGACCGACGTGTTGTTTTGGATATGCCTGATAAGGAGGGAAGATTGGCGATTCTTAAAATACATGCGAGGGGTAAAAAATTTACAAAAAAGATAAACTGGGGAAGAGTTGCTGATAGGACGGTTGGATTTTCGGGAGCTGATATTGAAAATATGCTCAACGAGGCGGCTATTTTGGCAGCTCGTATGAATAAGACCTTAATAGATGAAGGTGATATAGAAGAAGCTGCTACAAAGGTTAAATTGGGTCCGGCAAAGAAAAAACTTCAAAGCGAGGAGGATAAAAAGCTTACTGCTTATCATGAAGCCGGACATGCAATTGTAACTCACTTTCTCTCTAAGATGGATCCTGTTCATAGAATATCAATAGTTGCAAGGGGAATGAGTTTAGGTCATACATTAATACCTCCTGCGGCTGACAGGACGCATGAAACTAAGAGTAGAATTCTTCAGCAAATAACGGCACTTCTGGGGGGACGAGCAACGGAGGAAATTGTTTTTAATGAAATGACCTCTGGTGCATCAAATGATATAGAGAATGCAACGCGTTTAGCGAGAGCAATGGTGGTTGATTTTGGAATGAGTTCTTTGGGGCCGGTAAATTTGGGACCACAATATGATTATGACGAAATGGGAAAAGCACAATGGTATGAACCAGCTCAAGTTTCTCCAGCAATGCAGGAGAAAATCGATTCGGAAGTATCTAGAATAGTTGATGGTTGTTATAAAAAAGCTAAATTATTGATTACGGAAAAAAGGAAATTGGTTGATAAAGTTGTGGATGCACTTTTGGAGAAGGAAACACTAGATAGAGATGATTTTGAAAAAATAGTTGGAAAGAAAGGAAATATAAAGTAAGAAGTGAGTGGTGGGTAGTGGGTGGTGAGTAGTGAGTGGTAAGTTGTTAGTTATTGGTTGTTTGTAGTTGGTTATAGGAAGTAAGAATAGGATGTAAGAAGTAAGATGTAGGGATTAGGGAGTAGGAAGTGAGTGGTGGGTGGTGAGTTGTGAGTAGTTAGGTAAAGAGAATTTGAAATAGAATAAAAGTTCAGAATTATGTATTAGCCTGTATGGAGTAAACTTTAGTTAATAGTTAATACAGGAAAAATTTTCTTTATATATACGATTAATATTGTAGCTAATTTTAAATTATTATCGGATTGTTCTTGACAATTAGTAAATCTTAAATTACATCGATGATTCGAATTATCGAAGTGGATAAGTCATTAAAAGGTAGGTTAGTCGTAGATTGTGTAGATAGTGAGAAGTGGATAGCGTGTAGTGAGTTATGAGTAGTGGGTTGTGAGAAGTGAGAAATAAGTAGTGGATTGTGAGCTGTGAGTGATGATAAGTAAGAGGGGGGTAGTGAGAAGTAAGTTATAAGTTATAAGTTATAAGTTGTTGGTGGTTGGTTGAAAGGTGGAAGGAAAATTTATTGCTAATGATCAACTATAAACTACTAACCACTGACCACTAACCACTAACTACTAAATACTAAATACTAAATACTAAAGAATTTCTCCTATGAATGAATCTTTATCCAAATCAGCAAATCGCAAACTTATCTTGATTGACGGCCACGCAATTTTGCACCGCGCTTATCATGCTCTTCCTCCTTTAACTACAAGGAAAGGAGAACCGATAAATGCCGTTTATGGTTTGGTTTCAATGCTTTTAAGGGTGATTCAAGACCTAAAACCAACACACTTGGCTGTTGCTTTTGATCGGCCAGAACCTACTTTCAGACGAAAAGAGTTTCCTGATTATCAAGCGCAAAGACCTCCTTTGGAAAATGATTTGCAGGTTCAAATTGAGAAAACTAAAGATGTTTTTTCGGCAATGGATATACCTATTTTTGAAGCTCCCGGATATGAGGCGGATGATATCATCGGTACGCTTGCCTTACAATTGGCGGGGACTTCTAAACAGCTCAATCAGTCAAGAATTGATGAGGTTGTTGTTGTTACGGGAGATAGAGATATCCTGCAGCTCGTTGATGATGGAAAAAATATCAGTGTTTATATGCCTGTGAAAGGCTTATCGGCTGCTAAGTTAATGAAGGAAGAGGATGTAGTTGAAAAACTTGGGGTAAAACCAAAGCAGATTCCCGATTTTAAAGCTTTAGTGGGAGACCCATCGGATAATTATCCGGGAGTTTCTGGAATTGGTCCAAAAACTGCAGTTAAACTTTTGGCTAAATATGAGAGTTTAGAGAGTATTTATAAACACCTCAAGGATTTAGATGAATCAACAAGAAAAAAACTAGAAAAGGATAAAGAAAATGCTTTTAGGTTTCAAAAACTTGCCAGAATTGTAAAAGATATGGAATTTAAGGTGGATTTGGGAAAATTGAAGAATTGGAGAGTGGATAGTCAAAAGGTGCTAGATTTATTTTCCGAATATGGTTTTAAGTCCTTGGCAAAAAGAGTGAAAGAGGTTGGTAGATCTATTGTTTCGGAAAACCAAGGAAGTTTGTTTTAGTAGTTAGTAGATAGTGGGTGGGGAATAGGATATGTGTCAGAAAGAAAGATTGCCCATTTTTATAATTTGAATGTTTGGAGAGAAGGACATAGGCTTGTTCTTTTTGTTTATGCAATAATAGAAAAACTTACCAAATAAAGAAAATTCAGTTTTATACAATGACAAAAGTATCATTAAGTAAACTTCAGAATCAGTTGCTTATTTGTAAAGATGTGGGGTATTTAGAAAAGAAGAAGTATAATTTGGTTTAGGAACCAGAGTGTAACAGTTCATAAAATGCTAAATGCATTAATAAAAATTTTGAGAAACAAGTAACTCATATGCTATCTATTATAACCTATATACTATTGTGAAAGTTGCGTTGTTACACGATTATTTGAGGGAGTTTGGCGGTGCAGAAAGGGTGCTTAAAGTGTTATCAGAAATTTACCCAAAAGCTCCAATTTATACGGCATTTTCGGTAAAAGGAAGTACAGCTGAAAAGGTGTTTAGGGGTAGGAGAATTCACGAAAGTTTTTTGGCGCCCCTTTTAAAGATTGGTAAACTTTATTCTCCCTTGCGTTTTCTAACTCCATTAATTTGGAGAAGTTTTGATCTTTCAAAGTATGACTTGATTATAACTTCTTGTAGTTGGTATATAACCCGAGGTTTTAAGATAGGTTCTAGAACTAAAGTGATTGCCTATTGTCATACACCTCCAAGGTGGCTTTATGGTTATAAAACTTCGATTGGCTTTACCAAATATTTACCTGTCAAGGTTTATGCTGCAATTGTTGGGCATTTTATGAGGCTTTATGATTTCAAAACTGCTCAAAGTGTTGATTTCTGGATCGCTAATTCCAAAAACGTAGCATCAAGAATTGAGAAATTTTATAGAAGAGATTCAGTTGTAATCTATCCGCCGGTGGACGTAAATAAAATCAAAAATCAAATATCAAAAATCAAAAGTAAAGAGGACTACTTTTTAATAGTTTCCAGATTAGTGGGTGCTAAGGGTTTGGAGGAGGCAGTGAAAGTGTTTTCAAAATTGGGTTGTAATTACAGACTTAAAATAGTTGGTGAAGCGGCAGGATACTCGGATGTTTTATCAAAAATTAAAGATCAAGGATCAAAAAATATCGAATTGATTGGAAGAGTATCTGATGACAAGTTATATGAGCTTTACGCAAAGGCAAAGGGGTTTATTGCTTTAGCACAAGATGAAGATTTTGGTATGACTGTGGTTGAAGCTCAAGCCGCGGGAACACCAGTTATTGCCTTTAACGGAGGGGGATTTAGAGAGTCAGTTATTGACGGAGTGACGGGTGTTTTGATTAATGAGGTAAGTGAGAAAGCAGTTCGTGATGCAATTAAAAGAGTTGAAACTAAAAAATGGAGTAAAGCAACTCTCCAAAAAAATGCATTAAAATTTTCTAAAGAAAGATTCGTAGAGAGTATCAAAAGGTTAGTAAAGAAAGTTTCGGGGAATGGAAAGCTATTGGATTGACAAGTTTGCTTTGTTCGTTGATGTTTTTGAGAAATTAAGGGAAAAAGGGAAGAAAGTATGCATTTAAACTGGATAAGTACAGTGTGATTGCGAAAGACAGTGTTGATATAAAATGTTTTTTTCATGAATAAAGGAGTTAAGGAAACATATTTCTTGTATACGGATACGTCTGGACATAGATTTGCCTTTCCTAGCCCTGATTTTAATGAACAGGGAATAACTGACCCAGATGAACTGGAAACAGATAGAACATGGGTAAAAGATGAGTTTGGTTCTGATGTGAGGGAAACTAATAATAGAGAAGAAGCAGTGAAATGGATTGATAGTTGTCCTCGATGTGTCGGAAAATAGTAAGTTCTAATAAGTTCCAACCCGACGGGTTGAATAGGTTTGAACCTTTCGGGTGTTTGATTCCAAGATTTAACAATTAACAATTTGGTCGACCAGAAAACCTCCTTTCTACTTTCTACATTCAACTTTCTGCTTTATAATATCCCTATGCCAGAGCTTCCGGAGGTTGAAAGTATTAAATTACAATTAAAAAAGTTTATCGTCGGACATAAAATCTTAAATATTGAAATCCGTTATGGTAAAAAGTTTGAGGGGGAAAAGGGTAAAGTGGAAGGTGCAAAAATACAAGATGTCAGAAGATTTGCAAAAGCTTTGGTTATTGATTTGTCTAATTCTTACTCAATCGTTATCCATGTAAAGTTGACTGGCCAGCTTATCTACGAAGGGCCGAATCTTAAAAAAGGACATCAACTTTCCAAAAAAGTTATTGGCGGTTTGGGTGGAAAACATACTCATATTATCTTTCATCTGGATAAAGGGGGAAAACTTTATTTTAACGATGTCAGAAAATTTGGTTGGATGAAAGTGATTCAAAAATCCAAACTTAAGAATCAAACTGAATTTATAGGAAAATTAGGGCCAGAACCTTTAATAAATGCAAATGACCCTCCTGAAAATCCCTTGACTTTAGACAAATTCCGGGAAATTTTATCCAAAAGTAGTCAGGCTATTAAGATTGTTTTGATGGATCAGGAAAAAATCAGCGGAGTGGGAAATATTTATGCTAATGATGCCTTATGGTTGGCTGGAATAAAACCGGTTAGAAAAGCAAAAGATTTGAGGGAAGATGAGGTCAAAAAACTTTTTAAATCGATAATTGACGTCTTAAAGGAGGGGATTAAAAGAGGAGGAGCGAGCGAATTAGCTTTTGTTACTCCTGACGGGAGCGAAGGAAAGTATCAGGATTTCACTTTAGTTTACGGTCGGGAAGGAGAATCCTGCAAAAATTGCAAAACTGCGATTAGAAAAATAAAAATTGGAGGAAGAGGAACCTATTTTTGCCCCAATTGTCAAAGTTAATGTGAAATTATTTCTGGTAAATTAGATTTATTATTTGAAACTAATGATTGTTACAAAGTTGGAACTAAAAAATTTCAGGAACTTTAAAGATAAACTTCTCAAGTTTTCACCATATGTGAACTTTATTGTTGGACCGAATGCATCAGGTAAATCAAACATATTGGAAAGTTTATTTGTCCTTTCAACAGGAAAAAGTTTTCGGGCAAGAATTGAAGAGGAAATGATCAATTATTATGAAGAGATAACAAGAATTAAGGGAAGCATTGTTAAAGAAGAAGGGGGAAAACGAGTTGGCACTAATTTAGAAGTTATTATAACAAGAGGGGAGATTACGGTTGGAGCTAATCCGAGAAAAATTTCCAAAGTTACACGAAAAAAATTATTGTTAAACGGGGTTAGCAAAAAACTTTTTGATTTCACCGGAAATTTAAAGGTAGTTCTTTTTGGACCGTGGGATTTGGAACTGGTTACCGAGGAGCCTTCTAAAAGAAGAAAATTTTTGGATACTGTTTTATCGCAGGTGGATAGGGAATATAGGCGTGCTTTGCTTTCTTATGAGAAAGGTTTGCGTCAAAGAAATAGACTTCTTTGGAGAATAAGAGAAGAGGGAATATCCCGTACGCAACTTCTTTTTTGGAATCAGCTTCTTATTAAGAATGGCGATTATTTAAGCGGGAAACGGCGTGAGTTTATAGAATTTGCGAATAAGTCAGAAATTCCAATTTTAAAATCCGATATAAACGGGAGGTTTAGTTTGGAATACGATCCAAGTGCAATTTCTGAAGCTCGCTTAAATCAGTACGCTGAAGAAGAAGTAGCCGCTGCTTCAACTTTGGTTGGGCCGCACAGAGATGATATGATTTTCAAAATCAAAAATCAGAAAACAAGTGCGGGAAAGAAAGAAAGAGAGCTTGCGCGATACGGAAGTAGGGGAGAGCAAAGAATGGGAGTTTTGTGGCTGAAACTGGCGGAATTATCTTACATTGAGTCGGTAACCAAAGAAAAGCCAACGCTTCTGCTTGATGATATCTTTTCTGAACTTGACCATGAGCACAGAGAT
The DNA here is from genome assembly GCA_964431555.1 of uncultured Gammaproteobacteria bacterium. Taxonomy (GTDB): domain Bacteria; phylum Patescibacteriota; class Microgenomatia; order UBA8517; family UBA8517; genus CAYSJW01. The sequence continues at coordinate 69,926 of CAYSJW010000005.1, read as the reverse complement.
ATTGTTTTTGAAGCTACAAAGGGGCAACAAACGATAATCACAACAGCTGACCCGCATTATGTAGAAAGATTTGAGAAAGTGGAAAAAATTAAATTGAAAGTTTAAAATAAAATATGCCAAAAAAAATGTGTCTTTAAAGGTAGGAACCCTTATACGGGAAAAAGGTATTTTAAGTTTGAAGAAGTGGGAAATGCGGTGGATGGGCAACCTCCATCAATAGATGAATTGCCTCCTCCGGGACTAGAGGGGGGTTTGTTTAACTAGAGAAAAACCATCTAAAGGTCAAGTTGGGGGACAAGAATTTCCTATTGGTGGTAGGCGCGAGAGGTGGTTTCCAACTTTTATTGAGATGAGTCAGACCAGACATGATAAGGACAACGAAGATCACTAATTAATCCTCCTTTTCTTTCTCAGTGAATTTGCTTAATTGATAGGTTACAAAGACTGCCAAGAAGGTTACGGCAAGAGCATAGATTAGCAAGGATACTAATCCTGAATCTTTTCCAAAGAGAGGTTCAATATATTTTTTAATGATTTCTTTTATCAACTCATTCCAAGCAAGGGCAGAAACCAACCCGAAACCACTTGTTACAAGTTTCAGGAGTCTGTCGGCAAACTCTTTTTTGAATTGGTTGGCTTCTTTAAGCAAGGTATGTTTTAGAATTTCATTCTTTTTCTTTTTGGTGAAAATTTTTTGATTTTTTGCCATCTTTTTAATTGTTATGTTAGGTTATAGTATAAGATAAAGAGTGAAAATTGAAAATAGTTTAGTATTTTATTTATGAGAACCTTTGATCCAAATGAATTAAAAAAATTATATCAACCTCATCCTTTATCATCTGGTGAACAAAATGGACAGGTAACAATTATTGGTGGGTCGAAACTTTTCCATGGAGCGCCGATTTTGTCGTTAAAAGTAGCCTCGCGTATTGTGGATATGGTTTTTTTTGCATCACCTGAAGAAAGCTTTCGAGAAGTTACAAATCGGATTAAGTCAGAGTTAATGTCTTTTATCTGGGTACCTTGGGAGGATGTTGATGCATATATTAAAAAATCCGACGCTGTTTTGATAGGACCGGGATTTATGCGATACAGGAGGGAAAATCAAAAATCAGAAATCAAAAATCAAAATGGAAGTTCTGAAATAAGAAGTTATGATTCTGAGGGGAGAAAGACAAGGAATATAACTCAAAGGTTATTAAAGCAATTTCCAGAAAAGCGTTGGGTAATTGACGCGGGAAGTTTGCAGGTGATGGATGTAGAATGGATACCGGAAAAAGCGATTCTGACACCAAATACTAAGGAATTTGAGATGTTGTTCAAAGTCAAAATTCAAAAATCAAATATCAAAATGACAGATCAAAACTCAAAAATTGTAGGGGAGATGGTTAAGAGATATGGTTGTACGATAGTTCTGAAGGGTCCGGAAACAATTGTTGCCTCACCAAATGATTGTGCATTGGTAAAAGGCGGTAATGCAGGATTGACAAAGGGAGGAACCGGTGACATTTTGGCGGGATTAACGGTTGCTCTTTTGGCCAAAAATGAGCCATTTCTGGCTGCCGCGAGCGCTTCATTTATTATTAAAAAGGCAGCTGATGAACTATATGAGAAGGTGGGAGTTAATTTTAATTCGGATGATTTGGCTGACAAAATACCGGAAACTTTGAAAAACCTCTTGGGTTAGTAAAATGAAAGCTTTTTTAAAAAGCCATCTTCTGCCTTTTGCAGTGATATTTTTGATTTCGATTTTTAGCCTTTGGCCGATAATTCAGGATCCGGAAAAGCGCGTTGCGGAAAAATGGGATGGTGTTTTGATGGTTTGGTATTTAAACCAGACTATTAAAAAGATTCCCTTCGATCTTTCTAATTTATTTCAGGCGAATATTTTTTATTCTTATAAAAATGTTATGGCGTTTTCGGATATGCATATCCCCTCGGCAATTATTTCCTATATTCCGGTTTTACTAACCAAGGAGCCTCTTGTTGCAATAAGTACCTCTTTGCTTTTCGGACAAATAACGACAATTATAATTTGTTATCTGTGGTTTTGGGAGGCAAGCAAAAGTAAAACCGCAGCCCTTATCTCTTCTTTGGCTTTGGGAATATCGGTAACGAGAATGGGTTTTATTGCACACCTTCAGATGTGGAATCATCAGTGGTGGCTTTTTTCAGTGTATTTAATCTGGAAGTATTTTAGAAAAAAAGTTTTCTGGTATTTAATTACTTCAGCCATATTTTTTGGAGCTCAAATGTGGGAAAGTCCTTTAGGGGTTTATTTTGCGGGATTGATAATACTTTTTTTGATTATTGATAACTTCAAAGCATTTTGGGAGAAAAGAGTTTACTTTTTAATTTTTTTTCTGGTTTCAGTCTCAATTGTGTTTATACCCGCAAGGATTTATTGGCTGGTTGCGAAAGAGTATCATTTGGCAAGGTCAATTCGTGATGCGGCTAACTTTTCGCCTGGGATTGATGAGCTTTTAAAAAGTGTATTTTCCGATGGAGTGTTTTTGGCGATGTTGCTTTTGGTGTTTTTCAAAAAGATAAAATTAAGTCATAAAGGAGAAAGGTGGCTTTTACTTCTTTTTTTATCGGGGTTAATTTTAAGTTTAGGTCCTGTTTTAAAGATTGGAGATTTTACTTTAAAGTTATTTAATAAATTTTTTCTTCCTCTTCCATACGGGATTTTATATTATTTACTTCCCGGTTTTTCGGCTTTTAGGGCGCCGGGAAGGTGGATTTGGCTGGCGCTTTTTTCATCGGCTTTTTTGCTTTCTTTGGGGTTGGCAAAGGTAATTAAGGGTAAAAAATTAGATAAAATTTATTTGTTTTTTATCATTTTAGCGATTGTATTTTTTCCTTTGACCCAAAGGGCTAATTATTTTGTATTTGGCAAAGTTAGTGAGTATCCAAAAGTTTATACCTATATAAAGGGTTTACCTCAAGGTGTGCTTTTGGAACTTCCGATTTTCTCTTGGGCGTTTGGTGAAGTTGCGGTTTTGGAAACACACAGAATGGTTTATTCTCTTTATCATGGGAAGTATTTGTTAGGCGGAGTCAGCGGGTTTGAGCCGGAGAGTATTAATGAACTTAGAAGTTTATATTGGCAAAACTTTCCAAGTAAAGAGTTTGATGATCGTATTAAAAATACGGGAGTTGATTATCTTCTTATTTGGAAGGGATTGATTGATGAGGAAAGGTTAGATAAGGTTGAAAAATATTACGATACCTTTCTATATAATGATTCAAACCACATTCTAATTAAAATTTAGTCTTGTATTTACCGCAGAATATCCGTAATATTAAGCTAAAGTGTATATCCCAAAATTTACAATTACCAATAAAATTCTTAAAAATATAGCTTCAATAGAAGCATCGCGTGAAGTTATTGAAAACGCCCCTCTTGTACCTTATTACGAAAAACAATTTGCTTCGGACGCCTTGGCTCGCACAATTCACCACGGAACTCATATCGAGGGAGTGGGTTTAGATAATTTGGATCAGGTGAAAAAACTTTTGGAGGGGGAGGAGGTAATCGCTCATGACAGGGATATTCAGGAGGTTATCAATTATAGAAATGTGATGGAACTTTTGGATGATTTATCGGCTAAAAGAGGAGGTTATTCGGAAGAAGACTTAAAAGAGATACATAAAGAAACTGTGAATAAAATTGTTCCTCAAGATAAAATTGGGGTTTTTAGAAAAACTCAGGTTGTTATCAAGGAAGAAGGAAGCGGACGGATTATTTTAACTCCCCCTCCTGCTATAGAGGTTACCTATTTGATTCAGGACTTTTTTGAGTGGCTTAATTCAGATGAGTCCAAGGAAATTCACCCTATATTAAGGGCTGGTATTGCTCATTACATTTTGGTTGCAATTCACCCTTTTGTTGAGGGTAATGGGAGGACAGTTCGCGCTTTTTCTAATCTTATTTTGATGAAGGAAGGATACAATATGAAGAGATTCTTCTCAATTGAAGAACATTTCGATGAGGATTTAGTCTCTTACTATGAGGCATTTGCTCAAGTTGATAAACAGTCTCCTAATTTAGCCTTAAGAGATTTGACTCCTTGGCTGGAGTATTTCACTCAAGTGGTGGCTGTTGAATTGGGGAAGGTCAAGGAAAAGGTTAGAAAACTTTCAATTGATTCCAAATTAAAAGGTAAGCTTGGCCAACAGATTGCTTTGAGCGAGAGGCAGATGAAACTTATTGAATATCTTTCGGAAAACAATTCGGCCGGTATGTATGAATTGAGAAATGTTTTGCCTATGGTTTCGGAAGATACAATTTTACGGGATATTAACTATCTTCTGGAAAAGAATATAATAAAAAAGGAAGGAAAAACAAAAGCGGCAAGGTATATAATCTCAAGTAGTAATTAATTTAAATTAGTTTTAAAATCTTATAAGATATGTCGGCAACCGATCCTCAGTTTTTATATATGATTTTGATTCTTCCAAGCCTTTTTGGTTTGACATTAATAGGGGATGGTCTTAATAAGATGATCCATGAAGAATCTGGCGGTATGATAAGTGTTGTTTTTGGTATTGTCTTTATAGGGGTGGTGATTTTCGCTTATTTATTCTTCTCGTCGTACTTTGGGTCTATATAAGGTTTGTTTGATTAAACTTATGACATTTAGAAATCTCGCAAGATATTTAGAAAGACTGGAAAAAACTTCATCCAGAATAGAAATTACAAAAATACTTGCCGAACTTTTTGCAAAATCAAATGAAAGCGAAATAGATAAAGTGGTCTATTTGATTTTGGGGAATTTAGCACCTATTTATTCAGGTGTGGTTTTTAATTTGGCTGAAAAAATGCTAGTTAGGGCTTTGGCAGGGGCTTATTCAATTGAGGTTGCCTTGGTAGTTGAAATGTATAAAAAGGAAGGAGATTTGGGGGAGGTTGCTTTTAGACTGGCAAATGAGCGTAAAAGGAAAGGTAATTCTTACGAACTCAGTGTTAGGGAAGTTCATGAAAAGCTTTTGGAAATAGCTTCAGATGAGGGAGAAGGAAGTCAGGAAAGAAAGATAGAAAAAATGTCCAAGCTTATCTCGTTTTTGGATCCTTTGTCATGTCGTTTTGTTGTCAGAATTCCTTTGGGTAAGTTGAGATTAGGTTTTTCTGATAAGACGGTTATTGATGCCTTGTCTTGGATGGAAACTGGAAGCAAGGAAAAAAGAGGAAAAATTGAAACAGCTTATAATCTTTATCCGGATGTCGGGCTTTTGGCCAGAGAGGTTAAGAAGTTTGGAATAGATGAGTCGGTAAAAAGAATCAAGCCCGAAGTCGGTGTGCCGATTTTACCCATGCTGGCACAGAGATTGAAAAGTCCCAAAGAAATGATAGAGAAGATGAAAAAGGTTTTTGTTGAGCCTAAATTTGATGGTCTTAGAATACAAATTCATTATAAAAGGTCTGGTTTTTCTGATGGGACTAAAGTTAAAGCTTTTACCAGAAATTTGAATGAGACTTCATGGATGTTTCCGGAACTGAAGGGTGTCGAAAGATATATTAATTGTCAGGAGGCGATTTTTGATAGTGAGGGCATTGGGGTGGATGAGGAGAGAAAATCATTGGCTAATTTTCAGACAACTATGACTAGGAGAAGAAAGCACGACATAGAAAAAATTGCTTCAAAAGTTTCAATAAAATTTTGTGTTTTTGACCTGATGTATAAGGACGGAGAAAGTTTGGTGAATTTACCTTATGAAGAAAGAAGAAAAATATTATCAGAGGTGATAAAGAAAAATAGTTTGCTTGAAGTTGTTGATTATGAAGTGACCCAAGATCCTGAAGTGATTAGCCGGCTTATGAGAGAGAGGTTAAAACAAGGAATGGAAGGAATAATTGTCAAAAAATATGACAGTAAATACGTTGCAGGTAGAACGGGATGGAGATGGGTTAAGATGAAGGAAGAAGAAGGAGCAAAGGCAAAATTAGCTGATACTGTCGATTGTATTGTAATGGGATATTCTTTAGGTCGTGGAAAAAGAGTCTCTTTTGGAGTAGGTCAATTTTTGGTTGGAATTTTAGATGGGGAGATAGTAAAAACTGTTACAAAGGTTGGAACAGGTTTGACGGATGAGCAATTTCATGAATTAAAAAAAAGATTAACAGGATTAGAGGCTAAAGAAAAACCAAAAAGTTATTTGGTTGATAAGTTGCTAGAGCCTGATTTTTGGGTTGAACCTTCGTTGGTGGTTGAAATTGCTGCTGATGAAATAACCGTGAGTCCGACTCACTCCAGTGGATTTGCCTTGAGATTTCCGAGGCTGGTTAGATTTAGGGAGGATAAATCTCCAAAGGAAGCAACAACAATAACTGAATTGAAAAGGCTTTATAAATTGCAAAAAAACTAGGTAGTTTTATGATAGGATTAATTTATGCCAAAAAAAGAAGGACTTAGTGCGTCTGAAGTTAAGGATAGATTGGCTCAATATGGATTAAATAAACTGCCTGAAAAACCACTCCCTTCTGCTTTGGTAGTTTTTATTAACCAACTTAAAAGCCCTCTTGTTTATGTTTTGCTTGCCGCAGGTTTGGTAACTTTACTTTTGCGTGATTTCTCTGATTCGTTAATAATTTTCATTGCAGTCTTTCTTAATACCATACTCGGTTTTTTTCAGGAAAGAAGAGCAAGTAAAGCTCTTTACGCTTTGAAAAGACTTATTCAACCTCAGGCAGAAGTGGTGAGAGATGGTAAAAGAATAAAAATATTGGCGGAAGAATTAGTTCCTGGAGATGTCTGTATTTTGAATACCGGCGACAAAGTTCCCGCTGATGGAACTTTATTAGATGTTAGTCGAATTTTTATTTCTGAAGCGGTTTTGACAGGGGAATCTTTACCTTTAGGAAAAGAAGTTGGGGATAAGGTTTATATGGGGACGGTTGTAACCAGTGGAAGGGGAATTTTTTTGGTTGATTCAACAGGTAAAAATACTGAACTGGGGAAAATAGCCTTGCAGGTTCAGGAGTTTCAAGAGGATACTCCCTTAAGAAGACAACTTGTCTATTTTAGCCGTCAATTAACTATTTTAGTATTTTTTTTGATTACATTTGTTTTTGTTATCGGATTGATTGTGGGAAAAGAGCTTTTAGAAATTTTTACCATCAGCGTTGCTTTGGCGGTTTCTTCAATCCCCGAGGGACTTCTGGTTGGTTTGACGGTGGTTTTGGCAATAGGAATGCAAAAAATATTAAAGGAAAAAGGTTTGGTTAAAAATCTGGTTTCAGCGGAAACTCTTGGGGGTGTAACCACAATTTGTATTGATAAGACTGGAACTTTGACTCAAGGCCAGATGCAGGTTACAGATGTTTTAGGTGATGAGATTATGATTGCTAAACAATCCCTAATTGCCAATGATTTAGATGATCCTTTATTGACAACTCTTTGGAGTTGGGCGAATAAAAAATTGACTAATAAGGATTTAAATGGAGCAAGCGTTGATGATTATCTTAAAAAGCATGGGAGAATAGATTCAATTCCCTTCTCGTCGGTAGAAAGATATTTTGCCAGCCTCAATTTTGCAAGTTTGGGAAGAAAGATCCTTTTTGTTAATGGAGCGCCAGAATTTTTACTTGAGTGGTGTAATTTGTCCAAAGAAGAAAAGTTAAAAGTAAAAGCTGAAATAGACAGGCTTACAACCGAGGGAAAGCGTATTTTGGGTATGGCAAAAAAGGAAGTAGATGAAGGCAAAAAGACTATTTCAAAAAATGATGTAAAGAAAGATTTGGTTTGGGTTGGGATGGTTGCTTTTTCAGATCCGATAAGATCTGGAGTTAAAGAAGCATTTGAAAAAGTTAAGAAAGCCAAGGTAAAGCTAATTGTGATAACCGGAGATTATGCTCAAACAGCCCGGTCTGTTTTGAAAAATATCGGATTGGAAGTTAAGGAGAGTCAGATTGTGTTAGGAGATGATCTGGAAAAACTTTCTTTAGATTCTTTAAGAGAGAAGTTGAAGAAAAATGAAAGTTTGCTTTTTGCAAGAACTACTCCATCGCAGAAACTCAAAATTGTCAAAGCTTTGAAGAAAAATAATGAAGTTGTCGCGATGATGGGTGATGGGGTTAATGATGCGCCGGCCTTAAAACATGCTGATATAGGGATTGTGGTGGGGGATGCAACGGATGTTGCCAAAGAATCTGCTGATTTGATACTTCTTGATTCATCCTTTGCAACGATTGTTTCGGCAATTGAGGAGGGAAGAGGAATATTTGACAATATTAGAAAAATTGTACTTTACCTAATGAGTAACTGCTTTTCCGAAATAACTGCGGTTGTTGGAGCTTTAATTTTTAATTTGCCATTACCTTTATCTGCCGGGCAGATCCTCTGGATTAATTTGGTTTCTGATAGTTTTCCGCATTTGGCTTTGACTGTTGATCCGAAAGACGAGAATTTGATGAACTTACCTCCAAGAAATCCAAACGAAAAAATAATTGCTCCTTGGATGAAGAAGTTAATGTTGACTATTTCCTTAATTAGCGGGTTTTTTGCACTTTTAATATTTGTGGTTGTTTTGACTTTTACGAAAAATGAAAATTTAGCAAGATCAATTGCCTTTGCGATGTTAGGGACAATTTCGTTATTCTATGTTTTTTCTATTAGATACTTAAGGGGTTCGTCTAGGTTTTTAAGATTATTTGATAATAAGTGGTTAAATATTGCGGTTTTTTCTGGCTTTGTACTTCAGATTTTCCCATTTTTGTTTAATAAAACAAGAGAATTTTTAAATCTTGAAATTTTGGAATTGAGGTATTGGTTGATGGTTATACTACTAGGTGTTTTTGTTTTTTTGATTTTTGAAATCCTTAAAAAAAGATTAATCAGGGCGTATAATAATTTGTGAGTTTAAGGGATTTTACTCAATATCTCAAAGATGAAAAAGAAAGAATAGATTGAAAGTAGGAATAACCCTTCGAGTCTTGATATTTCATTTTTGCTCTTAACAAAAAGGGAAAAAGATGTAACTGAAGTTGCGAGAAAAAAGACACTTACAACAAAAGTGTTAAGATCTTGTATTTCAAAGGGTTTTAAGAAAGAGATTGTTGCAATTATCAGAGAGTTTGTTGTGGCGCTTCCCATAACATTACCCAATACGATTGTTTTTTGCTTTTTTTTGATTGCAGAAAAGGCGATGGACAGTTCAGGAAAGTTTGTCCCTATCGAGAAAAGAAGAATACCCAGAAGAAGCACTGGTATTTTTAAGGTCTTGGCTATGCTTACGGCAGAATGAACGGCATAATGAGAAGATATAAATAAACCCGTAAAACCTAGGGCTATTAGAAGTAAGTATTTAAAAAGGAGATTATTATGATTCTGGTGTGTTATAGGATGAGCAAGTTTATGTCTTTCCTGATACATTCTGACAACATAAATTAGGTAGGTTGTAAGTATTGTCAGTGAGTCAATTTTTGTTAATTTGCCGTCATAAAGGAGAAGAATTGGCATTAATATTATTAAATTCATTATGAAAAGATCTTTTTTAGTAAATGTCGCGTCAACTATGACTTTGCCTGTGATAAGCGCTGTCAAACCTGAAATTAAAGATAAAAGAACAATGGTTGCGCCAATTAAATTTCCAAAGGAAAGTTGTGGCGAGTTTTCGAGAATAGAATTAATGCCCACAAATATTTCCGGGGTTGAGGTGGCAACACCAAGTATTACGAAGGAGACAATAAAAGTACTTAAGCGAAGGATATTTGCGGTTTTGATTAAATTATTAACAACTAGGCTAGCGGATTTAGCCAAAACGATTAGACTGGCAATTAGAATCAGAAAGTTTATCCCTATTGGCATAGTCTAATCTTAAGAGTAAAGATTACTTATATCAAGCTTAAAGATGATTAAACCCCTTTTTTTAATTTGATTTTTTAGTTAATATGATAATGAGTGTTTTGCTGGAAGCTTTGGAGTTGGCAAGTTGATTTTGGGAAAGTTTCTAGCAGAGAAAAGAGGTGAGTAAATTATGACAGAAAAATTAGGAACCGGTTTACCGAAAAATACTGCAGGAGCACTTTCCTACGTTCTATTTTTTATAACAGGATTTATTTTTTTGGTTCTTGAGAAAGATCCCTTTGTAAGGTTCCATGCAATGCAGTCGATAGTGGTTTTTGTGGTACTTTTTGTTTTGCAGTGGGTTGTTGGACTTACGATAATTTTACTACCAGTTGTGCCTTTAATTTCGATTCTAAGTTTTGTTTTGTGGTTGGTTTTAATTTATAAAGCCTGGCAAGGAGAAGAATGGGAAGTTCCCATATTGGGTTCATATGCCAGGAAGTTTGTCAGGAATTTAGAAAAGAAAGCATAGTTTTTTTGTCAGGGTTTATAAGTTGGATTTTTGTTGTGATTTGTTTAGTAGTATTTGGAGACTAATAACTTTTTCTAATTTCTAAACTCTTTTGGTTTTCTGCCCCTATTTTTAATGAAAGAAAAAAGAAGGCAGATGGTTATTTTGATAAAAGAAAGATATGGTCTTAATTCACCGAAGGTTCTTTCCGTTATGCTTAAGGTGCCGAGGCATAAATTTCTTTCTAGAGAGAGTTGGAGTCAGGCTTACAGAGATGCTCCAGTGCCAATTGGTTTCGGTCAGACGATGAGCCAGCCTTATACGGTGGCTTTTATGACACACCTTTTGGTGAATCAAAAATCAAAATTAAAAAACCAAAAAGTGCTTGAAATTGGAACAGGGAGTGGATATCAGGCTGCGATACTTTCAAAGTTTTTTAAGAAAGTTTATACGATAGAAATCATTCCAGAATTGGCAGAACGCGCGAGAACTGTACTTGCAGATTTAGGATTTAGAAATGTTTTTGTTAAGACAGGGAGTGGAGAATGGGGATGGGGGGAAATGGCTCCGTTTGATGCGATTATGATAACAGCTGGGGTTGAGAAAGTTCCTAAAGATTTATTTGAGCAATTAAAGGTAGGCGGAGTCTTGGTTGCTCCGGTGGGGAGTGGTATTGATAAGACTATGGTAAGGTATGTAAAACTAAAAAAGCGAGGAATTAAAAGATTTAAGAAGGAGAAATTTGGGAACTTTCACTTTGTGCCATTTATCAGGGAAGGAAACTCTTAATTACTCATATTTAAGTTATTCGCCCTTCTCTGGTTCTGAAGAACGGAAGAATTCTCTAAATAATTTGATTGTTTGATCTGCCACCTCTTGACGAGCTCTTTCTTTTTCTTCTTTTATTTGGACAGCTAATTGAAGAGCATCTTTTATTTTTGAGGTTATGAGATCTTTTTGTTGAGGATTGTCCGAGGATGCAATTAATTGGAAATAAATATTATTTTCAATGTGTGGAAATGAATTTCTTGATAATAATTCATGTCTTAATTTTGGTAGGGTATTTTCACTAAGGACTTTAAGAGGAAATTCGCCTGGGCTTGTGAATTTTTTGTATAAATCTTTAAAATATTCGCTTTCTTCGTTTGGTTGAATGATAAATATACTTCCATCTACAAGAATTACAAGATGCTCATTATTATTGGGATCGCAGGGTAAGATAATTCCTAGATATTCTAAACTTTCCTTAACATTTTTTGGTGTGTATTCTAATCCTTCTGTTCTAGCTAAGGTTTTAGCAATAACTTGTCCTTCGTTTAGTTCTTTGGCTATAACTTCTTGAGTTATCCTACGAGCAATTGGTCTTCCTAACCCCAAGCCTATAAGATCATCAACCATATCTTTAATTTCAGGGTTAATACCACTCATTCTTTCAAGTATTCTCATTCCACTTTCGTTAGATTGGGGTGAGTTATTTTGGTTGGGATTCTCTTCACTCATATTTAAAGATTACTTCTTCTTCTTCTTCTTTGTCAAACTTGGCGTGATAAAATTATTGCAATGAAATTAATTGCCGGTTTGGGAAATCCGGGGAAAAAATTTGAAGGTACAAGACATAATATTGGGTTTATGATTTTGGATGCCTTGGTCTTTCAGATTCAAAATTTAAAATTGAAAAATAAAAATTGTGACTTGAAATTTAAAAATAATAGTAAACTTCAGTCCTTGATTTGTATTTGCAGAAATTCTGAAAATTCTAATCAAAAAACTGTTTTTGCAAAACCCCAAACGTCTATGAATTTATCCGGAATTGCATTGTATAAATTGATAAATCATTTTAAAGTAATATTGCCAGATCTTTGGGTTATTCATGATGATTTGGATTTACGGCTTGGAGATTATAAAATCCAATTTGGTGTTGGTCCGAAGCTTCATAATGGGATTTTGTCTATCGAGAAGGAACTGAAGACAAAGGATTTTTGGAGAGTAAGAATTGGGGTGGATAATCGAAGTTTTGTTGAAAGGATTCCGGGAGAAAAATATGTTTTGCAGGATTTTAGGGAAGATGAGAAAGTAAAACTCAAAGAGGTAATTGAAAAAGTTATCCCTGATTTATTTGAGAGGGTAGGGAGTTGTGAGTAGTTGGTTGTTGGTAGTGAGTGGTGGATAGTGAGTAGTGGGTAGTGAGTAGTGAGTGGTGGGTTGTGAGAAGTTAGTTGTGAGTGGTAGGGGGTTAGTTGTAGGTGATTGGAAGTTGGGGTTAGGAAGTAGCAAGTAAGATGTAGGATGTAGAATATAGGAAGTAGGAAGTAGGTGGTTGGTAGTTATTAGCAGATGGTAGTGAGCAGTGAGAAGTAGGTAATAGGTTGTTGTTAGTGAAGTGTATGAGGATAGTCTGTATCTATGATTCGAATCATCAAAGTGGATAAAAAATTTAAATATAAATAAGTTGATGATGTAAGTAGTGGGTTATGGATATTGGTTGTAGGTAATGGGAAATGAGTGGTGGGTTGTGAGAAGTTAGTTGTGAGTGGTAGGGGGTTAGTTGTAGGTGATTGGAAGTTGGGGTTAGGAAGTAGCAAGTAAGATGTAGGATGTAGGAAATAGTTGTTAGTTGTATGTGTTTAAGAAATAAATTGGTATGCCTAAGGATTTTACCAAAATTTCTGATATCTTGGAAAAGTTTGAGAAAGGCAAGGATAAGTATATTTCTCGCGAGTTTCAAAAATATGGCTACGATTTAGCCCAAGAATTGGGTGACCTTAATCATAAATCTCTTTATATCAAGCTGGCTAAGGAAACACCTAGAATTTTATTGGAAGAAGCGAGGAATTTTGTCAAGGAAGCTTATAACGTTAAATCAAAGCCGAAGCTTTTTATGTGGAAGTTAAAAGAGCTTAAAACTAAAAAATTAAAACTTAAAACAAAATTTGGAAAGTGAGATTTTTCAGTCTTGAATAATAAAACGTATGTTTTGAGGTTAGATTTATGAATTTATCGCTAAAGGGTAATTGGGTCGATTTGGTTATTATTTTGATATTTATTTATTTTTTAACCGATGCACTAAGGTTTGGTTTTTGGCTAGTTTTGGCAAATTTTTTTAGTTTTCTTTTAAGTTTGACTGTTGCTTTTTTGGGTTATTCATCTATTTCCTTTCTTTTACAAGATAATTTTTCTTTGTCCCGGCCTTTGTCGAATGCGTTAGGTTTTCTTTTTCTTGCCGGATTTTCGGAATTTATCTTAAATTATATATTTTACGATATAGCCAACAAGATTCCCTTTAAATTTTGGAAAAAGCCTTGGAATAATATCTTGGCTATAATTCCAGCTTTAGGTCAAGGGATTATAATTTCAACCTTTCTTTTAGTTTTGGTTGTATGTTTTCCAGTTTTTCCGAAGGTAAAAAAGGATGTAAATGAAAGTAGATTTGGCACATTAATTCTAAAGAACACTGCCCAGTTGGAGGCAAGAGTAGATGATATTTTCGGAGAGCTAATTAGTAATTCTCTTACCCATTTGACTATACAACCGGGGAGTCGGGAGAGTATAAGTTTGCAAATTATTGATTTTGACCTTTCAGAAGATAAAAATTCAGAGGAGTTAATGTTTATGCGTATTAATGAAGAAAGAAAAAAAAGAAATTTGAGCGAATTTTCGTTGAGGGAGGAACTGGTTTTTGTGGCGAGAGAGTATGCAAAAGATATGTGGGAGAGGGGTTATTTTGGGCACTTTTCGCCGGAAGGTGAAGATGTCGCCGCTAGATTAAATAAGGCAAATATTCTGTTTAATGTAGTAGGTGAAAACCTTGCTCTGGCTCCAAGCGTTGAAATAGCTCATGCTGGTTTAATGAACTCCGAGGGTCACAGAAGAAATATTTTAGATCCAGAATTCAAAAAAGTTGGAGTTGGGGCAATAGATAACGGGGTATATGGAAAAATGTTTGTGCAAATATTCACGGATTGACTGGAAGTTTGTTGATGTAGTTTTACATGGGGCTTAAGAATGAAAAAATAAAAGATCAAGACTTATAAATTACTTGCCGATGATTTAATTAATAGAAAGGAAAGGTTGATATTGAATTACTTTTTAAGAGGATTTTAAAAAGGGCATTTTTTTACAAGGGGCTTGCTAATGAGGGGAAAAAGATGCAAGAATAATTAATGTAGGATGAAAAAGATATTGGCAAGCCAAATCGTTTTCTTTTTTGCCTTTTTTATTTTGTTTACGGTTTATAGAAGGTGGTTAAATTTGTCGTTTATTCCTTTTTGGGTGGGTGGTTTGATAGGATTTCTTCTTCCTTTCTCTGACTATCTAATTTATGTTTATTTATTAAAACCCCAAGAGAAAATTTCGCTGGATATCAAGTCTTTAATTTCGCAGAAAAAGATTTTGAAAGCTTATGAAAACCTTCTTCAATACTTTTCTGGCAAAAGGGGGCTTTTGATTCACTCCGCACTATTTCAGACTCTTCTTTTAGTTTTTGCTTTGTGGATGGTTACATCAGGTACTCTGCTGGCTATGGGTTTGGTTTTGGCATTTATGCTTCACCTGATTTTGGATCAGGCAATTGATTTAGCGGAAAAAAGATCAATTGACGGTTGGTACGAAGGGTTTCCCTTAGATTTAGATCGGCAGCAAAAGATTTTATTTTTGGTTTTTAATTTTTTGGTGTTTTCCTATTTTGGGTTTTTCTTCTAGATTGAAGTTAATTTTTCTTATTTTTCCGTTTTCTATGCATATTAATACTCCCGGTTTAGGGTATGAATTGAGTTCCTTGAGAGTGAATTTTCCTTTGGTAATCAGGCTAGTCAAGATGGCGATGGGAAATCCGTGAGAACAAATTGCTACGCTTTGGTATTTTTGGTTGTTTATTTTTTTTAAAAAGTTGGAGATTCTTTTTAGCATTTTGTTAAAAGACTCCGAATAAAAGTCGCGTAAATTTTTCTCCCTTTTGAATCTTTTACCGGTTATTTTTTCAATGATCTTGGTTGTTTGAATACATCTTCGGTAGGGTGATGTAAAATTTGCGTCAGTTGGGATTTTTTTTAGATATTTGGCCATTTTTGTAATGGGAGCCCTTGCTTCAGGAAGAATATCTGCGGTTTTGGCTAAATTTTCATAGTAGGGAAGATCGTGTTTTGTAAAGAAAGTTTCACCGTGACGAAAGATATAGAAATTCATGACTTTAAAAAGGTGGCAGCTTAAAAAATTATTTTAAATAAAAGTATAAGACTTAAGAAATACTTATTCTTTGCAGCAGTCAACTGCCTTTTGGATCAGTCTTTCGATTTTTGAAAAAACGGATTCCTTGTTTTTTATGATCTTGTCGTCTTTATCACTAATAAAATTTATCATTTCCTCATCAGTTTTTGGTAGTTTAGTATCTGGTATTTTGACAACTTTTAGGTTTAATCCCCAAAAGAGGGAGTAAAGTTTGTAAGATTTTTCAAAAAGATTCCAAGCCTTTTGCTTATTGCCTTTCTTGAGTTCTTTTGTTCCCACCTCCATTATTCTCATGCAAGCGGCAAGAAGATGTTTACTTATGCACCATACTTCACCTTCATAATCTTTTATTATTTCTTTTAGTAGTTCTGTGCGCATTTTGCGTACTTCATTAAGCAAGTTTAGATATTTTTTGCCTTTGGTTTTTTGAGAAGTGAAGAAAAGATGCTCTTCAATCGAAATAAGATTCATAATACCTATGGATAGGTCTTCGCCAGAAGAGAGATCAAGTTCCTTTTTGGAAACCACTTTTTCTACTTTTTCTAAAAGCAATTTGATTTCATTTTTGTTTTTCATATTTAGAAAAGTGATTTTCTTCAAGGGTTATTAAACGATCTTGAATTAGTACAAATATCCTCCGTAATAATAAATAATAAGGCTAGTTAATACAAGAGTTGAAAGTGGAAAGACTACTTTCTGGTATAGAAAAAGTTGTTTACCTTTAATTTGACGGACTTTTTTGTCTAACCAAACTCCTGTTAGAAATGTAACTGTTCCCAGGAAGGTACCAAAGATTATTTTATCTATACCCAAGATTGTGTTGAAAGGATGTCCTATAAAACCTCCTAGCCAAAGTGGTATTAAGACTAAACCGTAAAGAATTGAAAAAATAAGGTATCGATACTTGTGGATGGGAAATTTTGTTTTTTTCCTTTGTAAAATGTCCAAAAGCCAAAAATAGGACGAGATTAAAAGACCTCCAATCCAAATTGAGGTTATGGTATCATCTATTCCAAGGTATCGGGAAAGTCCAAGACCGGCTCCGACTGCAACGGTACATATCGGACAGACGGCAAAAGCTGTCGGGACAATCAGGAAAAGACTAAAAATTAGTATTGATAGGAAGGTGAGAGATAATACGGAAATTTTAGTTAAATTTAATTTATGGCTCATGGTGTCAAATACTTTTGAGAAATTCTATTATCGGCTGGTCTCCGAAGAAACATTTACCTTCGGGAGTAACCAAAAGAGGAACCCCTAGTTTATTTCTGGATATTTTGCAGATTTGTGTACCCCTTTCTAGGAAAAGTTGTGTGTTTTCTGATGATTTGTTAATTTCAATTTTTTCCATTTTAAAAGTGTCTTTTTTCTCCCATGTTTCTATAAACTTTGCTACGTTGCTGCAGTGAGGACATGTGTCACTCCAAAAATATTCGTAGGAGGTTGGAGAAACATTGGTGTTTGATTGATTGCCTTTTTTACTTAAGAAAAAAGTTCCCAGTATTATGATAGTAAATGTTGCGGTAAGGAAAAAGAGAGAACTTTTTGTCATGTTAGGTTTTTAATTATACTATTATTGAAGTTTTATTTTAACAGAAAATGAATATTCGGCAAGTTTAAATTCATGAAGTTTATTTAGCGATAATCCGTATAATAAGATCTAGTTTAAAATTATAGCTTTTGCTAAAATATCTAAAGTTTAAGGAAACCTTTTGATTTATGATTCAAGATTTTGGCAAATTTGCAATTTTGCTGGGTTTTTTTCTAATTTTAATTGGTTTGTTTTTTCTTTTTTCCGAAAAAGTTCCTTTTTTGGGAAAGCTGCCTGGAGATATTTTGATAAAGAAGGATAATTTTACTTTTTATGCTCCTTTGGCGACTTCAATAATAATTAGTATTATTCTCTCGTTTTTAATTTCAATTTTTTTTAGGGCTAAGTAGTCTATAATTTTTTGGTGACTTCATTAACATTTTGTTTTTGACAATTCTCGGACTGAAAAGTTTTTGAGAATAAATTTAAATTTCATTTTTTTATATGTAAAACCTGTAAAAGATTTATCAATTGTTACTTTGCTTATTGACTATCTAATTGAAAAAGGGTTATAGTTTGAAGCGAAAGATTATCAAATATTATCGAATAGAAGTTTTAATTATTATTATGGCAACAATTGATATAACAGACTCGGATTTTGAAGAAAAGGTGTTAAAGTCAAAAACTCCTGTTCTGGTTGATTTCTGGGCTCCTTGGTGTGGTCCTTGTAAGATGGCAGAACCAGTTTTAGAAGAACTTTCTAATGAGTATGAAGGAAAGGTTGTTGTGGTAAAGATAAATATTGATGAAAATCAATCAACTGCACCGAAGTATGGGGTGATGTCTATTCCAACAACAATTCTTTTCAAAAATGGAGAGGAAATAGGTAGACAAATAGGTTTTGCTGGAAGGGATAATTTTGAGAATTTGATCAAAAAAGCTTTATAGGTTAGTTAAATTTTTGGGAGGGGGTGAGTTTTTTGGGTCTTTTTGATAAAAAACAACCTACACAAGCTGATGCTACTGGTGGAGTTGTTACGGATACTACAGTTACTGCGGTAGGTGATGATGTAACAGGGAAGCCGGTTGCTGAAGAATCAGTTGATCCATCTTTAGTTAGTACGGTTTCTCAAAAGCCGGTGGTGACACAGCCTTTGGGGAGTACCCCAAATGTTGGAGGGAGTAATTTGACAGATGATTATTCTAAAGCAAGTATATCTCAAGTGCCAGAGGTGGAAGAGGAGAAAACAGTTTCACCTAAAGTTGATGAGTCTCCAACTTTGTCTGTTACTGAACCAGTAAGTCCATTTGGGGGAAGTATGGAAGATAATTCGCCGGGTGGAAGCTCAAGTTTTTCCTTAGATGAAGAAACTCAAGCTCCTGAAGCGTCGGTAACACCGTCATTTGGAAAACAATCGTCTGTGTCGGATACTAGTAATGATGAAGATGCAAGTGAAGGTGGATCGGTAGGTTCGGGATTGTCGGGATAATTTTGATTTCCTCAGTAGAAATCTTTAACAAAGGATATTTATTGTTGTTATGTCTGTTGATAAAAAACTGTTTTCTGCTCCAAAACCTAAAAGTGGTGAGCCTTGGGATGTTGCAATAATCGGTTCAGGACCTGCATCGTTGACTGCTTCGATATATACAACTAGGGGAGCTGCTTCGACTATTATTTTTGCGGGGAGCAGTTGGGGAGGTCAACTAATGCTTACTACTCAAGTTGACAATTTTCCGGGTTTTCCCGAAGGGATACAGGGGCCTGAACTAATGCAGAGGATGAGGAAGCAAGCTGAAAAATTTGGAGCTTTGTTTATAGAAAAAGATGTTAGCCGGGTGGATTTTTCTGTTACTCCGAAAAAAATTTATGTAGGTGATGAGGAGTATTTAGCCAAGGCTGTTATTATAGCAACGGGTGCTCAAACTAAATGGCTTGGAGTTCCTGGAGAGGAAAGGTTAAGAGGGAGGGGAATTTCATCATGCGCTCCCTGTGATGCACCTTTTTTCAAAGGGAAAAAAGTTGCTGTTGTTGGGGGAGGGGATGCGGCAATGGAGGAATCACTAATATTAACAAAATATGCAAATAAAGTATTCATTATTCATAGAAGAGACCAATTTAGAGCATCTTTTGCTATGCAAGAAAAAGTCTTTTCTTTGGAGAAAGAAGGCAAGATAAAGATAATTTGGAATAAAGAGGTAGTTAGTTTTATAGGTAAGAATAAATTAGAAAAAGTTAAGCTGAGAGACACGAAAACTGGAAAATTAAGCGAGATTTTATTGGATGGAGTTTTTGTTGCAATTGGGCATACGCCTGCAACAAGTATTTTCATGGATAAGCTTACTTTGGATGAAAAAGGTTATATTAAGACTATCCCAAAATTGGGTTTTACAACCGCAACCAATATTGATGGTGTTTTTGTTGCCGGGGATGTGCATGACTTTTTATACCGCCAGGCAATTACAGCCTCTGGTTTTGGTTGTCAGGCAGGTATGGATGTTTTAAAATATCTTGATAAGTCAACTCCATCTTGGTAATTATAAACTCTGAAAGTGATAGTTAGTATTTTTGCTGGATATTTAAATGTAAGCCGCGGTCTTTGGCAAGTAAGTGTAGAAGTTTAAGTGGATTAAGAAAATCTGTTTTATTCTTTTGGGAAGGCAAATATTGGTGGTTGACTAAATTTATTTTTTTGTGTTTAATAAACGATATTGCAGCTTTGATTTTTGATCTAATAAAAAGCTGATTTTTAAATAGTTAGAAAATATGTCTGTAAAATCGCAGGGTCTTCTTGAAAAGTTTGTTCCGGTTTTGCTTCTGGCAACAATAGTTTTAGCTTTTTTAGTAGGTGTGCTTTGGCAAAAGGTCAGTAATTTAGAATCTAAGAATGTAGCCGGTACACAAACTGGCTCTAATACAAAGGTTGCTGGAAGTCAGGATCAGGAAGGTGGAGGTAATGTCACCATCGAGCAAATTAAGGATTTGTTTAGCAAAGATTTAATCAAATTTGGTGATGCAAAAAAGAAGGTTCTTTTTGTGGAAATCTCCGATCCTTCTTGTCCTTTCTGTCATATTGCTTCGGGAAAAAATTCTGAACTTAATAAGCAAGTTGATGAAAGTTACAAAAAAAGATGGCAGGAAAGTTTTCCTGATAAGAAAGCAGAAGAAAATAAGGAACAGTGGCAAAGGTTCACATTGGTGGCTGATGGAGGAACCTATGTTTCGCCGGTTGAGGAAATGAGGAAATTGATTGAGAGCGGTAAAGCTGGGTATGTCTATATTTATCAAAACGGTCATGGTGCAGGGGAAGTGGCGCAGAAAGCGTTGTATTGCGCTTATGATATGGGTAAGTTTTGGCAGGTTCACGATCTTTTGATGACCAGTGCTGGGTATGATTTTATTAATAACACTGTAAAAAACGACAAAACTAAATCGCAGGAATTGGCTAATTTTTTAAAGTCAGCAATTGATTCTGATAAGTTAAAGAAGTGTTTGGACAGCGGTAAGTATGATGAAAGATTGACTAGTGATATGGCGCTGGCTGCGAGTTTAGGGGTTAGAGGAACTCCGGGTTTTTTTGTTAACGCCACTAATTTTGCTGGAGCTTATAGTTGGGATCAAATGAAACCAATAGTGGATGAAGCTCTTAAGTAGAATTTAGTATTTAGCAGTTGGTATTTAGTGAATCTTCTATTTGACTTAAAAAAGAATTTGTTTTGAAAACTGCTAAAGTAATCTTTCTAATGCTTTATAAACAATTACCGCGGCTGATCCCCAAGTATTAAAAGATTTGTTTATGCCAAGCATTGGAAGTTCAACTATAATATCTGCTTCTTCAAGAACTTCTTTTTCTATACCTTTGGTTTCATTGCCGACGATGAGTGCGCAGGGAAAATTTAGGAAATTATTTAATTGGGAGTAGGCTATAGATCGCGGATCTTGTTCGATGGCGATGATTTGAATGTTTTGACTTTTTAATTTTTTGATTAGTTCGATAGTTGAATCTTCCTTTTCCCAGGGTACCCAATTTTCTGTACCAACTGCGGCTTTGTGAATTCTTGACGATGGGGGATACTCCATTTCACCGCAAAGGTAGATTTTTTCTACTGCAACGGCATCGGCTAATCTAAAAAGCGAGCCAATATTGTAGGTGTCGACCACCTTATCTAGGACAAGGTAGATTGGATTTCTTTTTATTTTTTTCAATTCCTCTGGATTGGGCTTGGATACTCTTAGTTGTTTGGCGTTTAGTTTATTCATCTGTTAATTGTAGCATTAAATGATATCAAATGATAAAATATACACACCTTGATTATTTTGAGGCCCTATCGTCTAATGGTTAGGACGGCACCCTTTCAAGGTGCAAACCCGGGTTCGACTCCCGGTGGGGTCACGGGCCCATAGCTCAATGGTAGAGCAGCTCCCTTTTAAGGAGTTGGTTGGGGGTTCGAATCCCTCTGGGCTCACTTAGGTATTGAAGATTAGGACAAATTATTAAGTGTTAAGGCAATAGGAAATTGGATGTAGGATGTAAGAAGTTGGTAGTGAGTTGTTAGTTGTGAGTAGTGAGTATTTCTCAACACCGGGTGTTGATTAGCTTCCAACAGTGGGTAATTTTTGGTTTTTTTGAACCTGCTAGATTTATAAGCTCGGGAGGACTTGAATTCAAATGTTTTAGCTTAGAAGCCCTTTGACTTAGGAAATTTGCTGGAAAACTATGTTTTATACGAAATCTTTTTGAACAAAATATATTTTTGTTATCCGAGTTTTAAAAGGACTGGTCTTTTGTTATAATTTACCTGCTTATTTAACTTAATTGAAATTACATTGCGGGGTCGTCTAACGGTAGGACACAGCTCTTTGGAAGCTGTTATCGGGGTTCGAATCCCTGCCCCGCAGCACTTCGGCAAGCTCAGTGTGAACACTTTGGCAGGTTCAGTGTAGGTATTGTTTTAAAACCAAGAAGCGGTTTTGCTCTTTGCTGAGGCAACAAAAATAGCTGTGGCTCTTGTTTTAAGATTATGGGATATCTCTCTAATTAAGCTCCAACCTCACTGGTTGATTAGATTTGATTTATCTCACAAATTTAAATAGGTTCAAACCCGACGGGTTGAATAGGTTCAATCTCTTGAATTTAAACGTAGAGTTAATGAAAAAATAGGTTCAAATAGGTTCAAACCCGACGGGTTGAATAGGTTCAAACCTTTCGGGTATTTAATTATTTAATTGGGGTATTTAATTTTATCGATAAAGATCCGGGGAATTATCTTTAGGTTCAAACCCGACGGGTTGAATAGGTTCAAACCTTTCGGGTGTTAACGAAGTTTAACTTCATACTCACCTTCTAAAAAGAAAAATATTCAATGAAAGAAAGAGAAATGAAAGTAAAAACCCAAGGTGTGAAGGCATTTCACCTCTAAGGTGTGATTCAAAACTTTTTCAAAGTATTACCGATGTGGTTAGCCAGAACAAAGAATGGACATTTTCAGAAAAATATGATATATAATATAAAACTATAAGATTTTTTATGGCTTTAAACTAAGATGAAAGATAATGAAACTCTAGCAGTTGAAAGTGGACTAGAAGAACCCCCTCGTATTGTTAAGTTTGAGAGAGATGAAGATAGTCTAGTTTCAAAAAGAGGATATTTGATAGGAGATTTATATCAAATTCCTCCAGAAGATGCTAAAAGAAGATTGAGAGAAATTTTATCTAGAAATTCATTAGAAGAAAACTTATGGAGAAATATGGCAGAAATTATTTTTGAGGATGTAGCAGTAATTAGTTTGGAAGAGTTATCTTCTGATCTAAGAATATTTTATCCTGAATCATTCTTGGAAAGAATTAAAGACAACTTTTCTTCGATAAGATATTTGACAGACGTTTGGGAGGAAGAAAAAGCAAAAGCTCATCTTCTAGTGGCAGCTGAATTAGTGTTGGATCAGTTGTTATTAGGATATTACAAAAGAAAATTTGATATTATTTATGAAGGTTTGAGATCTAACAGAGATAGAGGGAATGAGACTGGAAAAGTAATAGAAATGGCTGAATGTCTAATTTGTATGGAAAACTTACATTTTGTTCGTTATTATAATGAAAAACATAGAGAGCAAGTAGAAAGATTATTATCGGGGATAGAAGGGGTAAGAATTGAAGGTGTTAGAGAGGTGTTAGCACTTTTACTTACAACTAAAAGCCACGTTTTCCAATCGTCTTATAATCCAAATTTGTTTCAAACAGCACAACAGATATTATTAGATGGAGTAGCTAATAGTGATCCAGATGATAATCCTAGGTTCAAAGAGTTGCTTGCTACAACGTTAATAGATCCTAGGTGGGAAGGAAAAAGATCAGCAATTAATAGATTAAATATGGCTAGAGGAATATTAGAAAGTTTAATTAATAGAGATCCAGATAATCCTAGGTTCAAAGAGTTGCTTGCTACAACGTTAATAGATCCTAGGTGGGGAAGTAAATCAAAAGCTGAAAGATTATCTCAGGCTGAGAAATTTTTAAGAGAAGCATTTGAAAAATTACCGACTAATATTCGTATTGGAAGAAAGTTATTTAATGTAATTATGGCTAATACTAGAGATTTATTTCGAAAAAGAAATATTGACTATGAAGATAGGGCAAGGTTAGAAGAATGTTTACATTTGATTTGTTTTATAGGTAATTTAGATTTTTCACTTTCATATGCAGATGTACTACAGGATCCTAACGATGAAGAAAGAGTGTTATTTGGGCTTTTTTTACGATCATTATATTTAAAATCTCTTGAATTTAAACGTAGAGTTAATGAAAAAATAGGTTCAAACCCGACGGGTTGAATAGGTTCAAACCTTTCGGGTATTTAATTATTTAATTGGGATATTTAATTTTATCGATAAAGATCTGGGGAATTATCTTTTTCTTCTTTTTCTGATGTAAAATTATCTGATGAGTTTTTTTCAGATAAAGCTTTTGGCGATTTTGGCAATGGTTGTTGATCACATTGGTTTGTTTTTCTTACCTAATTACACTTTCTTGAGAATAATAGGCCGTGTTTCATTTCCTTTATTTTCTTTTTTGATTGCTAACGGTGCACACTACACCAAAAATATTAAAAATTATATTATCCGTATTTTAATTTTTGCCTTTTTATCGCAGGTTCCCTATAATCTTGCGCATAATTCTATCAACCTTGAAAATGTTGGTTTAAACATTCTTTTTACCTTTTTTCTTTCCCTTTTATTAATTTTTGCAGTAAGAGAGGCGAAAAAAAATACTTTGTTTATATTTGTGCTTCTGGCGGTTTTATTTTTTTCTTGTATTTTAAACATTGATTATAGGTTTTACGGAGTTATTCTTCCTTTACTTTTTTATCTTACCTTTAATGACAAAAAAAAGATGATTCTGTCTTTTTTTATCCTTGCATTTTTAGCATCGTTTTTTTCAGGAATAGAAGGTGATAGATTGAATTTTTCTAAAGTTGATCTGGGTTACATTTTTGGTTTATTTTCTTTGGCTTTTATTTTGTCATACAACCATAAAGTTGGTCTTAAGGCGAAATATTTGTTTTATGTTTTTTATCCTTTGCATTTCCTTGCGATTTATTTTATTAAGCTTTTTGTCTAACTTATTATGTGAAGATAGATCTTAGAATTAAAAATTTGCCCTTGTTATCTTTTCAATTAATGTAATAAAATTTCGTTTATGTTTATTTTTTCGATAATTGATTTTATTTTGCACATTGATACTCATCTTGGAGAACTAATTTCTCAGTATGGACTGGCAACTTATATTATAATTTTTGTGATTATTTTCGTTGAAACCGGCTTGGTATTTACACCTTTTTTACCGGGAGACAGTTTGCTTTTTGCCGCGGGTGCTTTTGCTGCTTTAGGTTCTTTGAATATTTATTTTTTAGTCTTTCTTCTTTGTTTGGCTGCGATATTAGGAGATACGGTTAATTATTGGATAGGACATTTTTTTGGAAGAAAGATTATTGAAAATCCCAAAATTCCCATAAGAAAAGAGCATGTTAAAGAAACAGAGGATTTTTTTGAAAGACACGGCGGAAAAACGATTATTCTTGCTCGTTTTGTACCGATAGTTAGAACCTTTGCTCCTTTTGTTGCCGGAATAGGTAAGATGCACTATAGCAGATTTATTTCTTATAATGTCATTGGCGGTATTTCTTGGATTTTTATTTTTACGATTTCAGGCTATTTTTTTGGTAATATTCCTCAAGTCAAGCACAATTTCTCGCTTGTGATTATGGTAATAATTTTGATTTCAATTATTCCGATGTTTTATGGTTATATTAAAAAAAGGTGGTTTAAGAAAAGTTCTGTTTAGTTATTTTCTTATTTTAATTTAATAAAAAGTTATGATGGATTGGTGGCTGAGAAGTTAATTTTGAACTTTAGAGGATGAAACATACCTCTTCCTTAAATGGAAAGAAAAATACAAATTTCGCCTCGATCTGCCATAAACTCTTCGTTTGAATCAATTGGAATTTATTTAAGACTAATTTTGGAAGGTAAAAAGGTTGAGATACCTAGAACTGCGCTTGCAATATTTAATGCTATAAACATGGTCTTTCCGGAGGAAGTAAAAAAAGAAGGGAAAAATAGGGGACTTGAACTGCTTGGGAATCTTGCCCCTGTTTTAATTTCGGCGAATGAATATGCGGATATTGGAGTGTCGGCAAAATTAAGGAGAGAAAATGGTTGTTTGCCAAATCAAGAGGAGGGTTTATTGAGTCTTGAGAAAAAAACTTCTAGTTGGTTGGAAAAGGAAATTAGGAATTTTAATGAGAAATATGGGGATGATTCTAGAGAAGCAAAAGTAGTTCAAGCTTTGATTGGTGATTTCTTAATTCTTTCCCAAAAAAGAGGGGATTTTTCTTCTGATGAGTGGAGAAAATTTGTCGAATTAGATAGTGCCATATATGTTGCGGGTTGTTTATCTTTGGTTGTGCCCTCTGTGCTGGATAAGGTAGGAATGGATTTTTTAAAGGTGTGTGAAGGTACTGAAGATATTGAAAGGAAGTACTCACTTTTTACAATAAGTGGTGGAAGTGTTGTTTGTCCCATGATGGAAAGTTATAGTTCGGTACTAACTTTCTCAAGAATTGCAACTCTTCATTTTTCGGAGATGAATTTAAAAGTTCGGGATGATGTAGTTGGGTACCCTTTGGATAAAAAATTGGGCATTCCAAATCTTTGGGGATATGCTTTGCATATTGCAGAAAAGCAAAGTTGTTCTCCTCGGGAAGTTATTAAGAGAATAAAAGGTGAATATGAATTTTTGGCTTTAACTGGAGGGTTACCTTTGTTTGTAACTAATTTTGCCGAAATTTTGTGTCATTCTACAAGTGTTTTGAAGGCAAAAACATCCTCGATAGGTAATTGTGATGATTCAGTTAATAGTATAGGTCAGAGTATAACAACAACGCTTAGGCATCAGCTTTGGAGAGCTGGTGTCATTGAGAAACTTTTTGGAAGTGGTGATATTTAAAATTCTAAAAATTTATAATTGACTCGTTTGATTTTTTTGATATACTATATATGCTCAATACATTTAGTTGATTTGAGTTTAGTTTATGAAGAAATAAGAGCCAGATGGTTTTCCGTTAATTCGGGAACTTAAAATTAACCCACCATCTGGTGGGTTTTTTGATTTTTGCTCTTTGACATTCAAAATATGACTGGAAGTCAGGTGCCATTCGGTACCTGATCGGGTGTCATTTGACACCCGGCGTATAGACGAACTACACTTTGGTTGCTGTTTATACGCAACTAGGGTATAAACTCGTCACTTATTTGAGGGTTTGATCCTGGCCCAGGACGAACGCTAGCGGCGTGCCTTAAGCATGCAAGTGGGACGGTCCGCAGGACCGAACAGATCAACTTGTAACTTGCGACTGGTAACTATTAATTATTAACAAAGAATATGGATAAAACATTTCGATTTATGAGGTTTAAAGTTTATAAAGATGCAAAAAGATTTTATTTGTCAGTTGTTGAGATAAGTAAAACTTTCCCGAGAGAACATAGGGAATTAGCGGATCAGATAAGAAGGAGTAGTCTCTCTGTAGTTCTTAATATCGCAGAAGGATCTGGCAAAGACTCTGATAAAGAATTGAATATGTATTTAAACAACTCATTAGGTTCTATAAATGAAACTACTGCTGGAATTGATATAGCATTTGAATCTAAACTTATAAGTTCTACTTTAAAAAATGAGTTGATAAAGGAAACTAAGCAGATTGCTGATCAACTTGGAGGTTTTTCGAAGTATCTTAAGAAGAGTTAGTTGTAACCAGTTACTTGTTTATTGTTGAATGTTCTGTCCTGCGGATAGTCGCGAACGGCTGAGTAACACGTAGGAATCTACCCTTTGGTGGGGAATACCCCCGCGAAAGCGGGGCTAATACCGCATACGCTGCGCAGCAGCGAGCTTTCAACACGCTCATCTTGTGAGCTTCAACAATTAAAAGACAACTAATATAAGAGTTGTGAGTTGATTGTTGTTAGTTGATGGTTGGCTGCTACGCAGCAAAGGATGTAACTGTCCGCCGAAGGAGGAGCCTGCGGCCTATCAGCTAGTTGGTAGGGTAATGGCCTACCAAGGCTACGACGGGTAGGGGACGTGAGAGCGTGACCCCCCAGAATGGGACTGAGACACGGCCCATACACCTACGGGTGGCAGCAACTGGGAATCGTGCGCAATGGACGAAAGTCTGACGCCGCGACGCCGCGTGTGGGATGAAGGCCTTCGGGTTGTAAACCACTTTTGCCGTGAGGGAGACCGAACGGAGAATAAGCACCGGCTAACTCTGTGCCAGCAGCAGCGGTAATACAGAGGGTGCAAGCGTTGTCCGGATTTATTGGGCGTAAAGAGTTCGTAGGCGTTTCTTTAAGTTATCTTTCAAAGACCGGGGCTTAACCTCGGAAAGGGAGGTAATACTGAAGAAATCGAAACATTTAGGGGTTACCGGAACTTGCGGTGTAGGGGTGAAATCCGTTGATATCGCAAGGAACACCGAGGGCGAAGGCAGGTAACTATGAACTGTTTGACGCTGAGGAACGAAAGCTAGGGGAGCGAAAGGGATTAGAGACCCCTGTAGTCCTAGCCGTAAACTATGCTCGCTAGCCCTACGCCTTTGGGCGTGGGGCGCAAGCTAACGCGTTAAGCGAGCCGCCTGGGGAGTACGAACGCAAGTTTAAAACTCAAAGGAATTGACGGGGACCCGCACAACCAGTGGAGCATGTGGTTTAATTCGAGACGGACCGAAGAACCTTACCTGGACTTGACATCCTACCGTTTATGTTACTAGAAATAGTAGCAGATCCTTCGAAAGTTGGATGGTAGGACAGGTGTTGCATGGCTATCGTAAGTTCGTGCCGTGGGGTGTTCCCTTCAGTGGGGTAACGAACGAAACCCCTGCCGTATGTTAGATTGTTCATACGGGACTGCCAAGTTAAACTTGGAGGAAGGCGGGGATGACGTTAAGTCAGCATGGCCCTTATGTCCAGGGCTACACGCATGCTACAATGGAGCCGACAATGGGTTGCCAAGCGGTAACGCGGAGCTAATCCCATCAAACGGCTTCTCAGTGGGGATTGAGGGCTGCAACTCGCCCTCATGAACGCGGAATTGGTAGTAATCGCGAATCAGCAAAGTCGCGGTGAATACGTTCTCGGGTCTTGTACACACCGCCAATAAATGCGCGCGTGGCAGTCATATATTCTAGTAAGTTAAAATCTTACCATTTCTTGATGGTTAACCTTTACCAACTTGAAATGTAGCCAAAAAATTGGCAGTTCTATTGCAAAGTATAAACTTTGCTTTTACGGGTAACCGATAGAACGGAGGGCCTGAGGCAAACGGCAGGGACAAAATGAAAATGCTTGGCGACTTCTGCTGGGCGGTCAGAAGGAAGCCAGTTTGTAAAAGCAATTTGTTCATGCCGGGAATAGAAT
Source organism: uncultured Gammaproteobacteria bacterium (assembly GCA_964431555.1). Lineage (GTDB taxonomy): Bacteria > Patescibacteriota > Microgenomatia > UBA8517 > UBA8517 > CAYSJW01. Next base: position 40,903 of record CAYSJW010000005.1, on the reverse strand, counting down.
ATATGATGACCCACGGAGATCCTAAAAGGAACGAAGTAATTGCCTTTTAGGAAGTCAGCATTTCCATAGTAGATAATTGACAGTATATTGAAAACATTCGTATACTGGCATTATCGAAGGGAAATACGTAATGCTTCCAGCTTCATATGTTGTTGGATTGACAGAAGGTGAGGGATGTTTCCTTGTATCTATTCGAGCTGATAACAGAATCGATTTACGATTTTTCATTACTCAAGCTGAAGGAAATAAACCATTGCTTTTAAAGGTCCAGCAATTTTTCAACGTAGGGACTGTTTATCAAAAGAGTGCTAGGCGCGTGGGTCGTCTTCCTGCTTGGGTCTTTGAATTTACAAAAAGGGATGATATTTACAATGTCATAATACCCTTTTTCAAACGACATAAACTCTTGGGCTATAAAGCGGAAAGTTTTAATGCTTTTTGCCAAATAGCCGAGATAGTTAAGGGAAGGCAGGATGTGCGTAAGCTCTCTGAAAAAGAACTCTCTTTTATTAGGAAATTGAAGCTGGAGATGAATAAGCATTACGGCTCGCTAAGTGCGGGAAAGCCGCTCGCTTAGTGGGAACGCACGATAACTTCGATGAAGTGCAATCCGTCAAGTCAGCAAAGTTGGGGGCACCCGAACCCTCCGAGTCGGAGGGGAAGGTGAAACCAGCGATGAGGATTAAGTCGTAACAAGGTATCCGTTCTGGAAGGAGCGGATGGATCACCTCCTTTCTAAGGAGTTCTCACGGGAACCCTCTTTTTGCTTTTTTGCGAAAGAGGGGTGATAGCACCCAGTTTTTAAGTTCGCCGTTTTGACTGTGATAAAACGGGGACCGCTTCCAGTCATATTTTGGATGTCAAAATATAAATTTGACTAGGGGATTTTTTGAGATTTTAGAACCTTTGTTTTGCGCGGAGCCTAGATGTTATTTCTTGACTTTTTTGTTGGAAAGCCCTATTTTGTGTTCTTACAAAAGGCATATTATTCCATTCAAAAATAACTCCATGATTTTTTCCGGGGATAATCGAGGAACTGCCATTTTCTTTGATGCAAAATTGCTCACCTGGATAAACTAGGTTAGGAAGCTGATCATAAGTTTCAAAGGTTTCTACTTTACCACCTCTTCGGATAATTTTGTATGGTCCCTCATCGATCCCTGGAGCTCCTCTTTTTCTTAGTTCTTGGGTTAGCCAACTACCTTTTGGAATCGGCTCACAATTATAGCCTTCTTCCTCAATTTGGTTGACTAGTTCTTCCATTCTTGTTTCTGGCTTTACTGATGGGAGAGTTGGAAGAAGGTCTCGACCCTTGGATGATTCACCTGGTGGTTGAGGAGGAGTTAATGTTGAGAGTTGTTGTCGATTTTCCTCACAACCACTTAAACATGCGAGATATAACCATAATACTGTGAACCCAAGCTCTGTGGAAATTAAGGTTGTTTGCCTTTTTCTTTCCGGATTCATGCTGTAATTTGATATTATAGTATTGAACTATTTTTCCAGTCAAAATACTTTGTAGTGAATAAAATTGCTATTCAGAATCTTTATATGGCGTTGGTCTTTTATTATGGAGAATATTTGTGTCTCAAAAGCTAAATCTTGAAAGCTTTATACTAAACTTCAAAACCTGTAAATTATTATTAATTTATGGTTAATAGTTAATGATTCTACTTTATATTAATAATTATAATTTTTAAATTTTTATTACAATTTTGAATTTTGTGTTTTGGGTTTATTTTCCTCAACTCCCAGATACTAACTACTAACTTCTAACTTCCTATATCTATTTATCACAACTCACCACCCACTACTCACAACCCACAACCCACTACCCACTACCCACCACTCACTCCTCATTCCATACCTCTTACAACTAATAACTAACCACTAACCACTAACAACTAACAACTAACAACTAACAACCAACAACTCACTTTATCTAAAAGACCCATTGTTGGAAGCTGATCAACTCCCGGTGTTGAGGAATTGGTGATTTTGTGAATTTAGGTGAATGTGAGAGAATATAGTATGGGAAACGGAGAGACGGGAGATGGTTCAATTCGTTTAGAGGCTCCTATTTGGAGGGATAAGGTTAGTATTAGTTTTGGAAGAATAGATGAAGTTACAGCTGATGCTTTAGTTTGCCCGTATGATGGGAGTTTTTTTAGTACTTCTTTGGAAGGAGAATTACTGATTATCAAATTTGGGGATGATCCATTTAGAAAGGCGAAAGAGGCAGAAAGTCATTTTAAAGGAAGTTTAAGAGAAATAGGCTTAAAAGGTGAAGTTCATATTCCTCCGGGATATTCGGTGGCAACTGGGGTGGGATTAGAAGGATCTTCGGTTAAGAAAATAATTCATACAAATATATCAAATACTGGAGAAAGTAAAAGTCAAGATCCAGTGAGGTTGGCAGTTGGAAATTCTTTGGAGGTGGCTGAAAGTACTGCTGAAGTGAAGACGGTGGCAGTTCCTTTATTTGGAGAGATTACTCCGGAAACTTTTAGGCCGCGATTATTATCAATTATTGGAGGTATCAAAGACTATTTTAAAGATAGACCTGATTCAAAAATAGAAAAAGTAATTTTAGTAGTTAATGCTGATGATAATGAAAAAAACAGAAATAAAATTGAGTCAATTTTATCTTCGCAAAACTAAATCCTAATCTTGGATCCCCAAAAGTGTGGAGGCAACCTTTGGTTTCTCCGCTTTCCTTGATTTTACCCAAGGACGGCGGAGTGTCCCATACCATTCGGTACAGGACTTTGCTTTAGAGGTAACATAATTTTTTAGGTTATGTTTTTTACCTTTGGTTACCCCCACGCTTTTGGGTAGCTATGTTTTAATTATAAACCTACTCAATCAAATTTAAATAATTTTTTTATTTGTAGCAAGTTGAATAATTAGTGCAGGTCCATTAAAATCGTTTTTCAAATCCTGCACAGACAGTTTTCATTGGCTATGCTTCAGGCATTGCGGGTAGGAAAACACACGGGATTTGGTTTTAAAGGGTGATTAGGATGAAAGAACGTGTTTACCTTGCGGATGAATTTTTTCAAGGGCTTCAAGTCGACTTTCAATCAAAGGTCTTTCTTCCTGTACCGTTGTTATTTCTTTTAAAATCAGGTCAACCTTGTCAAAGAACTCGCTCTTAAATTCTTCAAGTTTCTTTTCGTACTTTTCTTCTTGTTCTGTTAACTCCCCAGAAATTACAAGCTTTACGACGGATTTAATTTGAGGGATAACTGCTTGAGTTACTTCAGGAACAACAGCCTTCGCTATTTCAGGAACGACAGCCTTAGCTACTTCAGGGACGACAGATCTTGTAACTTCAGGAACCACTGACCTTGTAACTTGAGGAACAACAGACCTTGTCACCCTGTTGGCGATTTCTTTTTTTAAAATCTTAAGGTTTTCTTTGGTTGCAAAGACACTTTTGAATTCCTGTTTTAAAAATTCAGCATCTTTTTTGGTCAACACTTTGCCTTTTCCCATATCCACATTAAACCACTTCCGTGATTTTTGGTCAATGAATAAATTGTTAAGGTGTAATTTAAACTAAATACTAACCACTAATAACTAAATACTAAACTATTTTTTTAGTTTCAACCTTTCGGTCTCACTTGTCCCGCATAAACGCTCTTGTGACGCGAGCACGTAGTACTCGGGAGCAAGTAAGTTCTGTGCTGGGATCAGTTACGACACACTAATTAATTTGTTTAATAGTTTCGATCGCATTCCGATAATTATCGGACAAGATCTCTTCAGTTCGACTGTTGGTCGAAAACTAACTATTGCGGGGGGACTATTTTGGGGGTTGGATTTGATTTTTTGGATTTGTAGCTTTTTGGCTACTTGATTTGATAACCTTACGGTTATCGTTTCGTCCTAAAATCAAAACACAACTCATAAACAGTCCGCATACTCGCAAATTGGCTAAATCGCCACTCATTAATCGTCTGCGTAAGACGAAAGACGCAAGCGTCTTGAGGGCAAAATTACCATTTCGCGAGCCCCGCTTTCCTTGTTTTACCCATCTTTCGATCGATCGATGAGCCTCTCACCAAGTAAAACTTGGTACAAGGGAGAGGGGGTGGGGTAACCCTTGTCGTCAGTTTCCAACTGACTTAGTGTTGGGGTTACCCCGAATGACGATTAGCGGTAGCAACCTCCACCGAGCCAGTCCCCTTCGTGGGGACTGTGTCCATTCCAGGCACTCGGTGGCATGCAGCGCGTCCAGCTTTGGTCGCCAACGCCCTGGGATTCGTGATGAATCCACACCCCGTTATATGGGGGTTGGCTGGTTGCCGTTGTCTGCGGCGGTTGCGTTGCGGTTGCCGGAGCACCCTGTGCGGTTAAAGGACAGACGTCCTCGCACGGACAGTAGGCATCCACGCCTCCCGCTTTATTCAGCGCAATACGGTTACCGAAATCACCGTCTTGATAGACGACCATATAGTCGTCCTCATAAACAACGGTAATGTCGGCGGCTCCGCTTGACAATGCCGTACCGGTCGCGAATGCGACCACCAACAGGGCAACTATACCCAGTAAAAACATCCGTTTGGTGTTCATTATCAAACCTCCTATTGCTTGGTTTTCTTCTTTCAATTGCCACTTTACTAGTGGGGAGCTGCGCGATCGCTTAGCGACCTTGGTGCCAGCTCTTGGCAAACAGAAAGAGGATTTAAAACTGGTTCGGCCAGCTCCGGGTATTTTCCAACTCCGCCGTAGGGCTTTGTTGGATTGATTCGCCAATACCTTGGCGTAATTTTCCCTTGATAGAGGGTAGAGAAACGGTAATACGTTAGGCAGTGGGCAGATAGCAGTAAAGTAGTTGGTAGTAGGTAGTAGGCAGTTGGTTGTAAGCAGTGAGTTAATACTATGAATTCTGAAGGGCTTTACGGAATGAATAGATTTGTTTTCCTAGAGAAAGAAAAACTTTCTTTTCTTTTGATACATCAATATTATTCAATATTACAAATAGTATTGATTATATCCAAAAAGGCTAGTACTTCATTACAAGATCCAATTGAATATGTTAAAAACTGAGAGCGGTCTTTTTTAGTGTAGCGTCCATAACCTTCAGCAATATTAGCGACAATCGACATAACTGCCCTTTTTATTTGATCAACTAAAGAGTAATCTTTTTTAATAGGGTCTTTTAAAATAATCTTGTAAATTATCTTGCAGCCCTCCAAAGAAAGTCTATAAATCCTCAAATCCTCAAAACCGCTCATATTTGCATTTTACTAAAAACCAACTGCTAATTACCAACCGCCAACTGCTAATTGCTAACTACTAACTACTAACAACTAACAACTAACTGCTAATTGCTAACTGCTATTTTTTACCATCTCTGTACCCTCCACCAAGAGTTTTACAAGGAGGTTTTTTGTCCCACGATCCCGCTTGAAATTTTTTTCTCTTCTAACAAGGGGTGCTTTGAAGATATGTTTTGAATATTTTAGTTATCATTGACTAGAAAGCTTTCATAATATAGGGTAAAGTTCAATATTTCAGACCTAATGGGATAAAATCACATTAGGAATATGACGAAATGTTTACAATGTAGTAATACCAAAAGGTTCTGGAGATTAAAAGATGGACGTCTTCGTTGTTTAGTTTGTCGAAAGTCATTTACTCTGAAAAAGAAGCTTCTAAGACTTAATAAAAGGGTTGTTAAAAAAGTAATTTCTGAGTTTGTGTTAGAACATTCAACCAACACTATCCTTGAAAGGGTTAACATTTCCAAATACAAACTTCTGAAATTATTAATTCTGTTAAGAATAGTAATGACTAAAGATGTGCCAGACATCTTTTCGGGAATAGTAGAAGTAGATGAGACTTACTTGGGTGGTCAAATGAAGAATAGAAAGCAAAAAGACTGCATAAAATATGGTAAAAATCGCAGGGGTTTTGGGACTATTAAACAACCAGTCTTTGGTATTTTGTGCCGGGAAGGAAAGATATTCGCTGAGATTGTTCCTGATACAGAAGCCAGAGATTTACAACCCTTAATTGAAAAACAAGTTAGCAAAGGTTCAACCATCTGTTCTGATACTTGGCGAGGATACACTGGATTAGCATCCAAAGGTTATGTCCATCGACTTGTTGATCATAGTAAAAAAGAGTATTCTAATAAAAAAGGAAATCACATCAATGGCCTTGAAGGATTTTGGGGATATTTGAAAAGGAAACTAGCGGCTAGAGGTGGAATTTGTCAACAAAGACTGCCTTTATATCTTGGAGAATACATCTGGCGATACAATCACAGAAATTAAAATTTCAAAGAGCAAGAAAAACGCTTATTTATGTTATTAAATCAACATTTAAGGTCCGAATAATTAGACTTTACCCTATTGTATTTCCAGTTAGTGGATTTGTGGGGTTTTCTAGGATATGTCTTATGGGAAAGTAATACCCAGAGTCTCTTTTTGACAAGTTTTCAAAATAGGGGCTAATTCTAAGCAGGTTAAAAATAAAGAAACCAATAAAAGCGGAAAGACCAAGATTAAGTGCTACCTTTTTAAGATCTTTTAAGTTGGTTGCAATGAGTATGAAGGGTAAAGAGATAAAAGCAAAAATTCCCGGGGTTTTGGTTAATATCCCTCCTCCCAAACTTAAGCCTAAAAGAACGGCTGTTTTGACCTTGGGCTTTTGAGATATTTTTAAGGCAAGCGCTAAGGACCAAAGATAAAAAGTGGCAAGCATTGAATCAACTAGGGCCATTCTGTCAAAAAACAGAGTAAACGGCAGAAAAGTTAGCAGAATAGCAGAGATAATTCCTGTTTTTGTTTTGAAAATTTCTTTTCCGAGAAAAAAAGCGGCGATGAGAGAAGAAAAACCGGCAAGAACTGAGACTATTCTTCCAGCAAAAAGAGGATCTTTGAAAATTTTAAGGCTTAATGAAGTTGCCCACATAAAAAGTGGAGTTTTACCATCTGTTAAAGGCAAAAAAGCGTTTAGCTTAAAATTGTTCTCTGTTTTTTGGGCCCAGTTTATGTAAATAGCTTCATCGCAAAAAATAGGTTGTAAGGTCAGATTTATTAGTCGAGTTAGAAAGAAGGCTGTAGTTATTAGAATTGTGTAGATAAATAACTTTTTGTGGTTATTCATTGGGCTTTATTTATGATAACACTTTTGCCTGAAAATAGCCTAGCCTCTCGGAAGAAAATAAAAAACAGCTTGGGGGAGGGTGGGTAAAGATTTAACAGCAAGACAAGGAGGTAAGAGCAGTTTGTACTACCTCTTGTGCAAATGCCTAAGAGATATCATGTTGTGAGTTATACTTGTTTTGAGTAAAAAACATCCTGTAGTTGACAAGAAGCCTCCTTTTTGGTATAGTAAAGACAATTAAAAGGAAGGTATGGCAGTCGACAGATTACCACGATTATCACGAAGAGATTTTTTAAGACTAGCAGCTGTGGCTGGTGGTGCTCTATTCGTTGAAGGTCCAGAAGCGTCTCGCGAATATCCGATTTCAAGCCATCCAGCGGGTGTTAATTTTGCAGCAGTAGAAAATGGTGGTATAAATATTGTAACTCCTGAAACGTTTGGAAAATATCTTAGGGGAAGACTAGAAGATCTTAATGGGGAACTCCGAGAGAATCCTCTGAGGGAAGCCGTGGATGCTAGGATTAATATGCATGATAGAATGTTTCACCAATTAACCGCTCCTGTTGGAGGTCCTAAGGGAGTTAAGGGCGCTTTGTGGGAAAGAGGTTTGGATTTTGATCTTAAAAATGATGGGCAGGGTCTTGGCTTTACTCCTAACGATTTGGCGAATTTGAGAACTTCGGATTTGCTAGGTAGAGGTGACTTGCTAAGAAAAGGTAATGACGGTTACAGTAGAGGCTGGGCAATTGTAGAAGCAAAAGAGATTGATAAAGCGCTTCTTGCTTATGTTGATGGTTTCTTGAGTTTACAAGGTAAAGATCCTTTTCATCCTGCTGTTCAGGAAGAAAGAAGGAGATTATTTGAAAGGATAGCCTATGACGATCTTGCTATTCAACCCCAGAATGTTGATGGGAAATGGTGGACTATTGGTCCTGACTTTGATACCAATGAAACATATCTGGGCTATCCTCTTTTTGGTCCTCAGCTTGAGAATGTGGCAAGAGTTAGTTTTCGAGGAGGTGTGGAAAAACCGGGTAACGGAAGGGAAGAAGAAATTTTTCGTGGAAAAGATTCCGGAAACCCCGTTTTATTAGCGGCGGTTACTGACGGTCAAGGTCTAAGGGTTGAGGTCTTCTCTCTTGCCAATACTCCAGACCTTTATAACCGAGGGCTAGAAAAAGTTATTGGAGATCAAGATAGTGGGGATTCAAATGGGAGTCCTTGTGGTGTTGATGGTGGGAGATTTGTCCCTGTAGGTGGTGTTGTGCGAGAGGTCCCTAGAGGCGAGGAATATGGTCCGCAACAGGGCATTCCAACTACCGAGTCTACTCCTAAGCCAACACCGGAGCCAACATTAGAGCCAACACCGGAAACTCCTGGGGAAAATAAGCGAAAATGTAATCAAGGTATTGGTAATGGTCCTGAAGGGTGCGATCCAGGAAATAGTAATAATAGAAACCCCTCGAACGATGAGCGTGGACAGACTCCAGGAAACCATCCCCCTCGTTCCGAGCGAGGAAAAGGTAGGGGTGGGAAATAAAGGATAAGAAGGTAAAATTTGTTAACATTTTCCTTTTGGGATGAAGTTGCCTTGTGTTATATTATTACCTCTGATAAAAGCTGGTAATAGATGAAGGTTCTGAGTATATTTTACTTTCCGGTTGGTTTAGTTTTTATACTCCTATTATTAAAAAAAATTAGGTCTTTGAGAAATAAAGTAATTTCCGTCGGATCTATTAAAGACACCAAAGGCACTTGACAATTCATTTAGGGTTTTATTTGCATTACTAATAATTCGGATGCTACATCTGAAACCTGGGTAAGAAATTTTTTCGTTTATGATATTTAAATCAAATCTTGGGGAATAAGTACCATCGGGGTTTTTTGTTCCTTTTTTTGCAAAGCCCGCTCCTTTTGTTTGCCAAGAATTATTTGTTGATTCAAGTGCATATTGAATGACTGTGACTTCGTCTGGATCGGATTTCGCAAGAACAGAAAGTATTGAAGAGAGTAGGTCAACCTCTTGAAAATTTTCAAATGTGGCAATTGGATAATAGTTTCCTTTTTGAAGGAAAATGTTGACTAAATTGTAAGAAATTACTTCAAGAGGGTCTTTTGTCTTTTCGATTATCGCCAAGGGGTAATTTGAGGTAATCTGTGTTTCTATAAAGGGAATAAGTTCGTTATCCGTAGTTATCAAAAAGTAGATTTGTTGATTAATAAGAGCAATCTCTAAAGCTAAAGGTTTTCTTTTAGTGCCGAAAAGTTTTTTAAAGGTAGAGATAAAGTTAATTTGGATGAGTGCAGAAAGGAAGGTTTTTGCCGCTTCCGGCGTAACCTGAGTGTTTCTGGGAAGCTTGAGGGCAAGTGTGGTTAGTTTTTCCATAATCTAATTATACATTTAAGTCAGAGTAAAAGAAGGGGGGGTGAGATATGAGTTGTGGGTTGTGAGTGGTGGGTAGTGAGTTGTGGGTTGTGAGTAGTGGGTGGTGGGTTGTTTTTGGAAAAAAATAAATGTAAAATTTTATTTGTAGTAAACAGTTTAGTATATTTTCGGGCGGCTAGTTCATCGGTTAGAACGCTTACCTGATAAGTAAGAGGTGCATGGTTCGATTCCATGGCCGCCCACAAAAACTGAACTATTTTTATAAATAAAGGAGATTTGTTTTAATTTTATTTTCCAGGTTGGTAAAATGAAGTATATATCATATATATCAAGGGTTATTAAATGACAGATGTTCTTGAAAATCAGGAAATTCAAACTGTAATTGTTGAGAATGAGACTAGTAGATTAAAGGAGCAATTATCGCCCCAGGAAATTTGGGAAAAATGTCTTACGTGGCATGATACTTTTGATAGCGAGGTATGGAATAATAAAGACTCCTTTCATAATAGACGCCACATTGAAGCAGTAGTGGGTGCTGTAAAAAAGTATATGGATGGATGTTCTAGAGATGATGATCCGTTAGAATTGTATAAGTCGTTGGATTTGTGGAATAATTCTCATCCAGACTTAATTATTCCGGAAGATGAATTGTCTGAAGCTATAATGTTTGCAATCTATACCCACGATACTGGTAATATAATAAGTTTTCTCTCGGTAAGAAGTGGCAATATTAAACCTTCTTTCCTTCCCAACTATACTGCTGGTAAAGATGTTTTTACAGGCAAAGTTGCGGAAGAAAGGAGTCAAGCTATTGCTGAATTTTTAATTAATAATTCCAATTTGGGCGAGGAAAAAAAGCAAAGGTATAATCAATTTGTCAAACATCTTATAAACGAAACGAAATACATGCCTGAAGACCAAAAATCTCCATTTAGTGTTTTTATGAGAGTCATGGATCAGATTGGTAATGATTTATTTAGTCAAAATGAGAGGAGACTTTTAGGATTGATATATGAAAATGGGATTGAAAATCCTTTTGCAGAAGTTAATCCATACTTTTTCGTTAATTTTGTAAGGGAGAGATTTAAGCAGTTAGTTACGGATGAAAATGATAGACAAAGAATTTTGGAAATTTGGGGAAAGAATTTGCCTGATGAGGTTAATGTAAAAAACGAAAAATTACCTATTAATCAAGCCAGAGAAATTATTCAAGAATCAATCAATTAGGGGAGATATTTTGAAAAAAATTGTGGTTGACTTGTCTTGACAGAGTGTAATATAATTGTCCTTGCCTTAAGGCGAGTTGCTTGATGAAAATAATGAAAATTCACAAAGAAACCAATCTTAATACCCCCTTTTGTGGGTGAAAGAGGTTTCCTTTTGTTTAGTCAACCCGCCTTAATGAGCGGGTTTTTTTGTTTTGCAGATTAAAAAAATTAAAAGATCCGTGGGGGTTAGGGCCCGAAGTTTACAAGGTTTGAACACCTCATTTGCAATGAGGAGGTAGAGGGTTCGATTCCCTCCGGGTCCACATTTGATTTTTGCTAATCGGAGATTGGTGATTTGGCTTTTTGATCACGAGTCTCCGTTTACCAAGAATCAAGAATATATGGGTAGTGGGAAATAAGTGGTGAGTTGTGGGTTGTGAGTGGTTAGTTGTTGGAATTAGGATGTAAGATGAAGGAAGTAGGAAGTAAGATTTTTTGAACTGAAATCTTAAATCTTGTATCCTGTATCTTAGATCTTATATCTAAAATTGATTTGCTCCTTAACAACTAAAGAGGAAAGATATCCCCAATATTGATCTTTTAATTTGGGGAAGTAGGTCCGTATGCGTGTACTTTGTACAAGCTATTACGGACAAGGTCGTAAAAGTCTTTTACTAACGCAGACAGTGGATGCCTTGGTTTCAAGCACCGAAGAAGGACGGGCAAGGCTTCCGATAATCGCCGGGTAGGAGCCACGATCCAGTGATCCGGCGGTGTCCGAATGGGGAAACCCAGTTGCTTTCAAAAGCGACTACCCGTACCCTAAGAGGTACTCTCTACAGTTAACAGTCGACGTGTTCCGCTCCGCGGAACTTACAATATCTGTTGGTTGATTGTTGATTGTTGTGAGTACCTATAAGGTGCGAGGAGGGAACCATCCGAACTGAAACATCTTAGTAGGGTGAGGAAAAGAAAACAATAGTGATTGCCTTAGTAGTGGAGAGCGAAACGGCAATAGCCTAAACTCTTTTGTTTCTTCGGGAACGAAAGAGGGTTGCAGGACTTCATTGTGGGAGTTGGTTTGGTAGCAGAACGTCTTGGAATAGAAGGCCATAGAGAGTGAAAGCCTCGTATGTGAAACTAAACCAACCTCTAGAAGTATCCTAAGTACCACGGTCTAAAATCTGTGGGAATCTGGGGGAACCATCCTCCAAGGCTAAATATGCTTGAAAACCGATAGTGAACAAGTACCGTGAGGGAAAGGCGAAAAGAAGGGCGGGACGCCCAGTGAAATAGAACCTGAAACTGTTTGCGGACAAACCGCTAGAGCATCTCGTTTCACTCGACGCTCAAATTCATACTTCAAAATGAAAAGTGTAAGATGAGTATTTAAGAGATAAAAGTTTATTAATTCTTTAATATTTATTCTTTTTCATTTTGATTTTTTGAACACCGAGTGAAGCGAGGTGTGATAGCGTGCCTATTGAAGAATGAACCGGCGAGTTCGCCTCATTTTCACAAGTCTAAGTTCTTTAAAGAACGGAGGCGTAGCGAAAGCGAATTCCATTTTGGATGGGTACGAATAGTGCCCTAGAAAGTGTGGCGAGACCCGAAACCAGAGCGATCTATCCATGAGCAGGGTGAACCCTAGAGAAATCTAGGGGGAGGCCCGAACCGGTGTTTGTTGCAATAAGCTCGGATGACTTGTGGATAGGGGTAATATGCCAATCGAGCCTGGAGATAGCTGGTTCTCCCCGAAAGGTGTATAGGCACCGTGGCAAGGTAGGTACATTAGTGGTAGAGCTACTGGATGGGATAGCGAGGGCAACCGAGTTATTCCAACCAAACTCCGAATAATGATGTGCGAAAACTTGCTAGACAGTCTTATCGGGCTAAGCTGATAAGACGAGAGGGAAACAACCCAGACTCTCGGCTAAGGTCTCTAAATTCATTTTAAGTTTGAAAGGAAGTCGAAAATCATAGACAGCCAGGAGGTTGGCTTAGAAGCAGCCACCCTTTAAAGATAGCGTAACAGCTCACTGGTTGATGGTTTACGGCGCCGAAGATTTATCGAGGATTAAAAATGATACCGAAGCCAGAGGGGGGTACCGTTTGGTATCCCCGGTAGGGGAGCGTTCCAAATGCGGTGAAGTCATACCGTAAGGTGTGGTGGAGCGTTTGGAAGTGAGAATGCCGGTATGAGTAGCGAACTAGAGGGGTGAGAATCCCCTCCGCCGAATGCCCAAGGTTTCCGTCGGGAGGTTCGTCCGCGACGGGTTAGTCGGCACCTAAGGTGAGCCCTGCATTGCGGGGGTAGCTGATGGATGACAGGTTAAAATTCCTGTATTTGTTTTGAATCGCCCAAGTGTGCAACGCACACTAGCTGGGGGCTGACAAGGTTGGATAGTTGAAGCCGGTACGTGAAGTCCGGTGTAAGCTGTGAGATAGTGGCAGTTGGGAAATCCGCTGAAACGATTAATCAAGCAGTTATGCAAAGTCTTGCGAAAGCGGGGCAATTTCATCCTATTCAGTCTTTCAAAAAAGGCTCGCAGTGAGATTCAAAGCAAGCCGTACCACAAACCGACACAGGTGGGCTGGTAGAGAATACTAAGGCGAGCGAGAGAAAGAGGTTCAAGGAACTCGGCAAAAAAGCTGGACGTAACTTAGGGATATGTCCTCCCTGAAGCATGCGCAAGCTGGCTTCAGGGCGCAGCTAACGATTGCTAACCGACTGTTTAACAAAAACACAGGTCCATGCAAAACCGAAAGGTAAGGTATATGGGCTGACGCCTGCCCAGTGCCGGTAAGTTAAGGGGAGGTGTGCATAGCGCACAACTTTCAACAACCGACAATCAGCTAACGACTAATAAGGCTGGTGTGGAAGTTGATGGTTGTGTGCTATGTGCACCGAACTCAAGCTCCGGTAAACGGCAGCAGTAACTATAACTGTTCTACGGTAGCGAAGTCCCTCGTCGGGTAAGTTCCGACCTGCACGAATGGCGTAACGAGTTAGCAACTGTCTCGAGCCTCTACTCGGCGAAATTGCGATGGCTGTGAAGACGCGGCCTACTTCCACCCGGACAAAAAGACCCCGTGGAGCTTTACTGCAGTTTGGCATTGTTTTGTGCGAACCAATTGTTTAGAGTAGGAGGGACCAGGTACTCTATGGTATCTGGGAAAGTGAAACACCTCCCTTTGGAGCGTGGCAAGACTTACCTTATGGTTCTGCAAACGAATCAGGGGAAAGTGCTAGATGGGCAGTTTTACTGGGGCGGTACCTTGCCAAAGAGTAACGCAAGGGTACAAAGGTTGGCTTAGCACGGATGGACATCGTGCTTTATGTACAAAGGCATAAGCCAGCTTGACTGCGACTGTGACGGCAGGAGCCCAGATGCCATTTGGTATCTGGCAGGGCACTGAATGGTGCCTTGAGGTGCGAAAGCAGGTCTTAGTGATCCTCCGATCCACAATGGGTGTGGGCGGAGCTTAACGGATAAAAGCTACCCCGGGGATAACAGAGTAGTCGCACCCGAGAGTCCATATCGACGGTGCGGTTCGCTACCTCGATGTCGGCTCACCGCATCCTGGGGCTGGAGAAGGTCCCAAGGGTTGGTCTGTTCGCCCATTAAAGCGGTACGTGAGCTGGGTTCAGAACGTCGCGAGACAGTTGATCTTGTTAGACATATCAAGATGACCGAGCTGTCTTTCCTGTAGAGGTTCTGGATCTTGAGGACTCTGTTGTATTCTACAGGCTCAAACCCCCAGTTTGAGATAAATCTGGTCCTAGTACTATTAAGTACGGGATGGTGAACTGAATTTATTTTAGTTTGCCACTGTATGCTGGAAACACTCGTTAAATAGTTAAGTACTAGTATATAATCTATGTACTGGTGAAAATCTTAACTCTGAGTCAACCAGCAGGAAAGACCAAGCTAGATATGTATTTTTCTGACGACTATTTTATTGGTTTTGTTGAAGGAGAGGGAATGTTTTATATAGGAGTTGTCCCTTCTTCTGAAACAAAATATGGCTGGCAGGTAATCTATTTTTTTAAGGTTTCACAGAACCCTTCCGGCAGAAAGGTTTTGGAATCTCTTAAGGATAGATTACAATGTGGTTACATAAGACAAAATAGTTCATCAGATAAAAACGATAAATCACTTGCTTTTGTAGTAAGGGATTTATCTAGTCTGTTGCATAAAATTATTCCTTTCTTTGATAAAAGACTTTTTATTAAAAGAGATGCTTTTTATAAATTTAAACAAGTTTTAAAGTTAGTTGAGTCAGGAAAGCATCTTACTAGGGAAGGAATGAAGAATATCTTAGATATTTCTTATTCAATGAATACTCGGAAGAGAAAGTACTCTAAGCGACAGATGTTAAAATCATTCTAGTTTGGAATCCTCACAGACTATACGCCAGACTCTATACTTTGTGTAGAGAAGATATAGTCGGACCCCTATGGCGACATAGGGAGCCGGTATAAAAACCCGGCCTTTGTAACAATTATGTCGGACTCTATCCGGTGGAAGCGTTATGAGTTTTGAGGGGAGCTGGCCTCAGTACGAGAGGACCAGGCTGGAGGAATCCCTGGTGTGCCGGTTGTCGCGTCAGCGGCATCGCCGGGTAGCTACATTCCTAAGGGATAACCGCTGAAAGCATCTAAGTGGGAAGCCCACCCCAAGATTAGAACTCGTCATAGACCTCTGGCAGAATACCAGATTGTTCGAAAGGAAGTGGAAGCATCGTAAGATGTTAAGCTTACCTTCTACGAATAGGTCGAAAAAATTCTTTTACGACCTCCTCTTTAGTTGTCAGGGAGCAAGTTGTTTGTGCTTAGGATTCCGGTCTTGTGAGCGGAGTGGGACTACACTTTTCCATTTCGAACAAGATCTGTAAAACGCTCCAGCGCCGACGATAGTGTAGGGGCAACCCTATGCGAAAATAGGTCAAGGCCGGAATCGTAAGCATAAATTTAACTCCCAGAAAGTTTTATGAATAATATTTACTTGATTCAGCGTGCTGGTTTTAATTTTTTAATTTAAATTTTACAAATCTTTTATGTTTTCTGAATAAAATAATGCCTGTTGTGAGTGATATGTTTGAGAGGTATAATAGTTATAGTTAATTTAGAAAGGTGGTTATGCAAGGTGGCGGAAAGGAAGCCAAAAATAGTAAAAAAAGCTAAAGAAGATAACAAAAAGTTAAAAGTTTCTAAATCTTCCAAGAAAGAACCTCAGACAATGGAAGAGCTTCTTTCTCTTTACGGAGCGAAGTTCACGAGTATTGGTGTTGGAAATAAAATCAAAGGAATAGTCAAAGAAAAGTCAAAAGGCAAGCTCATTTTGGATATTGGAGCTAAAACCGAAGGTTTGGTTGCCGAAAGAGCATATAAAGAAGCTGAAGATTATATAAAAACTCTCTCTTTAGGGGATGAGGTTGAGGGAACTGTTCTTGTTCCAGAAACTCCCGATGGTTATACAATCTTATCTTTAAGACATTCAGCTGAAGACGCCCTATGGAAAAAGATTGAAAAAGCTAAAGAGGATTTGACACCTCTGGAAGTTGAAGTTAAGGGAGTTGTTGGATCGGGTTTGACTGTAACTTTTTTGGGACTAATGGGGTTTGTACCGCTGACTCAATTAGGTAAAGAAGCCGCAAAAAATCCTCAAGGACTTATTGGGAAAAAAATAATGGTGGCGGTTATTGATTTTGACAGAGAGTTTAAGAAGGTAGTTTTTTCAGAGAAAGAAGTTTCTGAAAAGCAGGAACTTGATAGGATAAGAAATGTAATTAAGGATTTGAAGGTAGGTGATATTTTTGAAGGGGAAGTCACGACGATTTATGATTTTGGTTGTTTTGTAAAAATTCAGGTCGGCAAAGGAGAGAAGAAAGTACCTATTGAGGGGTTAGTGCATGTTTCTGAGCTTGGTTGGTCTAAGATTGAAAAAGTTTCAAATGTTATGAATGTCGGTGATAAGGTAAAGGTAAGATTAATTGGAAAAAGGGATGGTAAGCTTGCTTTTTCTATAAAACAGACTCAAGAAGATCCTTGGGATAAAATAAAGGAAAAGTATGAAAAAGAGAAAGAATATCAGGGGAGGGTGGTAAAGGTTTCTGATTTTGGAGTTTTTGTTGCACTTGAGCCTGGTGTTGAAGGTTTGGTTCATATTACCAAAATTCCTCCCGATAGAAAGTTGCAGAAAGGTGAGGAAATTAGAGTTTATGTGGAGGATATAGATGATAAAACTAAAAAACTTTCATTAGGACTTGTTTTGACCGCAAAGCCGGTAGGTTATAAATAACCTTCAGTTTACAATTTTTGTTTTTCTGTCTAAAATCCTAGTTGATGGCTAAAGTTGTTTCCAACTATGTGTGCCAGCAGTGTGGTTACGAACAGCTTCGTTGGTTTGGAAGATGCCCTTCCTGTAACAAGTGGAATACGGCAGTTGAAAGTATTGTTTCAGAAAAATCAAAAATAAAAAGTGAAAAATCAAGTATATCAAAAGGGGAAATTAAATTAGTCTCTTTATCGTCTATTGCTACTAAATCTACTTTGAGAATTTCAACGAAAATTCCGGAACTTGACAGAGTTTTGGGAGGAGGTTTGGTGTCTGGTCAGGTGATTTTAATAGCAGGTGAGCCCGGTATAGGAAAGTCTACGCTTTTGCTTCAGGTAGCCGATAAGTTAAGTAGTCATACAAAAAGTTTAACTGCTAGATCTAAAAAAAAGTCTATAAGTTCATTTTCTCAGGTTTTGTATGTTTCTGGGGAGGAATCTGTTACTCAGGTAAAGATTAGAGCCGATAGGTTGGGTATTGAAAATAGCAATTTAAAACTTCTCGAGGGGACAGATATAGATTTGATAATAGAGACTGCCAATAATCTCTCTTCAAATGATAGGAAGCTAGAGGCAGTTATTATAGATTCTATTCAAACAATGACAACGGATGATCTATCAGGAATGGCGGGATCGGTCGGGCAGGTGAGAGAATGCGCTTACAGATTGGTTAGATTGGCTAAGGAAAAGAATGTACCTGTTTTTATTGTTGGTCATGTTACCAAAGAAGGTACCGTTGCAGGTCCATCTGTTTTGATGCATATCGTTGATACAGTCTTGTGGTTTGAGGGTGACAAAAGTTTAACTTTTAGGCTACTTAGAGCTGTCAAAAATCGTTTCGGTCCAACAGATGAAGTTGGGGTGTTTTATATGGAGGACAAGGGACTTATTTCGGTAGTTGATCCTGAAAAAATATTTATTGGCAGTCAAAAAGGGAACTTCGCAGGAAATATAACATCCTGTATCATCCAGGGGACAAGACCGATTTTAATAGAAGTTCAATCCTTGATTGTTTCAACAAAAATGGCATTTCCTAAAAGGATTTCTCAGGGATTTGATTTAAAAAGACTTGAACTTATTTTGGCAGTTTTGACGAAAAGATGTGGTATTCCATTTTATGAACAGGATGTGTTTGTAAATCTGGCAGGCGGTATAACGGTAAAGAATGACCCGTCCATTGATTTGGCTATCGCTCTTTCTTGTGCTTCCTCATTTTTTGATAGACCGTTACCTTCAAGATTACTCGCTTTGGGAGAGTTGGGACTTTTGGGTGATGTAAGAGAAGTTATTGCTCAGGAAAAGAGAATAAGGGAGGCAAAAAGGTTGGGTTATAATAATGTAATTTCGAGTAATAATATAAAGTACCTCCAGGATGCAATAAGAAAATATTTTCGATTAAAGTAGTTAAAGAGGCGGCGTATTTTTATTGATAACATTTTATCCACATTTATTTTTTCATTTTTAATGATATTAATTAATCCCGAATTATAGGCATAATTTTATCTCATTTATACTATAGGTCTATGATAATTTTATTATTTTAATATTATGGGATTTGACATGATTGACAAACAATGATAAACTTTAGGTGAACTGTTAAAAAGAAAAAATTTTCTTTTGAAGAATTAAAGGCAGAGGCTTGTCTTAAGAGCAGGCTAAAGATAAGACAAACAGTACTTTTAAAGACTAGAACTTTTTAACCCGTTTTGTCAAGAGTTTATTTCGGCTTTGAAAGGGACGGGTGGAGTGTAGGGCAGGCGCTCTACCCGTTCCTTTTGAAGCCGATTTTTTGTTTGTTAAGGATTAGATAAATTTGTAATCTTAATAGTTAGAAATTTTGTAATAGCATATCGGATTTTTTCTTATAAATATCTCCTATAATTTTCAAAAATGAAATTAAATTATGAATAATTGACAACTTATAGCATGTGATATATAATCGCTTCAAAGTTATTTGGATCTGCCCCATTAATAATGAATATTAAGAGATCATCCCTTTTTGTAGCTTTAGTTTTTCAGTTGTTTTTTTATTTGTTTCCAAGATTGGTTTTAGCGCAAACAGTTTATCCTCCTTCATTTGCAACTTGTCAGTCTTTATATGGAACTCCAGGTGATGTTGCAAGTTATGAATTTGGTACTCATCAAATATTGGGAGATGGTCTTTTGGAGGGTTCGGATAACGTATATTCTCAGGTGGGCGGAAATTATATCCAATGTTATTGTCCGGTTGAGGGTGTTTCGGGAATTCAGACTAATTGGTGGTTGGCTGATGGTTTGAATCAATCTGATATTGAATATTATATTTCAAAGGGTTGGTTTTATGAGAATGGTCTTGTCTGGAATTTGGGTGATCACATGTATCTGGCTAAAAATAGTGAATCTGTTTGCGCTAATCCAACTCCAACTTTAATTCCAACTCCCACGCCAACTAGAGGTCTTACTCCACCATCGGCTCCTGTTTGTAATTCTCCTTCTGTTTCTTTAGCTCCTTTGTATTCTGCCGGAAATCTAACGAGAATTGATGATGATTCGATTAAGATTACCTGGATTGTCACAGATGGCCATTCGCAAAAATATGGTATTCACTATGGCACAAGTCCTGATAATTTGCTATGGTACACAGAGGTGTATGGACATGATACTACTGAAGTGGTAATTAATTTTGTTCCCAAGGGTAATATTTATTTTAAAGTTTGTAGTATTGGAGATTGTGGAGATGCTGTTTGTGGTAATTCTGTACCAGCGGTACTCGGAGCTACAAGTAAACTACCCTCGACAGGAAGTGTTTTATTTTTGATTGTTGGTCTTTTACCTTTGGGATATTATCTTTATAAACGCTTCAGGTTGGTTTGAAAACCTAGAAATAACCGGGTTTAGGTTTTTGTGTTGTTAGATTAATATTTTTTAAAATGCGACCCAAAGGGACAATATACAGTAAAAAAAGATTCAAACAGCACGGTGATTTAATCTTAACTCTTCCTGCGTTAATTAGGCTTTTTTATCATCTTGTGAGGTTATTGGGAGTGGTAATATTGTCTTTTGTTTTAATTTTAATGATTTTGTCCTTTGGACCTCTTATTAAAGAAGAATTGGAATATAAACTGGGTAAAAACACTTTAAAGGATAGTAACTCGTTGCCTGTCTCTGTGGATGCAGACGAAGAAAGAAGAGCTAAAATCCAAAAGGAGGCATTATCATATGGAGTTTCCTCCTATTTTTCCATTGTTGTGCCCAAAATTGGGGCAGTATCTAATATAATTGCCAATGTTGATACGGCAAATGAGAAAGAGTATCTTGACGCCTTAAAAAAGGGAGTAGCTCATGCCAAAGGTTCTTATTTTCCCGGCCAAGGAGCTGATATTTTTTTATTTTCTCATTCTACCAATTCTCCCTTAAATTTTGCTCGTTTTAATGCTATTTTTTATCTCCTTAACAAACTTGAGAGTGGGGATGAAATTATTATTTTTTTCGCCGACAATAAATATGAATATAAGGTGGTGGAAAAATTAATCGCCAAGCCTTCAGACACCTCTTGGCTTCAAACCGGAAGTAATCAGGAAAGATTGATTTTAATGACTTGCGATCCGCCTGGTACAAATTGGAATAGATTACTTGTATTTGCTAAACCTGTTTGATATTTTTTGTCTTTATTTTTGAAAAAGGTTATTTAAAAAATTTACTTATAAAAGCAAAAAAATGCCGTTATTTTTCTTGGATTTTTTCAAAAAATATACTTTAGACAATAATCTTGTTGACAAAAGGGATGAAAGGTATATAAAATACACTTGTTCCCTTCTTAAGAAAGGTTTCCTTGCAGGATTTTAAATGTTCAAGTTTATTTTTAATTAAAATTTTATCAAGAGTTTAATCTGCTTCTTTTTTTTGTTTATGTGTATTAGATTATGCCGATAAGAACTAGCAAAAGGGTTTCTCGCAGGATAAAGGATATTAAGGCTAGTAAAGAAGATAGCGAACTTGTCGAGAAAAGCCAAGATAATAATGAGGAGAAGACTGTTTCTTTGTCTCAACCTGATAACAGTTTGTCTCAGATAGAACAAAAACCTTTGGTGTATAGCTCTTCAAACAAAGGTTCTTTAGTGGTGGACGACAGAGTTTTGCCTGATTCTGGACTTCCAACTGAATATGTGGAGGGTGTTTTGGATATAGCAAATGAGGGTTCAGGTTTGTTGAGACCTAAATTTCATTCTTCGGATAAGGATATATATATTTCTGGTAGTCAGATAAGGAGATTTAGTTTGAGGGTGGGTGATTGGGTTGGAGGTCAAGCCCGTCGCCCAAAGGAAAATGAACGTTACTGGGGGCTTTTAAAAGTCGAAAAAGTCAATGGCGTTCCTATTGAAGAGATCGGGGATAGACCTTTTTTTGACGATCTGGTTGCAATTTATCCGAATGAGCATATTGTTTTGTCAACTGATAAAGAAACTTTGACAACCAGAGTAATTGATCTTATATCACCAATTGGGTTTGGACAAAGAGGGCTTATTGTTTCGGCACCTAAAGCTGGGAAAACATGGCTTATTAAGGATATTATTGCAGGTATAGCTAAAAATTATATTGAAGGTAGGATTAAAAGAAAGGAGGAAAGATCTGTTCATTTAATGGCAGTGCTTATTGGTGAGAGACCGGAGGAAGTAACCGATATAAATATGCACATGAGGAGCGTTACGGGTGGAAAGGGCGAGGTTGCAGCCAGTAATTTTGATGAACCTCCCGAAGCTCAAACAGCTGTAGGAGAAGTAGCTTTGGAAAGAGCAAAGAGGTTGGTAGAAAATGGTTTTGATGTGGTAATAGTTCTTGATTCGATCACCCGTATGGCAAGAGCATATAATCTTGCTCTTCCGACTTCCGGGAGAACATTGACGGGTGGTTTCGATCCGGCAGCTTTATATCCCGCCAAGAAATTTTTTGGTGCTGCTAGAAAAATTGAAAACGGCGGTTCCTTAACGATTATTGGTACATGCCTTGTAGATACAGGAAGTAGAATGGATGATCTAATTTATGAGGAATTCAAAGGTACAGGCAATATGGAACTTCACTTAATACGAAGACTTGCAGAGAGGAGAATATTTCCTGCCATTGATGTAACAAGAAGTAGTACTCGTCAGGAAGAGCTTTTATATGGTAAGGATATTTTACAAAATATATATACCTTAAGGAGGATGCTTGATATGGTACCAGAGGATGAAAGAACAGAAACTTTGCTTGGGAGGCTTTCAAAAACTGAAAACAATAAAGAGTTTCTTGAAAGTTTGAAGGTTATCTGAACTAGACTTGCTGAATGTAATTGAGTAAATAATTTTATCCTCAAAGAAATTTGACCTCTGACTCAATATGTGCTATTGTCAAAAGCTGTAAATTGGCTTTTATGGTTAAGTTAAATTCGGGTGAGAAAGCTAAGGCTCAACTATTTTCAAATAGAAATTTTTTGGTTGATAAAAAGAAGACCTTAAATTTAAATGGGCTTGCTTCTGATTACGAGCTTTTGGCTAAACTTTCTAAGTTTTCAAAAATAATAGCTTTATTTTTTGATTATCTAAATCTTTTTTTATCTGAGCTCACAGATTATCTTTTGAAAATTCTTCACCTTACTTTTATAAGGTTTGAAAACGGAAAAAGTATTCTGGCAGCACTTTTGTACCGTCAGAGGGGAAAGTATGCAAAACGTTTTGTGCATTCGAGTATGGCATTTTTAGCTGCCTTCGGTGTAATGATAGCTCCGGTTGTTGCCAATGAATTTCCCAGCGAAAAAATAGACCCTTGGAATGTTGCTCCATCTTTTACTGTTGTATCAGCTTCGGTTGAAAATTCGGGGATATCTACTGATATTTCAGAAAAAACTAGAGATAAAATCATTGAATATAAAGTTCAGGAGGGAGATACAATATCATCTATTGCTAATAAATTTGGTGTTTCAGCAAACACAATTCTTTGGCAGAATAACCTAAATGAAAAGGATAAAATTAAACCCGGACAAATTTTGGAGATTTTACCTGTTTCTGGTATTTCTCATAGAGTCGTAAAAGGGGATACTGTTTATTCTATTGCCAAAAAATATGATACCTCTCCCCAGTCAATTGTTGACTTTCCCTTCAATACCTTTGTTAATGACGAGACGTTTGAGTTGGCAATAGGTCAAACAATAATTGTTCCTGATGGAGTTAAACCCAGTCAAAAGACTGCTCCGAGAGTAAGACAAATTACTCCGGATGCTGGTACGGTTGTTGCTTCCGGTACTTTTGTTTGGCCGGCTAGCGGATCAATTTCACAGTACTTTGCTTGGTATCATAAGGGTGTTGATATAGCTAATAAATCAGCTCCTAATGTTCTTGCCGCTGACTCGGGAAAGGTAATTGTGGCAGGATGGCCTGATAACTATGGTTATGGAAATAGGGTGGTTATTGATCATGGGAATGGATATAAAACATTGTATGCTCATCTTTCTAGTATTTATGTTGTTGCAGGGCAAACTGTTACCAGAGGTTCAGCTATAGGGAAGATGGGTTCGACAGGAAGGTCAACAGGTACACATTTGCACTTCGAAATTATCAAAGATGGTACTTATTTAAATCCTTTAAATGTTCTTAAATAAATTATTATAATTTGAGTCTAAAACTTTAACTTAAAAATTGAGCTTAAATTTAGAAAAAAAAGTTTTTTTGTAATCTAATTTGTTTATTGTGAGATCTTGGATAGAACCTCGAATAGGAGTGGAATCAAAGTGTTATAGTTTAATATTATTTTTAATGGGGTGAAAGAGCTAAAAGTTTTTAAGGGCTCATAGGTAAGTGGTATACCGGGTCGTTCGCATCGACCAGTCGCCAGTTCGATTCTGGCTGAGTCCACAAATAAAGTGTAAAAATTGGCGTTAAAAGAAATTTAGGGAATTGGAGACAAAAGACCTCTTGATGAAGCTCCGATGATAAAGAAAATTGTAGCTATAACAATAAGAATTGTTATCGTTATTACAGCGTATATAAAGAGGTTCTTCTTTATTGTGTTTTTTGCGGATAATTTCATTTCATTGTTTAAGCCTGCGGAGGCAATCCTTGTATCGTCGATAATTTTCCTTGGAAGATTTAATGGTAGATTTTCTGGAGTTAAAATGCTGGTTGATATCCTTTCGCCTTTTATTTCTTGTGTTCTTTTTATTTCGTCTTGAAAAACTTTGGTCTCTTCTTTTATATTTTCCTTTTCCTGAATGACTCTTAAAAGTCTTAATTGAGGTATTCTAACCTCTCTTACCGGTCTATCGATAATTTTTTCTTCAGATAGAAAAAAATTTTTATTTGTGGGTGAAGAATCAGAAGGAGGTCTTTCAAGGGGTACCGCTGGAATTTGAGTTATTTTATTTTTGAGAAATGCCTTTTCTTTGTCGGTTTTTTTTATATCGTGCTGATATTTTTTGCCGAAAAGTTTATCCAAACTTTCTACTGAAAAGTATCTATGGTTTCCCGGAGAGCGCAGAGACTCAATTTTGCCTCTCTTTTCCCACCTTCTTAGGGTGTCTATGGAGACACCTAAATACTCTGACGCTTCGCCTATACTCAAGAGTCCTTTTTGTTTTAACATAAGAACCTATAGTAAACAAACTTTTATTGGCAAGTTTAATTTTATTACAAAGAGATTCAAAAGTATAGCCTCTAGTATTTTGTTCTTTAGATAATAGTTATTAGTAATAAAATTATGTATATAAGTTCATCTGTGCTAAATTTTGAAGCTAGTTTAATGAGTAATAAATAACAACATATTTTTAATTTTTGATTGTTGACTTTATTTTCAATTTTTTATTTAATTTATATTAATACAGTTAAAAGTTTGTAAAATTGAGATAAAAAAAGTTTAAGAATTTTGTAAATCCTGCCCAGATGAAAAAATTTTATTCAGTTAAAGAAGCTGCAGAGCTTCTTAATGTTTCAACAAATACTGTTTATACATATCTTAAGGAAAATAAACTTTATGCTCGCCGGTTTGGTAGAGGAAGGTTTAAAATTCCTTTTCTTTCTTTAGCCCCGTTTATTTCGGTAAGTAATGAAAAAGAAATTGTTACGGAAGATAATCCTGTAGTAAATAAAGGGAGAGCTAGTCTTTCTAAGCAAGGTAATTTAGGAATTAATTTAGATAAAATAAATGATTTAAGTTATAAATCTAGTATAGAGGAGGCAGGATATTTACAGAACTGGAAAGATATTGTTTTTTTTAGACTTTATAAATTTTTTTGCTGCTTGGGTGTTGGATTTATTTATTTGACAATAGAGCCTCTGAAAATTTTAAGCACAAGTTTTTTAGGCAAAGAAATTGATGGGGTGATTTTACCAATTTTACCTTTTGTCTTAATTTTGTCTGGAATAATTTCTCTTTTGACTGTTTTTTATGAAGAAAAACTTGAGAAATTTCGACTTTCGACGCATGTGTTAAATGTTTTTGTTTTTATTATTTTTTCCTTTTATTTAATTTATTCAGGTAATTATTTAGCTTTGATGTTTTCTGTTCCCCTTTTATTTATAACTTTGAATCATATTTTTAGCGGTGTTTTTGGATTAGAGGAAGGTGGGTTTTTTAGTCGTTTTACTAAATATCTTGCACTAATTATTATCACCCTGGGAGTAATAATCTTTTTTGTTCCGGAAAGCCTATTCTCCGGATATATATTAGATCTTTTTAATTTAAACAAAGGGTTATATATTATGTTATGGTATGTATTATTATTACCAATATTGTTCTATTTATTGTATAAGAAAAATATACCTTCCATTAGTTTAGGTTTTTTCTATTTCTTTGTTTTCGTTGTATTATTTTTATTATCAAGTTTATTGGGTTATAAAAGTTTTTGGGTTTCCTCTTATTTATGTTTGATAACTTCTATTTTTGTTTTATTTTTGGTATTTTGGCATTTTTACTATTCAAAGGATTTGTTATCCAAAAGAAAAATTTACGTCTTTACAGCAATTTTTTTCTGGATATCGGTTTCATGCCTATTTGGGATATTTACTTTGTGGGTTAAGAAAAAAAGCGATGATAGGCAAATTAAGAATATTACAGATAGTTATGTAGAAAGATTTTCTGACGACCTAATTTCGTATTTTGAAAGGCAGGGCTCTTTGCTTGTTGGAATATCTGGTGACGTTAAGATAAAGAAAGCTATTCTTGCCAATGATACAAACTACCTTAATAATGAGGCGAGGAAATTGTATGAAGAAGGTAATAACCTTCGGGCGGTTATATTTTATGATGAAAATGGAAAGTCAATCTCCGTTTATCCTTTGAGAAGCATTGCCTTGAATACTAATTTTTCTGAAAGAGAATATTTCCAAAAAACCAAGATATATTCGAAAGGTTATGTTTCTAATGTTTACCTAAATATTTTGGGAAATTATACGATTATGCAAACTGAACCTATATTCGATGAAAATCGTTTCGTTGGTATGATTGGTTTTTCGATATCACTCCCTAAGCTTTCGGAAAAATATACCAAAGAGTTGCTTAGTAATTTTAATTATTGGGTATTGGATAAAAATAAGGTTGTAACTCTTTCCAACAATGAGGATTTGATAGGTTCGAATTTAGAAAAGAATGATAAGAAGTATGGAATAAATCAAAATCAGGAGAGAATATCTTCCATGCGGCTTATAAGTAATCCGGATTGGGAAATATATATCGAATCTGACAGCAATCATTTTGCCGGTAATTTTAATTTGGTCTTAATTTTAAATCTTGTTTTGGTTATAAACGGAGTTTTAGCCATGGGTATAGGTTTTATTTTTTCTTTTAGGAAAATGCCAAATTTAATGGATTTGGATATTTTAAGGGCTTAGGTTTGTCAGCTTTATTTTTTTAAATTAAAAGATGAATAATCAGAGAGGGAATTTTAAACCAAAGTTTATATATTTGATAATATTGCTAACCTCGTTGGTGTTTTTTTCTGCTTTTTTGGTTAAAAGTTATAAAAAGGCGATATTCAATCTGTCAGTCGAGAATAAACTTGCATCTTTGGTTAAAAAAGATGTTGCTTATCTTGACACTAATCTTATTTTGGGTTCTTCTTTTAGACGAAAAGTTTATGCAGCTGCAAAAATAGATGATGATTATTTTGCTTTGTTGCAAATTGTTTCTGCGAAGTTAGAAAACGGGCAATTCACTGGAGAGGTTGTTTTAAGATTTCCAAATGGAGATCTTTATTCTGGAAATTTGAATGATTATTTTAAGGATTTAGTTTTACGCGACGGTACAAAATCAAAGGCTCAAATTGTTGTGCCTGCATTAACCTTGGCTGAACTTAGTAATGGAAAAGTTGTACCGATACAGATTACTAATGGAAGTATAGAGAATGGAAGAATTAAGGGGATTTTTTCTGGTTATTTTCTTAATTCTGGTTATCAATTGGCAGGAATAATTGAGCTTGGAAGGGTGACAAATGGTTATATTAATACCAATCCGGTTTATGTAGCATCTATTATCAGAGTTTTTGGATATCTTGTTACTTACGAGGAAGAACCATCTTTTATTAAGGGAGAGGTTTTAAACTATCAAACAGACAAAGTAGGAAAAAAGATTGAAGATGAAAGAGTTGTAACTTATGACAATAAAGTTGGTGTAGGTGAAGTAGAAAGTAAAAGTTCTGGAAATTTATCTCAAGCCTTTAACTTTGAAGGAATTATAGTTAGGCCTGATTTTGAAAAAGGAATTTATCAAGTTTCGGGTATAGAGGAAGGAGTGGGTTTGTCGGTCAAACTGGTTCAGGATGTGGTTGGCGATTTGGTAAAGGAGATGAATTTTCAGTTTAAACCTTCTGATTTAGGAAGGTTGATTACAAGTCAGGATATTTTGGATTTGACTATTGGGGAGCTAGATATTGCTTATGGCGCGATAACTTCTTCAAAGATAAAAGACGGTGCAATATCATCTTCGAAGATTGAAAATGGAGCTATAAGTGAGTCTAAATTATCTGACGGGGCGGTTACTTCGAATAAAATTTCTGACGGTACAATATCAACTTCTGATTTGGCGTCGACATTAACCTTTTCAAATGGTGATTTTATAGATTTATCTTATATAACTTATGAGTCGTCAATACCTCAAGGTTTAAGATTGCCCAATATATTATCCGGAAGTCCTGTATCTCCATCAAGTGGTGAAGGATATTTAGCTTGGGATTCTTTGAATAATAATCTATTAATTTTTGATGGTTCTTCTTGGGCAAATATTGGGAGTTCAATATCCTTATACACTGGTTCTGATAGTACTTCAACTACATCTTCTTCATCAGGACTTGAATTAATTAATTCAGATAAACTTTCTTTAATTAGGGGATGTTCTGACGGACAGGTTTTGAAATGGAATGGTGTGACTTTTAGTTGGGATTGCGAAGATGATGTTGGTGCTTCATCCTCAGGCATATCTAAAATCAAGGAAGGAGGAACTCTAGTTGTAAATTCAGCTTTGGAAATTAACTTTGATTCGGATGATTTTGTGGTTACAAATTTGGGATCTGGAGAGGGAGGTATCGAAATAGATTACACTAGCTCATACATAGTAAGAAGTAATCTTAATGAGTCAATAATCGGTGTATGGGATTTCGTAAATGGTTTATCTTTATCTTCGGGAGATTTGAATTTGGGCTCTAATGACATTACAGTCGGGGGAGTAACCATCTCAAGTAGTGAACTTTCTCTTTTAGATGGAAGAGGAGGAACACTTCTTGATACCAATAATGTAGCTTCTCAACTCTCTAGCTGGGATCAAGATTTCAGTGATGATCTAACAACGAGTAATTACTCGATAATACTTGATTCTGTTTATGTCAATGTAGGAGAATCACCCTCAAGCGGAGATATCTCAGGAAGCTTTTCAGGAGGATTAACAATCAATGCCAATTCAGTAGCCTTGGGAGTAGATACAACTGGTGACTATGTTGCCACAATCACAGCAGGAGCAGGCTTAACAGGAGACGCAACAGGAGAAGGTTCAACACCCACATTGGCAGTTGCCTCAGCCAATGGAGGAATAGTTGTAAATTCTGACAACATTGCTTTAACTTTAATTTCTGGAGGAGATGGTCTCTCCTCAACAACCTCATCTGCATCAGGACTTGAGATTCTTTCATCAGGTCTAACACTTATCCAAGGATGTTCTAACAACCAAATCCTAAAGTGGAATGAAACAACAGATGTCTGGTACTGCGCAGATGATGTAACAGGAGGAAGTGTTAATTCATTTGAAACAATAAATGCACCTTCTGGAACAAACCCTGTTGCCGATTCCTCAACAGATACACTCAATTTATCTGTTACTGGAACAAATCTAACCATAACCGGTGATTCAGGAACTGATACACTAACCTTTGACATATCTGAATCAACCTTGGCAGGAGATGGCTTGGGAGTTTCAGGAGACTCCTTAACGGTTAATCTAGGCAGTGGAATCCAAATAGTCTCTGATGCCCTGGCTTTGGGAACATTAACAGCCGATTGGGATCAGACAGGAGCCTTTGACATTATCCTTAATAACTCCTCGTCTGAATTAAAGATTTTGGAATCAGGAGCATCACCAACTTTTTATGGAACAATAGATATTGGAGATCTAACCTCTGATTCAACCTATACATTTTCAGGATCAAGCGGAACTGTTTTAACAAGTGCCAATTATTCTTCAAGCTTAGATAGTATCTATGTCAATGTAGGAGAATCACCCTCAAGTGGAGATATCTCAGGAAGCTTTTCAGGAGGATTAACAATCAATGCCAATTCAGTAGCCTTGGGAGTAGATACAACTGGTGACTATGTATCTGGTGCAACAGCAAATTATGGTTTGGTTGCAACAGGAACTGAAGAGTTAACCTTGGGAATATTCTTACAATCAAACAAGGGTTTGGAGGTTGATTCAAACGGCTTATCTTTAATTGACTGCGGTAATGGAGAGATCCTTAAATATTCAACCTCCACCAATCAGTGGTCATGCCAATCAGATGAAACGGGAAGTCAAGATTTAGATAATGTTTATGATAATGATACAGATAAAGTTTTGGCAATAGATAATACTTCCGGGCTTACTTTTAATATGACTTCTGGTGATTTTATTATTCAGGCGGGAGGAAGTAATATTGTTACCTTTGATGATTTATCGGGAGTAACTACATTTACTGATGATATTGATATGAATTTTGGAGTAGGAGAGAATTTGAACATAACAGCTGTAAGTGCTCCGTCTGTTGATATTTTAGCGGTTTCAAATTCAGGACAGGGGACAACAACAAGTGGAGTTGATGGATTGTCAATTGATTTTACTGCGGCTTCGGATGGGGCGGCTGACACGAATGCAGGACTTCATATCACAATTACAGACTCCGGAGATTCGGGAGATACAATTTCAGGGGTACAAATTACAGCTGGAACCGCAAGCGCAGGAACCCAATACGGTCTAAGGGTTGATTCGATAACCGGAGGGGCTGGAACAGAGTACGCCATAAGTATTGGATCTGGTTGGGATGCGGCAATGGATGCGGGGGGACTGCCGATATTGAATATAGGGGCTTCGGGAACTGATTTTTCATCAACAGGAGGACTTACTTTAGCGGATGGGTTAACTGTTACATCGGGAGGCGCGAGTATTACAGCCGGTGGTTTAACTATCACAGCAGGAGCTTTGGCTGTAAATTCTGATTCGATAACTTCTGATGGAACTTTAACTATCAATGCAGCAAATACTGTCTTTCTTGGTGATGGGACAAATGGACTTCAGGTTGATGAAACTTGGGGAGCGAATTCAGGCTGGAGAGGAAATGCTAGGCCAACAAGGAGGATAGTTTTTGCGCCGGAATATTTGGGAGCAGTTTTGACAGGGGATGGGTCTAACAATAACGGTACAATGACTTCGGACAACGATGGAGGAACTCCTCCAAGAAATTACTACAATTGGACGGTGACTGGGGGGACCTCTAATGATTATGATATTTGGGTTAAAATTCCGATTCCCTCAGATTTCAGCGAATTTACATCTAGTGATGCCCTAACCATTGAAGGTTGGACTAGTAGCACTACAAATACTGCTTTGGAGGTTGTGCAGGTTTATGATAACTCTGGAACTGGTAGATGTGCGGCTGCAGTTAATTTTGAGCCTGGATCAAATAACACTTGGGCGGATAAAACTACAGATCAGACCTGTACTGATACGGGTGTTGCTTCTCCTAACGATATATGGACGGTGAGGATAAGACTTACTTCTTCCAACTCGGCTAATGCAAGAGTTGGTAGATTTTATATACAGTATTATGCGAGGTTTTAATTTGAATTTCAACCTAAGTACTTTACTATCTGATTAGAATTTTAATTTTTTGGGAATTTGTAGATTTTTGTTTAAAGTAATATAAGTTGCACTATTAAAAATTTTGAAAAACTTGTAAAACTGAATTTGGTAAGTAGTGATGGGAAATGAGTGGTGAGTGGTGGGTTGTGGGTAATAAGTAGTTAGTTGTGGGTTGTGGGTGGTTGGTTGTTGGGAAATTTTTAAATTAAAAATTCAAAATTCAAAATGCAAAGTTAATTCAAAAATCAAAATTTAAAATGAAAAAGATGAAGGCTGGGATTTTTATCGATGATGCAAATATGTTTTATGCTCAAAAAAGATTAGGCTGGCGTATTGATTTTACTAAATTAATTAAACTTTTGGAAAAAGAAGTAGATATTGTTTTGTCGCATTATCATATAGTTGTACCTGCAAAATGGGATCAGGCGTTCCGGGAGACTGAAAAATATTTAAAAAGTATTAGAAAAAATTTGGAAGTAAAAACGAAACCCCTCAAGTATATTAGAAGTGGGGGATTTGTTATTAAAAAAGGGGATGTCGATTTGGAATTAGCGCTAGATTTTTTAAGGAACTTAGCAGATTTAGATTTAGTAATTGTTATTTCTGGGGATAGTGATTATGTGGAATTAAGGAAGTTTGTGCTTGAAAAAGGAAAAAAGATTGTATTTTTGGCATTTAAGGAGAATATGTCCTGGGAGATTAAAGAAGGAAAATATTTAATCCTTAATGACCTAAGAGACTATATCCAATTTGGGAAAAAAACTCCCAGGAGTTACCCTGGGAGACTGTTACTGCCTATTTTATATCAGAACGAGAAAGAAAAGTCAATAGATTTAGGATGTAGGGAGTAGGATGTAGGATGTAAGTGGTGGGTTGTTGGGAATTGGATGTTGGAAGTAGGAAGTGGGAAGTGAGAAGTGGGAAATGAGTGGTGAGTGGTGGGTTGTGAGTAATAAGTAGTTAGTTGTGGGTTGTGGGTGGTTGGTTGTTAGTTGTTAATGATGGGATGGTTGATGTTGGGAAAATTTTAAATTAAAGATTAAAAATTCAAAATGCAAAGTTAATTCAAAGATCAAAATTTAAAATGAAAAAGAGGGAATTTAGGAAATCAGAAAATGTAAGAAAGAAAATTGTGGTAGTTAAAACCAAAGCTAGGGTTTATATTGATGGGGCTAATATTTTTTATACACAGAAAAGTTTAGGGTGGTTTATTGATTGGAAAAGGGTGATTGAGTATTTGGAGAAAAGCTACGAAATCTTAGGGATTAAATATTATACAGGGGTTAAGAAGGAAGATGAAAAAATGCAGAAGTTCCTTTAATACCTTGATGCTGTAGGAATTATTCCGGTAACAAAACCCTTAAAGATGATAAAAGATAAAGATAAGTTCTTTTTTAAATCAAATTTTGATGTCGAAATGACTACTGACATCCTTTTAGAGAGAAAGGGAGTGGATGAGTTAATCTTGTTTAGTGGGGATAGTGATTTTCATAATTTGGTGGTCAAGTTAAAAAATTTTGGAATTAAGGTGACTGTTTTTTCTACAAGAAGAATGATTTCCTGGGAGTTGAAACTTTCTGCATCAAAATATGTTTTTTTGGAAGATATAAGGAAAGACGTTGATAAAAAAACCTCCGCCCAAAGGCGGAGTAGTGTAAAACTAGTCAAAATATATCAAAAAGAAAAAAGAAAATCAAGAAGTAATATAAGAAGTTAGATATTGGTGTTTGGTGAGAAAAATTAAAAATTTAAAGTTCAAAGTGCAAAGTTATTTCAAAGATTAAAATTTAAAAATCAAAATTAGAGATTTGATATCAACAACCAAAAACGAATGATCGATTATAAAAGAATGATAAATAACAAAATTTTTAAAATTTGAGCTTTAAATAATGTTAAAGTTGGGCGGAAAAATTATAAAAAGAGTATTGTATAAACAAAGAAAGAGAATTTTAAAGACTTTCTTTGTGCTTTTTTTGGTTGCAAGCTGGCTTTTGACCGGTTGGCCGCCAATTTGGCCCATCAGCAGGCTCGGGATAAACACAATCCGTTTTCCTCCGGAAATTCAAAAAGCGCAAGCTGCAGTAACGCCGCAGGGAGTTTTAGGTTTTTCCGAAACCGCGGCTGATGATAATATGCAGTTTTTGACATATACCTCTCCTTCGACTTTTATCGATCAGGGAGACTCGGTTGACACAACTACAAACACCAACGACATTCAACATATTAGGATGGAAATGGCTCCAACCCGCGATGAAATGCTTTCCGGGCAGTTGGAAGTGAATGGCACGTTGCATATAACCCGCTGTGTTGGAGGTTGTGATGCGTCAAGTGATTGGTCGGAGGAGCTTGAAATTTCCGGGGTTGGTGCAGCAACCCTTGCCTGTGATGCAACTGCTGGATCCTGCGAACAGCCATATGATATTGCTTATGAGCAGTTGGGAGGACGAGCCGTTGTTTTTTACGGGAAACTGGCTAACGACGGCTACATCTTCTATAACATTTGGAATGGGACTTCTTGGTCGGGCGAAAGCAGTTTTCAGTTTAAGTCCGCAAACCTTGCCGACACTGAATGGGTGAGAGCCGTCCCTGAAGGGGATAATTTAAGTCCGAGGCGATCAAATAGAATTTTGGTTATTGTTGAGGATGCGAATGAGGATATTAGGGCGATGATATATGATAATGGGTCTTTTGGTAATTTGACAACAATAACAGATACTTCGTTTACCTCTGATAACAGCCGGGATTTTGATGGCGCTTGGGAATCGGTTTCAGGGAATGCCCTTGTGGTTTGGGGAGAGGGAACAACAGCGGTTGTTAATCCTTATAGATATAAACGATTTGTTAATAGTACCCAAACTTGGGATGCGTCTGCTACGGATGTGGGGAATGTCCATGCTGCCACAAACACCGCCCGCTGGGTAAATTTATCATCACATCTTTATTCGGATCGCATTGCTGCTACTTTTTATGGAAACGGGGCTGACTTTCGCCCGGGTATCTGGAAGGCGGATGGTTCAACGGAGGGTTGGACCTTTGGAACAGAGGATCAGTCTCTTGAAAGTATTTTGATGAATGAAGCGGTTGTTACCTGGGAGCGCTATAACAGTGGTACTGCTTTTGCTATGTTTGTTTACGCCGATGCTAGTACCGTTGATGTTTCCGACTATCAAACTTGGACGGCCGGAACCGGGTTTGCAGGACCCACTGATATGCCTGGGGAAATGCAAGATGACGCGGCGATGTGGAAGATTTACGCTTCCCCCAATTCCGATGAGATTTTGGCTTGGGGGGTGGAATATTCTGATGATATCTGCTCCCAGCGCTGGTCAGATGGTTGGGATACTGATTGCTCGGCGGAGTATTCAACAACACTTCCTCCGGATACCGCAACAGCTCATAATGAAGGAGACGCTTTTGATTTTTCCTATCGCTGGTATTCCCCTTGGTCTAGAAACTGGAGGTTTTATAGCGGCAGCGACACGAGTAATACTCCCACAACCCCCCTTGCCAACGAAAATACTACTCCTACTAATTTTGATCCTGTTTCGGGAAATTTTAGATTGCGTTTTTCTGTAGCGGAGCTATCCAATATGTCCCAAACTGATGCAAGGAAAAAACTTCAGTATACAACCGGAGATCCTGATTCACCGAGTACAACTTGGACAGATGTTGATGATGCTGGGGGTTCAGGCATTTGGAGATACCGCGATTGTGATTCTGGAAGTGGAGTTTGCGATGATAATTCAACTTTATCCGCAACAGTTCTTTCCGGTTCTCCAACTGCCGGTTGGTGGGTTCAGGACAAAGATGCGGCAGGTGGAAGCAATATGGACCATAGTGCCTTGCAGGTAAGGGAATTAGAATTTTCTGTTGAAGCAAATAATGCGACAGGTGGTACGACCTACTATTTCCGAATGTATGATACCGATATTCAAACCCCTGTTTTCCGCGAACAGGATAATGATGGTTCAAGCGAATGCGCGGGTTCAACCTGCACCTATCCAAGTTTGACGACTCAAGCTGTAACAACTTACACACAAAACGATTTTGAGTGGTTTGTGGATGAGGATTCGGTTAGTTTGACTGATGCTTGGCCGTCTGGGTCTTTAGATTTAAGCGAAAATGAAGTTTTCACCCAGCTTCCGGCCAGCAAAAGACCTTTGGTTTCAGGAGATAAAATAAGGATTCAAATTAATATTACTGTAGGTACCGCTAATCTTTCTTCTGGTAGCCAAGCTTTTCAATTGGAATATGTTGCGACTTCTGATTGTACAACTGCATCTGGGTGGGCAACAGTTGGGGCAGTGGGGAGTGGTACAATCTGGCGGTTTTTTGATAATACAAGTTTAACAGACGGGATAACGCAGGTAAATCAGATTTCAACTTCAACAACAGGTGCTGAAGGAAGATATTTGGAAAGCAATTCTTCCTCATGGACTAATCCCAATGCTGTAGATATAGATCAGAATATGGAGTGGGATTTTGCGGTTGAGAATAACGGAGCTTCTGAAAATACGACTTACTGCTTTAGAGTGACCAAATATGGCGGTACAGAATTGGATACTTATAATTCCGACTCCTATCCAAAGCTAACTACAGCTCCGGGTATATCTAATTTGATGCGGCATGGAAATTTTTTTCAAGGGGAAGCGGAAAAAGGGTTTTTCTGGACAGATTGATTTTAAAAATCAAAATTCAAAAATCAAGAATCAAAATGAGAAATAAAAATTCAAAATAAAAAAGGTTTTTTATATTTAACTAAAAATTAAAATGGAGGAATAAAATGAAAGAAGAAAGAGAAAAATTCAAAAAGGACTTTATAAAAAGGTTAGTAAAATATTCCGTAGGAATTGTTAAATTCGCTGAAAGAATGAGGGAGAAAAAAATACCACTGTCTTTAATTGACCAGCTTATAAGAAGTGCTACTTCTATAGGAGCTAATGTTGTTGAGGCAAAATTCTCTAGTTCAAAAAGAGACTATCTTCATTTTTTTGAAATAGCATTAAAATCCTCAAATGAGACTAAGTATTGGTTGATATTGATAAAAGAGTCATTTCCTGAATATATTGCTGAAGTAAACTATTTTTTAAAGGAATTAGACGAGATATCCAAGATAATTGGGGCGAGTGTTTTGACCCTTAAGGGTAAGAAATAATTTTTATTTTTTAAATTACATTTTAATTTTTGCATTTTGATTTTTGAATTAAGATGGATAACCTAGCAAAATTTTGGATTTTTCCGGTTATTATTTCGCTTGTTCTTTTTTTTATAGTAAAGCCGGTTTTGGCGGAAATTGCTTTGCCTCAAACTTTTGTTGTTTCGGTTGTGGGGGATGAGGTGGGAGAAAATGGTTTTAGACAAATTTATTATATAGATAAAAACAATAACAAAGTATTTATTACCAGTTCAAACTATACTAATGCAAATCCGGTAACTGATGGGGAAAATATCGCCTGGAT
Source organism: uncultured Gammaproteobacteria bacterium (assembly GCA_964431555.1). Classification (GTDB taxonomy): domain Bacteria; phylum Patescibacteriota; class Microgenomatia; order UBA8517; family UBA8517; genus CAYSJW01. The sequence goes on along the minus strand of CAYSJW010000005.1, from coordinate 4,069 downwards.
GGCACAGATAGAGGAGGGTTGGAGGATTTTTTTGTATAACTTGCCTTCCTTGCAAACTCTTCAGCTAACCTTTCAAGGAATACATGTTAATCCCAAGGTAGATAAAGGGAGAGTGGTTTGGGAAGGACAGGATGAAGAAGGAGTTTGGCAGATATTTTTTTATGATAAGGTAAAGGTTTCAAAAATTACCGATGGAGATATGTCTTTAAATCCAGATATTCAAGGGGATTTTATCGTTTACGGCAGAAAAGATGAAAGCGGTTGGAGAGCGTGTTTATATTCTGTGAAAGAAAGAAGAGAGATTGATGTGACAACCGGTGAAAAGGCACAAAAGCCGCAAATTAAAGAGGGAAGGATTTATATTAATAATGGAAAAGAAGAATTTCCTTTAACCATTGGGGATTTGTTTATGCTTGATTTTGAGCCCTTAAGTGGAAATGTCAGTCTGGATGATATTTTAGATGAATTGCAAGCTACGGAATCCGCCCAAATTGAAATTCAATCTACTTTAGCTCCTTCTTTAGATTATCAAGTTCCCTCTGAAGATCAAGAATAAGATTGGTTTGGTCGGTAAGTAACTCCAACGATTCTTTAGATTTTAGAAGTAAAACCCCCTCTTCATATGAATTGGTAGTGAAAACCTTCTCCAGAAGTTTGTTTTGCCTTTGGAATATTTCTTTTGCTTTATCTGGGAAGCTGGGTTCGTTGAGTCCCTTTTGATTTGTTATTTTTATCGTGTTTATTAATTCAGACTTTTGGGAATTAAAACTTGGCGATTTTGGATCAAGCCGTGTAAGTTCAATAAATGAGAGCCTATTTTGTACCAAGATTGAAAGATTAGAAGACAGCGAGATTATTTTGTCATTGAGTCTTTTTTGTTTTGATATTTGAGGGCTAAGAAAGATTAGGTAGTAAAGCACTGTAAAAAGTATTGTTAAAATAAGTGTTTTTGCCAGAAAAAAAGGTACTTTTCTTTTCATTTGATTTATTATATAGGTAACCAAACAATAGATCACTACTTGCAAACAATGTGTTTTATGTGATATCAACTAATGATAGGTTTTTTATGAATGAGGAAGGCAGTAAATCAGGAATCTTATTAAGGATAGTAAAGATATTATTTTCTTTGCTAATATTTCCTTTCAGATTAATTATTACCAACCCAAAGATTTTTCTGGTTATTTTGATTTCATCTTTTATAACCTTTATTTTAATTAAAAAGAACCCAAAACTTTTGGGAATTCAAACACAATTGGAAGGTTCTAGTCCCGAAAGTATAACAGAATTAGTTAATGAGGTTGGTAGAATAATTGCCCTTCCGGAGGGAGAAAGCCCAACAGTAGCCACAGTAACCGATAAAGAAGCGGTAAAAAATCAACCTTTTTTTGCTAAAGCCGAAAATGGAGATAAGGTTTTAATCTTTTCAGCAGCAAAAAAGGCGTATCTTTATAGACCAAGCGAGAAAAAAATTATCGAAGTTGGAGTAGTTAGTTTAGGCAAGGAGAAAGAGAGTACAAATTTGGAAAATAGTGAATCTTTGCAGAAAGTAGATGAGTCTTCACCAAGCGCTAATCAAAAATAAATCTCGAATGCAATCCAAAAGATGAGAAAAGTTGTAAATTTTTAAGGGGTTGCGGTTGGGGAAGGAGTTGTAGCTTCCTCTGGTGCCGGACTAATTGGAGCTTGAGGTGGTTCTGAACCTTCAGGCAGTTGAATAGGTGGTTTTATTTTTGGTTCTTCAGCACTAGTTGGGGGATTTAACTCTTTACCTGTTTCAGTAGTTGCCGCTTTTTTAGCCTGCATATCAGAAAGGGCTTTCTGGGCAATTTTGAAATCTTCTCCCTCTTTATCTTTAATAAGAGATAAAACAGTTGTCATTTCGGTAATGGCTCGGTCAAGGTTACCTTTTTCGTTTAAAGCAAAAGCCAGATTGTATCTTGCGTTGGCATGGTCTGGTTTTGTGGCGACTGCGAGTTCAAATATGCTTGTGGCTGTGTCATAATCCTTTGCGGCGTAATATAAACCTCCAAAGGCTATCCTTAAATTGGGATTGAGAGGATCAAGTGCAATAGCTTGTCGATATGATTGGGCGGCGAATGCATCAGCCCCTTGGGCTAGGGGAATAATGGCTCTATAAGTTTGAGCTAAAACTTCCCAGTTTCCAGATCGTAGTGAATTTAGCGCAACCGCTGATTTTGCTTCAGCAATAGCCTGTTGAATAAGAGTGGTAATGGTTGCTCTCTCTTGATCGGTTGCGGTTTTACCTTGTTGCTGAATATTGTTGGCAATTGAATTTGCCAAAAGAAGATTTATTCTTGAGAAGGTCGAGTGGTATCGATCAACATAAGGGTTAAGAGATATTGCTTCTCTCATGGTGTCATAAGTCTCTTGAGCCTTGTTTTGTATTAGATAATTGCTAGCTTTGGCAAACTTGTATTCAGCTCTTACAATTTTTGATGAGTAAATTGATAAATAGATTATACTGACAATCACGGGGATGGTTAAAAGAAGTGCGGGAAATCTGGTTGTGACCTGATTTACCGCTGCGCTTGATTCTTGGGAAGCTTTTGCGGTTAGATCTAAAGATGTGCTTTTACTGGTTACATAAAAGGACAAATATATAAAGAAAAGAATTGCAAGAAGAACAGTTGCTGGGAATGTTAAGAAAGCCAAAGTCATAATGACTAAAGACAAAAGATCAGACATAGCAGGAAAACCCCAATTTACCAACTTTTGTTCTTTAAGATCTTTTTTTGCGTTTTTATAAAGATAGTAAAGCAGGATTGAAAAAGCGGCTAAACCTAAAAATCCGGTTTCTGCAATGTGAGTGAATAAGAAGTTATTTGCAGTGGTAAATCTTAATGCCCAAAGATCAGTTGCATTATATTCAATAGGTCTGAATCTATTAAAAGCTGTTAGGTAGTTTCCGGGCCCAACTCCCAAGATAGGGGAATTTTTGAGCGAATCAACTGCGATAGACCAAGAAATTGCGGTGCTAGGAAATCTTGGCGTAAAAGCCTTTCCTGGCAACATATTATATATGGAAACCAAAAGACCAACTGCGATAATAAGCAATCCCAGTCCCAAAAGACTCTTTTTTCCGGATTGCTTTTCAGTCAAAAAGTTGCCAATTGAAATAGGGATAAGACTTATCAAAAAAATAGCGGAAGGAAGATATCCTCCATCAGGAGAAAAACTGGTAGCTCTCAAAAGCGCAGGGATTTGATTGATATCTTTAAGAACACCAGTGAAAGAGATTATGGTTAAGAAGGAATATATAGCTCCCGATACTATCAAGAGTATGGACAAGTTTTTCTTATCTTCTTTTGATAATTGGTTTATAAGTATGTATAAAAATGCGGCTCCGATGAAAGCTGTGGCTGTTCCTGGTAATAGGAAGGCTTCCATTTTATTTGGAGTGCGAAGTATAGCCGATAAAGTATAGGAAAGCATGATAAGTAAAACAGGAAGATCAAAATTGGAGATTTTCAGATCCAATTTTCCACTAATTATAGTTCTTAAACATCTGACTATCAAGGCAAGAGCAACTCCATAAACAAGAACTATTAATTTAGGCACCACAAACGCATTAGAAACTAGAGAGAATACACTTAAAGGTATAAGAAAGACAGTCGCATAAATTATATATTTTTCTACTCTGGCAAGTATTTTTTCCATAGTTTTAAATTTGAATTAATTTCTTAACTGCCATAACTATATTTTCTTTTGTTTGTGCTTGTCAAGGGGCAATTTAGTATATTACATAATATATATTTATATATAAATAGTAATCATAGTACTGCCTATATGAATCATATTATTTTATTTTTATATCGTTTGAAGTTGGATTTTTAAGTTAATTAGTTAAGAACTAAATCTCAAAGCAAAGTCTTCATTGAATAAAAGTCTAACTTGGTAAGAATTTAAGTTGTAATTATAAATTCTAACATCATCTATTTGACCGTTGAAATCATATTGAGTATAGGAAGTTCCAGAGTTGCCGATAGAGACATTATCATTATTGGAAGTAGTTAAAGTAGTAGTATCTGTTCCCGAGTTAACAAGTATT
>CAYSJW010000004.1:0-77217 GCA_964431555.1 uncultured Gammaproteobacteria bacterium | reverse complement strand
TATTTTATCTTTTTACCTTCTTTGTAAGTTCTTCCGAAATATGAGATCCCAACTTCATAAATCCTTAAACCGTTGTTTTTGGCAAGTTTGGCAATTCTTGCGGTGATTTCCGGCTCGAATCCAAATCTTTCGGATTTAAGTTGCGGGAGAATTTTTTTAATTACATCTTTGGTAAAAACCTTATAGCAGGTTTCCATATCGGTTAAATTAAGATTGGTTAAGATGTTGGAAAGGAATGTCAGAATGTTATTGCCCAGAAAATGCCAAAAGTAAAGTACCCTGTGTGGGCGATGAGTAAGGAAACGCGAACCATAAACAACATCGGCTTTGTTTTCGATAATTGGTTCAAGCAAAAGTTCATATTCATCGGGATTGTATTCTAAATCCGCATCCTGAATAAGGATAATATCTCCTTTTGCCTTTTTAAATCCGTTTCTTACTGCAGCTCCTTTGCCTCTATTTTCCTTGTGATTGATTAAAATTATACCTTTTGATGATTTTAATATTTGTCCTGTTTTATCTGTTGAAGCGTCGTTGATAACTATTATTTGTTTTTTTAATCCGAAGGCTTTTGAGTTTTTTACTTTCTTTAAGCACTCTTTTATAGTATCCTCTTCGTTAAAGGCGGGGATTATAATGCTTAGTTTTTTGAATTTTTTGTTTATCATAGGAAAATAAATTATCAATTCCAATTATAGGTATTTGGAAATTTGAAAATAAGAGGAAATTTCTTATGAAGAAAAAAAAGCACCTATTTGATAGTTTTATATTACTTTTCTTAATTTTAATTTTTGTCTTTGTTTGGTTAAGAGGAGGACCTGATAAACTCTATTTTGATAGTGATCTGGCAAGAGATTTAAGCGAAATTTCAAGACTTTTGATTGGCCAAAATATTATTTGGCTGGGACCCAAATTTTCAGTAGGTCTTCACGCAAGTCCTTTTTATTACTACCTTTTCTATATACCGATTTTTTTAAGCAAGGGAAGTGTTTATTCGTTGATATACTTTAATATTTTTTTGTCGGCTTTGGCTTTGTTTATTTTGGGTTATTTTGCGGTAAGAAAGTATGGAAGAGGAGGATTTTTTGCTCCTCTTTTTATAGGGCTTGCGCCTTTTTGGCAGGAAATTTCTATACATCCGGGCAATGGCTTTACTTATTCGATTTTTTTGTTAGGATTTTTGACAGCGCTTTGGTTTAAATTTCCCATTGTTTTGTCCTCGTTATTGCTTGGCATTTCTTCATCTATGCATCCGGGAGCCTTGGTTGGAATGCCCTTTTTATTGTACGAATTAATAAAAAGTAAAACCTCTTTTAAAAATTGGATTTTGTCGGTAATTGCGTTTCTTTTGCCTTTTATTCCTTTGATTGCCTTTGAAGTTATTACTAAAGCTTATTGGTTAAGACAGTTGCAGATAAAGATGAGCTATAGTTTTACTTTGGATAATATTCCAAGACATTATTTTTTTGGGGTTTTAACAGTAGTTTTTTTTACTTTTGCGATAACTTTGATTAAAAAAAGGTTTGGAGAAATTATTCTGGGATTTTTTTCGATATTATTGCTGGTGAATTCTATAATTACCCCCAAGCCTGCGGTTTCAAAAAGACCAATATCGAAAATTGAAAAGGTGGTAGAGTATCTGGTTGGAAGTGGGGAGATTAAAAATAATGAAAAAATTGCCGTTGTTTCTATAAAGACTCTTGATACAAAGACTCCGCAGGCTGATGATTATCGCTTTTTCCTAAGAGCAAAAGGTTTTGAAGTTTTGGAAGTTTCGGATTATGGAAAAGCGGATAAATTGGTTATTTTTGTTGAGGATGAGAGCATAAACTGGGAGAGTTGGAATTCATGGGAAACGGATCAGTTTAAAGATAAAAAGCTTTTAAGTGTTTTACAGAACGAAGATTTTAAAATTGTCATATATGGAAAATAGTCGTTTTTTTGAAAAATAAGTATTTAATGAGAAAATGAAATGAAAGGATTTTTAGTTTGATGAAGAGGTATTTTATATTGGCGAAAAAATTTGCTTTTACGGATACAGCCAAAGACACTTATATTATATTTTCCGGTAATCTTTTATCGGCATTTTTGGGTTTTGCTTATACATTGGTGGCAGCTAGGGCGTTAACAATTTATGATTTTGGAGTATTATCTGCTGTTATAAATTTGGTTTATTTACTTTCTTCTTTAACCGATCTTGGGATTTCAAATGGGATAGTGAATTTCGTCTCAAAACATAAAACGGATGGTAAAAGTAAGGAAGCTGATGAATATATCAAATCCGCTCTTTTAATAAGATTGGGAGCGGTTATTCTAGTTGGAGTTATTTTTTTGGTGAACCCTTTGTTTTTTGCTAAAAAATTTATGGCAACGGATAATAAGGTAGTTACTTTCTGGGCGGTTGCCTCATTTATTGCTTTCATTTTTTATAACTTTTTTCCTTATATTCTTCAGGCAAAGAGGGAATTTTTTAAATCAGCTTTGGTTGAAAATTCCTATGGTTTCTTGAGGCTTTTTTTGGCTTTAGTCTTTATTCTTTTGGGAACTGCGAATTTATCAAGTATGCTTTTTTCTTTTACATTTGCTAATTTAGGACCTTTGCTTTTTGGAATTATATTTGTTGGTCTTGGTTTTTTGTTTACAAAACCTAACCTCAATACATATATTAATTTACTTGTTTTTTCAGGTTGGTTGGGTATAGGCAGAATGTTAAATTCTATTTCTGGAAGATTGGATTTGCAAATGCTTGCCAGTATGAAAGGTGCGTTTGATGCTGGAATCTATTCCGTTCCATCAAGGCTTACTTTATTTATTATCGTTTTGGCAGGGAGTTTCAGCGCTGTTTTGGCTCCCAGACTTTCTTCTTTTGGAAATAAGGAAAAAGAAAGATCTTACATATTTAAGGCTACCTTGGCACTTTTACCTGTGGTTGGGGGAGTATTAATTTGGATCTTGATTGCTCATCCTTTTATCGTTTTTCTTTTTGGGGAAAAATTTGCGGTATCAGTCCCAGTGTTTAGGCTTTTAGCTTTATCCACAATCCCTTTTTTGATGACGGCACCAGCTACAACGGCAATAATTTACGCTATGAGAAAAACGCTTTATGTCGGATTTATGGCTTTTCCCCAGATGATTTTAATATTTTTGCTTAATTATTACTTTATTCCGAAATATGGGGTTTTGGGACCTGCTTATACATTGATAATTGTTAATACTTTAGTCTTTTTCTATCTTTGGTTTATTGTTTTAAAGAATTATTTACCAAAGGATGAATTTAAAATTGAAAGTTAAAGGTTGGCTTAAATATTTTTTAAATTTAGATATTTAGGAGAGAGTGAACTTATGAAAATATGGGTGCACACCCTGGTTAAAAATGAAGAAAGATATTTGTGGTTTGCTGTGGAAAGCGTTGTCGATTATGTTGACAGGATTTTACTTTGGGATACAGGAAGTACTGATAAAACAAAAAATATAATTAGACTTTTGCAGAAAAAGCATCCTGAAAAAATTGATACCAGTTTTTTGGGAGAGGTTAATCCGGAAGAATTTACTTTGGTCAGGCAAAAGATGCTAAAGCAAACTCAATCTGACTGGTTTGTTATTGTTGATGGTGATGAAGTATGGTGGGACGACGGAATAAAGGAGGTAACTAATTTTGTGAGACAAAGAGGGAATGATTATGAGTCCATAGTTAATCATTACTTTAATATAGTTGGGGATATTTTTCATCATCAAGAAGAGGAAGCAGGTATGTATAAAATCGATGGTATTAAAGGTCATATTAATATTCGTTTTGTGAATAGAAAGATTCCCGGGCTTTGTTTTGCCAAACCTCATGGCCAACAGGGCCTTTATGATGAAAATGGAATTCTTATTCAAGAAAGAGAGAAAACAAAAAGATATCATTTTGACAAAAGGATGTACCTTCATTTTACCAATGTTATTCGCTCGTCAAATTTAAAAAAAGATTGGAGTGTTCCAAAAAGAAATAAAAAATTAAAATTTGAATTAGGAAGAAGCTTTCCATTTGATTTTTACTATCCCGAAGTTTTCTTCAAACCCAAGCCTGATATTGTGCAAAGCCCTTGGGAAAAAAGGGATGCAGAATTCGTATTTAAATCAATTTTGCTTTACCCCCTAAAGTATATAAAAAGGCGAATAAAAATCCTGGAAAAGACTGGTTATTAGTATGACATTTAAACAAAAGATCTGGGAAAGTGATATATATTATGATTTTGCTGAAAGGGGAAGCTTAGATCTGGATCATCCGGGAATGAAGGTGTTAATTGAGTATTCCCAGAGCGCTAAGAAGATTTTAGATTTTGGTTGTGGTGAAGGAACGAGACTAAATTTGCTTTCAGAAAGAGGTAAAATATTATATGGAGTTGATATTAGTAAGAAAGCGATTAATAGAGCGAGGAAAAGATACAAGAATATAAATTTTTTTTGCGGGGATGTAAAAAGTATAAAAGTAGATGATTTTGACCTTATTTTTTCTGCTTTTGTATTGGAACATACCCAAAAGACCGAAATTATCCTAAGAGAGCTTATTGGGAAGTTAAAAAAAGGGGGTATTTTACTTTTGATTGCTCCTAATTATGGGTCTCCGAATAGGGCTTCGCCAGTTGCGGATTATAATAGAATTGTAAAGTTAATGGTCGGATTTTTCCAAGACATTCTAAGAATTTTTATTAAAGAGAAAGGACTTAATTGGAGAAAGGTTAATCCACTTGCAAACCAAAAATATGAGATTGATTCTGACACAACTATTGAACCGTATTTGGGAACGTTGATTGATTTTTTGGTACGAAGGAATATGAAAATAATCAAGGCAGATTCTGTTTGGGAAAGAGAACTAAAAGATGCTAAAAAACACCAGAAAATATTTAGATTTTTGGGGGAAAAAGGTTTTTATCCCTTTAAATTCTGGGGACCGCATTTTCTTTTAGTTGCAGAAAAATTATGAGGATTAAATTGTTAATCTTTATCTTTTTAATTTTGCATTTGGGTCTGCTTTATACCTTTTCGTTTACTGCCTGGCCTGAAATGTTAATTAGACCTTATTTAATGCTCAAAGGTTATCTGCCTTATAAGGATTTTATTATGGAACATAATCCCTTGCTTTTATTTGATATAGCACTGTTTAATGGTATTTTTGGAACCGGACTACTTCAGCTTAAGATTTATTCTTGGATTTTGATAATATTAACCGACATAATTCTTTTTCTGGTTGCAAAAAAACTTTGGAATTCGAAAGTAGCATTATTTTCGCTTACTTTTTATATCCCAATGCAGCTAATTTATGATGGTAATGGTCTTTGGTTTGATTTGGTTTTGGCACCCTTTGTTTTATTAATTTTTTATTTATTGAGAGAAAAGAAGTACTTTTGGAGTGGAGTTATATTTGCTTTTTCCTTTCTTATTAAACAAACTGCATTTTGGTTTATATTCCCAATTTCTTTTTATTTTTTAGTTGATCTGAAAAAAAGGAACTTTAATAGAATAAACTTACTCTTTTCGGGTTTCATTATTGTAATTTTGATATTTTTGACGGTTTTGGCGTTTTTTGGTATAGCTTTTCACTATTTTAGATGGGCGATAGACTATGGGATTTTTATACTTCCAAAAAGCCAAGCTGTGACGCGTTTGCCTTCAATAAAGGAGTTTTTGGTCTATTTTTCACCCTATTTTATCTTTATCCCCTTTTTTATTTTGAAAAAAGGTAAAGAAAAGGACTTAATTTTTTGGTCTTTCTTTTCTTTATTAGGTGTTTTTCCAAGGTTTGAACTTTTTCACTTCCAGCCGTCAATTCCCTTTCTATCAATGGTACTGGGTTTTATTTTTTTCTCTTATTGGAAAAACAAGGTGATTAGACTGATTTTGATGTTTTATTTTACCCTTTTTTTAATCTTGTTTGGTAAAATTGCAGCAAGGGAGTGGAGGGAGGAAGATAGGTTTTGGGGGGAGAATGAAAGAAAGATTGCGCTTTTTGTCAAATCAAAGGTGAAAGAAGATGAGAAAATATATGTATTGAATTATTGGGATAGTCTTTATGTAATGACAAATACATTGCCGGCGGTAAAGCCTTTAATACCCTTTCTTCCCTGGTATTTGAATTATGATAATCTGAAACAAAGTGTCATTAATGATCTTTATCTTAATATGCCGAGGGTAATTATCAAAGGAGACTATAATAGTTTTGGTTTAGGTTCATATATGCTCCCTGAAATAGATGTAATGATTGAAAGGTATTATTCACTTTCTTACAAAATTGATTCGGTTTCTGTGTTTTTACTCAATCAATGAAAATTGCTTTTATAAATTTATATCAGAATGCTGTTAAAAGAGGGGCGGAAAATTTTGTTTTAGAACTATCAAAAAGATTAGCAAAGATTCACAAAGTTAAGGTTTTTGCTTTTTCAGTTAAACCAAAAAAAAGATGGCCCATCGTATGGAGATTTTTTTTAGATCCTTTTGGATTTCAGACATTTTGGTATAGTTTGAAGGTTTTACCTTCTTTGTTTAAAGAAAAGTTTGATATTGTGATACCCGTTAATGGAGGCTGGCAGCCCGCCTTGGTGAGGTTGGCGACCTGGCTTTATAAAGGTAAGATGGTTATTTCAGGGCAATCAGGTATTGGCTGGGATGATATCAATAATCTTTGGTGCTTTCCTGATTGTTTTGTGGCGTTAACAAGTTATCAGAAAGTTTGGGCAAAAAAAGTTAATCCTTTTATTAGGGTTATTACAATACCTAATGGGGTGGATCTGAAAAAATTTGGTAAAAAAGAAAAATTGGATATAAATCTTGAAAAACCGATTATATTAAGTGTTGGCGCTTTAACGGAAATAAAAAGACAGGATTTGGCGATAAAAGCCGTTAGTCGTCTTAAAAAGGGTTCTTTACTTTTAGTTGGCGAGGGGGAGAAAAAAGATAAACTCTTATCTTTGGGGGAAAAGTTGTTGGGTAAAAGGTTTATGATAAAAAGTTATATCTATACCGATATGCCGAAAGTTTATAAATCTGCTGATGTTTTTACTTATCCAACTTCTTCCTTTGAATCATTTGGAATAGTCTTACTTGAAGCGATGGCTTCTGGTTTGCCGGTTGTTGCGACCAACGATCCTATAAGGAAGGAAATAGTTGGGAATGCCGGAATTTTAGTAAATCCGGAAAATATTGATGAATATGCAAAAGCTTTAAAAAACGCGCTTAAAAAAAAGCCGGTAGGAAAAATACGAAAACAGGTTAAAAAGTTTGATTGGAAGATTGTATCCAAATCCTATGATAAGTTGTTTCAAACCTTAAGAAAATGAAAGTTTCAGTGATAATACCAACTTACAATGAGGGTGAAGATATTATTAATTGCATAGAATCTTTAGGTAGACAAACTTATTTGGATTTTGAGATTATTGTTGTGGATGATGGATCAAGTGATTTGACATATAAAAGACTTTCTAATTTGAAGAAGATTCTTAAGAATTTTATTTTATTAAGGCAACACCACAAGGGAGCCGGTTCTGCCAGAAATCTTGGGGCAAAGTATGCGAGGGGAGAAATATTGGTTTTTGTAGATGCTGATATGACCTTTGATAGAAATTTTATTGGGGAGCTTGTTAAACCGATAGTTGACGGAAATGTTAAGGGGGTATTTAGCAAAAATGAGTTTGTTGCGAATTGGAGTAATTCTTTGGCGAGATGTTGGAATATTAATGAAGGATGGGAGGATAGAAAACGCCACCCTAAAAATTATCCCAGTGAGCAGAAGGTTTTCAGAGCAATTCTAAAAAGCGAGTTTGAAAGGGTTGGTGGTTTTACACCCGGAGGTTATACAGATGATTATTCTCTGGCAGAAAAATTAGGTTACAGTGCAAAAGCAGTTAATGGAGCGGTTTTTTATCACAAGAATCCCGATAATTTAAAGGAAATTTACCTTCAGGCGCGTTGGGCTGCGAAAAGAAGATTTAAATTTGGATTGCTAGGTTTTTTGATTGGTTTAGTTAGGGTGAGTTTTCCTTTTTCTATAATTTTTGGACTTGCTAAATCAATTTATCATCATGAACCTTCTTTTATTATTTTTAAAATTGTTTACGATATGGGCTTTTTTCTAGGAATTTTTGAGTATTTATTTAAGGGGAAGGTATCCAAATAGTTTTTTAGTTTATGCTTTTTTAAAAAAACAAATTAAGGTGTGGATTTCGGCTACGCTTTTTATTTTGGCAGCTTTTGGTCTTTTTTTAAGATCAGGTTATGAATATGGTTGGAAAGTATATTATAGTCTGGTGGTAGATGATTTGGATTTTTTAAATATTGTCTTATTAACGGTTGTTTATCTTATCTTTTTTGTTGTTTGGAATAGATTTTCAAAAAATAAACGATTTGATATGAATTTGTTTTATCTTTTGTTGCCTCTATCTTTTGCTTTGGATTCGATAATTAATCTTTTTCGTTACACAAATATAGAAGGCAATAATTATTTTGGTATCGTTTTAAATACTTTTGACTTTGTAGGAGTTAGGTATCCAGAGATTGGAATTTTTTATATGAAGATTCCCAATATTGTAGCTGGTGCGCTGTTAAGGTTTAATATGGAAAAATTATACACTAATTCTTTACTTTGCATATTTTTTTATCCCTTGTTGCACGTTATTTTTGCTTTGCTGTTAACATACTTCTTGAGTAAATCGAAAATAAGACTAAGATACTTAATGATTTTATTATTGACATTTTTCTTTGTTGCACATTTATACTGGCTATTAAATAAGGATCCTTGGATGATAAAAATCTAAAAAAATGGTGAATTTAATTGATAAGATAATCGAAAAAAAAATAATACTGTCAATATTAATTTTGGCCTTTCTTTTAAGGTTGATAAATCTAAATCAGTCTTTTTGGTTGGATGAGGCAACCTCTGGTTTGGTTGTGCGTAATTTGAGTTATTCAGAGATTATCGCTAAATTTTCGCCTAATGATTTTCATCCCCCTTTATATTACTTGATTTTGAAGTTTTGGAGTGGAATTTTCGGCAGTTCTGAAATTGCTCTAAGAAGTTTTTCCTTAATTTTGGGGGTGGTTTCGGTTTATCTAATTTACCAGCTTGGAAGCTTATTGGGAAGGGAAGTTGGTTTGGTTTCGGCTTTATTTTTGGCAGTTAATGGTCTTCATATTTATTATTCCCAGGAAGCGAGAATGTATATCTTATCCCTCTTTTTAGTACTTTTTTTATTTTATCTTTACATTAAAACAATTGAATCTGGGAAAAACATATATTGGTTGATGTTTTCTTTATTTCTGGTTTTAAATTTTTTGACCGATTATTTACCCAATATGGTTATTTTAGTTCTTTGGATTTATGGATTTTTATTCGTAAGGGATAAAAAATGGTGGTTGAATTTTTTTCTTTCTCACATGCCTTTGATAATTTTTTTCCTTGTTTGGTGTCCAATTTTATTTAAACAAATTGGGATTGGTTTAAATGTAAAAGAAACTGGAAGTTTGTGGTGGAATATACTTGGTAGGGTTGATTTAAAGAGTATTTCATTGGTGCCGATTAAGTTTATTTTGGGTAGAATAAGCTTGGAAAACAAGAATTTGTATTTTTCTTTGATAACTTTCTTATCTGCCTTTTATTTTATTTGTTTTTTAAAGGGTTTTTCAAAAAAATTACTAAAGAATAAGAATTTTATACTTCTTCTTTATTGGTTCTTTTTGCCTTTTATATTTTCGGCAATAATCGGTTTATTTATATCGATATTTTCTTATTTTAGGTTGATTTTTATACTTCCACCATTCTTGCTTATCATTACTTTCTTAATTTTGAACCTGCCTAAAAGCTGGAAAAATATAGCTCTAATCTTTTCTCTGACTGTGAGTATAGTTTCAGCGTTGTCGTATCTTTTTTTACCGAACTTTCACCGTGAAAATTGGAGGGGGTTGGTAAGTGAGGTAAAAAAAGAGTCTCAAAACAACTTTGCATTGGTTTTTGCATCGGATTATCAAAGAGAGGCTTATCAGTATTATGGTGGTCCAAAGGAAATTGTTAAAAAGGATGATTTTCTTGATAAAAAGATAAAGAGAATTTGGTATATAAGATATCTTCAGGATATTTTTGATCCAAAAGATTTGGTAAAACAAAATATTGAGAATTCAGGCTATAAAAGGGGGAATATTTATGATTTTAACGGTATAATTGTCTGGGAGTATGAGAATAGCGATTGACGCTTCACAGATTATATATGGAACAGGAGTATCCGTTTATACGAGAAATTTAATTGAGAATATTTTACTTTATGATAAAGAGAATCAATACCTTATTTTTGGCGGTTCATTAAGGAGGATAGGGGAGTTAAAAACAATATTAAGTAAATTTAAAGCAATAAACTTTAGTTTTAAAGTATTTCCGTTTCCTCCGGCTTTGGCTGATATTATCTGGAATAGACTGCATTTTTTTCGAATAGAAAATTTGATTGGAAAGATAGATGTTTTTCACTCCTCTGATTGGACTCAGCCGCCGTCCAACTCTTTCAAGGTTACGACGGTTCACGATGTTGTTCCGGTTAAATACCCTGCTTTGTCTTCAGCGAAGTTGATTAATAATCAAAAATTGCGTTTAGAATGGGTAAGAAAAGAGGTGGATAGAATTATAGTTCCATCTTTTTCTACAGCTTTGGATTTGGAAGATATAGGTTTTAAGAGAGAGAAAATCAGAGTGATTCCTGAAGCTTTGGATTCTAGTTTTAAACCTGTCAAGAAACGAGAAATTGAAAAAGTTAAGCAAAGATTGAGAATTCGGGGAAAGTATCTGCTTTCAGTAGGTGTAAATGAAAGGAAGAATACAAGAAGAATTATTGAAGCGTTAGAGAAAATTAGAGCAGAAACTGATATCCAGTTGGTAATTGTTGGTAATTCTTTTGTAAATTTACCTCAAACTCCTGGAGTGATTTTTACCGGTTTTGTATCTTATGATATCCTACCTTCATTGTATTCGGGAGCTGAAGCTCTGGTTTATCCATCTTTATATGAAGGTTTCGGTCTTCCAATTTTGGAAGCTTTTTCTTGTAAAACTCCCGTTGTTACTTCAAATTTAGGTAGCATGGCAGAAGTTGCGGGTAGAGCCGCTGTCTTAGTTGATCCTTACGATGTTTACTCTATTTATGAAGGCATTCGAAAAGCAATCTTAAATAGGAGTAAACTTATAAAATTGGGGTTAAAGCGTTTGAAAAATTACTCTTGGGAAAGAACCGCAAAAGAAACATTAAAAGTTTATCTAGAGAGTAGTTAGAACTTTGTTTTTTTATATTATTAGATATTTTTTGTTTTGCTGATAATCAAATTTAAATTTTTCTTTTAATAGAGTAGAATTGTTAATTTATAAGAATATGCATATAGCTATAGATGGTAATGAAGCCAATACTAAAGAGAAAGTAGGTGTTTCTAATTATGCTTTTGAGATATTATGGGGATTTTATAGACTTAACAACCTAAAAAGTAATCCAAATACTTTTTCGATATTTCTAAAATCTAATCCCAATGACGATTTACCGAAAGAAAATATTTTTTGGAAGTATAAGGTCGTAAAAGGAAATAAATTTTGGGTTTTGAAAAAGTTAACGCTTCAGTTATATAAAAGACCTAGGCCTGATGTTTTTTTTACACCTTCCCATTACTTACCATTATCTTTAAAGATACCAAAAATTTTTACCTTGCATGACCTAGGATATCTCAAATTTTCGGATCATTTTAAAAAATATGATTATTGGCAATTAAAGTACTGGACTGCTATTTCTATATATGTATCAAAATATATCATTGCTGTTTCATATTCAACGAAAAATGATATTGTGCGACAATATCCTTTTGCTTTAAAAAAAATTAGGGTGATATATCATGGTTTTGATAATAGAAGATTTAATACAAAAATTAATAATAATTTTGTGCGACAAATATTGAAAAAATATAATATAGATGAAAACTATATCTTGTTTATTGGCACGTTAAAGCCTAGTAAAAATATAGAAGGTTTGATTGAAGGGTTTTATTTAATAAAAGATAGGTTTCCAGAGTATAAATTGGTAATAGCGGGTAAAAAGGGATGGCTTTATGATTCTATTTACAATAAAGTCAGAGAAAAAAAACTTGAGAATAGAGTAATTTTTACAGATTATATTTCAGAGGAAGATAAACCAGCGATTATAAAGGGAGCAAGAGTTTTTGTTTTACCTTCTTTTTGGGAAGGTTTTGGAATGGATGTTTTATCTTCTCTTGCCTGCGGAACACCTGTTGTTTTAAGTAAACTTGCCAGTCTTCCTGAAGTGGGAGGTAGTGCTGGAATTTATGTAGATCCTTTTAGTCCGATTAGTATTTCCGAAGGGATTAGTAAAGTTTTGTTGATGAATGAATTAGAATATAATAATCTCGTAGAAAAAGGTTTTAAACAAATTAAAAAATTTTCTTGGGATAAAACTGCAATAAAAACGATTAGTTTAATTGAAAATGCGGTATGATACCTTTTAGAGAAAATATAAAATTTACAAATAAAGGAATTTGTTTTTGTGATAAAAACGGCAATATTTTAAGTTTAAATGAAGCTTTTAAAAAGGCTATAAGTAGATTTTATAATTATTTTTTGGATTTTAGATTGTTTTTGATACATATTGTTAGTTTTCATATACCTTTTCATATTATACGGAAATTTATATTTAAGACTGCAGGAGTTAAAATTGGTAAAGGTTCAACCATTCATATGGGTTGTAGGTTTTTTGAACCGAAGGGGGTAAAGATTGGCGAAGATACAATTATCGGTAATAACGCGCTTTTAGATGGTAGATCATCACTTCATATTGGTAATCACGTGGATATTGCTTCAGATGTTATGATTTACAATTCAGAGCATGATATAAATGATCCCGAATTTAAGGCGATATCTAATAAAGTAAAGATTGGAGATTATTGTTTTATAGGTCCAAGATCAATTATTTTACCGGGTGTTTCAATTGGTAAAGGAGCTGTAGTTTGCGCAGGGGCTGTAGTAACTAAAGATGTTCGGGAGAATACAATTGTAGCTGGGATTCCTGCTAAAAAAATTGGTGTTAGAAAGCTTAATAATTATTCATATATTTTGGGTAGATCTAAGCTTTTTATATAATTGAATAGTATTATTACTCATGAAATATTTCATGAAAATAGGATATATTATTTGTACAATATTATTTATAAATTATTTATTAATACCAAATCTAAAATTTCCAGAAAAAATAGATGATTCCTTAACATCAAATGAACCAGCTGATACAGAAGATATTAAAAGAAGAGCGTATTTTACAAATTATAAAAGAGAAGAAGTTATTGAATATTATATAGATCAATTTAAAAATAATTATTTTTTACATGTGGTTAAATTACCTACATTTAGATTAAATTATCCTCCAGAAGAAGCACAAATAATTATAAGAGACCAAACAAGAAGCACTTATTTAGAAGAAATTGTTCATCCTTTTAGAGAAAGCATATTTATTAATGGTTTTGAACCAAAAGATCCTAAAGACACGATAATTATAGAAAATAAAAATTGGAGGCAAAAAATTATTGTTAAAGCTGTAAATAGCAATATTTATATTAGATTGTTGATAGGTGTAATTACTTTATTAATAATCCCTTATATTTATAAATCTTGGATAGAAACGATAAATGACTTTATTAAAGTTTTGTCAAAATTATGGAACTTTCGATAGCAATAGTTAATTACAACACGAAAATAATTACTAATAATTGTATTAAGTCAATTTTAAAAAATTCAAAAGGTTTGAATTACGAAATAATTATTATAGACAATGCGTCAGTGGATGGTTCGTATGATTTTTTAGTAAAAAAGTATAAAAATTATAAAAATATTAGAATCATTAAAAGCAAAAAGAATTTAGGTTTTGCTAAGGCTAATAACAAAGCGGCGAAAATTGCCAAGGGTAGATATTTGTTGTTTCTGAATTCAGACACAATCATTGAGAATAATATTTTTGGTAAAATAATAGATTGGATGGATAAAAATAATGATGTTGGGATAATTACTTGCGCGTTGAAAAATAACGATGGTACCTTGCAAGGTTCGGGGGGTTTTTTTCCTACATTATTTAGGGTTTTTTGCTGGATGTTTTTTGTTGAAGATATACCTCTGCTTGACCTTTATATTAAACCGTTTCATCCAGTTCATAAAAAGTCCTTTTTCTACAAAGGTTTAAGTCAATTTAATAAGGAAAGAGAGCAAGATTGGGTAACTGGGGCATTTTTACTTACTAGAAAAGGAATATTCGATAAAGTTAATGGTTTCGATGAAGATTATTTTATGTATACAGAAGAAGTTGATTATTGTTACCGAGTAAAAAAAATGGGCTTAAGGGTATTTTATTTACCAAAGTGGAAAATAATTCATCTTGGAGGCGCTAGTAGTACTAAGGAGTTTCCTATTATCTCTGAGTATAAAGGAATTAAAATTTTCTATAAGAAAAATATGCCTAATTGGCAGTTTCCTTTTTTAATATTTTTTTTGAAAGCCGGAGCGTTATTGAGAGCTTTAATCTTTGGCTTGATTGAAGGGAGGAAAGCCTATGAGATATATATTAAAGCATTTAAGGTTGCCTAAATGGATCTATAAATATTTAGGTGCTCTAGTAATATTGCTGGTTACTCTTTACCCGAAATTTCCACTATTTAATATTAGTGGGGCTTTTGTGGCTATACGTTTTGAAGATCTTGTATTAATTTTAGTTGGTGTCGTTGTATTTATATCCTTAAGTCAGAACATTAAATATTATACAAAGAACAAAATTGTTAAAGTTATGGTTCTTTATCTTTCAATCGCTTTTATTTCGCTTTTATCATCGGCATTTATTACCAAGACTATCGATCTTAAAATCGGGTTTTTTCATTGGCTAAGGAGAGTTGAGTATTTTTTACCTTTTGTTTTGGGTCTGGAGATTATCAGAAAAAATATTAATTTTTCATTTTTCTTTAAGTTAATTTTAGTGGTTGTTTTTTTAGCTTTTATCTACGGTTATGGCCAGAAGAATTTTTATTGGCCGATGATTGTTACACAGAATCAAGAGTATTCTAGAGGAATTGCTTTGCGTTATGTTCCGGGGGGCCATATAAATTCTACTTTTGCCGGGCATTATGATTTAGCAACTTTTCTGGTTATGGTTTTACCTATTATAATTACCGCCTTTTTTATTTTTGCAAGTTTTATTGATAAATTGATTATCTTTACGGCTTATCTTGCTTCGATGTGGCTTTTAGTGAACGCTGCATCAAGGATTTCAATATTTTCATATTTTTTTTCAGTTTCTTTGGCGCTTTTATTGGTTAAGAAATACAAAGCTATAATACCGATTGTTTTACTTAGTTTGGTTTTTGCCTTATATTCATCAAATCTTTTATTGAGATACTCCAGGTTAATAGAGGTTTTAAAAGAAAGTTTTAGTTATAATGTTAATCTAGTTGGTAAGGTGTATGCAGAAAGCGAAATTAATCTTAAAAGAAATGTGTTCACTCCAACACCTACACCAACACCTGTATTGGAGGACAGGTCAAGCAATATCCGTTTGAATGTTGAATGGCCCAGAGCGGTGAGAGCCTTTATTAAAAATCCTCTTTTAGGAACAGGTTATTCTTCTATAACGCTGGCGACAGATAACGATTTCTTGAGAGCTTTGGGGGAAACTGGAATTTTGGGTTTTTTGTCGTTTATTTTGGTATTTTTGAGGTTAATTTTGGAATTCTTAAAGAGAATTCCTTTCGAAAAATTTCTGGCTAAAGAGGAATTAGCTTTTGTCGCTGGGCTTTTTGGCGGTTTGAGCGGAATATTTATCAATGCTTTCTTTATAGATGTTTTTGAAGCTTCAAAATTTGCAATAGTTTTTTGGTTTTTTATTGGTATGTCGCAGGGATTATTAAGTACAGAAAAAGGAGAATATTAGGATGAGAATATTTATGAGATTTAAATATCTAGAATATTTTATTTTGTTTTTAATACTAATTTTCGCTTTTTTAATTAGGTTGTATAAAATCGAGAATCCCGTAGCCGATTGGCACTCTTGGAGGCAGGCAGACACCTCTTCGGTAACAAGAATTTATGTCAATGAAGGTGTAAATCTTTTACTACCAAGATATTATGATATTTCAACAATACAAACAGGTAAGTTTAATCCCCGTGGATATAGATTTGTTGAATTTCCTTTATACAATTTTTTACATTTTCTTCTTTATAATATTTATCCAAAGTTTTCATTGGAAATTTGGGGTAGGCTTCTTTCGGTAATTTTGTCTATTATTTCGGGAATTTTGATTTTCTTTATAGGCAGATGGGTTGAAAATAAATGGTATGGTTTGGTTTCGTCTTTTTTATTTTTGTTTATTCCCTTTAATATTTATTATTCAAGGGTTATTTTGCCTGAACCTTTGGCGGTTTGTTTGGGTCTTTTATCTTTGTCATTTTTTATATTGTTTGTTGAGAGATATAAAGTTTATTATCTTTTTTTCGCAGCTATTTTTTTATCTTTGGGAGTTTTGGTTAAACCTTTCGTACTTTTTTATTCGATTCCAATGATTTTTCTACTCTTGAGAAATTTCGGTTTTAAAAAGGTATTTAATGATAAGGTTTTATTATCATCTTTAGTAGTTTTTGTGCTTATTATTATATTACCTTTTGTTTTGTGGCGTTTGTGGGAAACTCAATTCCCAGAAGGGATTCCCTTTTGGAAGTGGATGTTTAATGGGGATAGGATTCGTTTTAGACCTTCATTTTGGCGGTGGATTTTCGGCGAGAGAATTGGACATTTGATTTTGGGAGGCTGGGGTTTGGTGCCATTTGTTTTAGGCTTTTTAGTAAAATCCAAAAATAGTTTCGAAAGAATATTTTTTTTAAGCTCTGCTTTTTATTTGATATTGGTTGCAACCGCGAATGTTAGACATGATTACTATCAGACTTTAATAATCCCCTCTATTTCTTTAATTTTGGCCAGAGGTTCATTCTGGATGTTTCAAACAAAATGTTTTAATAAAGTTGCACTAGTTTTTGTACTCTTTTTTTGCCTTGGGATAGGCTTTATCACAAGTTTATCTACTATAAAAGATTTTTATAATGTAAATCACCCTGAGATAATAATGGCAGGAAGCGCTCTTGATAAACTTGCTCCTAAGAATTCTCTTGTTATCACTCCTTATAATGCAGATACGGCTTTTTTGTATCAAACTAATCGTTATGGTTGGCCTTATTTGGATAGGTCTATTGATGAACTGATAGAAAAAGGGGCGGAATTTTATGTTTCTGTTAATTTTGATTCTCAAACCAAGGAATTATCTGAAAATTTTGAATTGGTGAAAAAGACGGACAGTTATATAATTTTGGATTTAAAAAGGAGAAAAATATGAAGATACTAATGCTTGTACCATATTTGCCTACGATTACCATGAGTGGGGGTCAAACGCGTTGGTATAATATCATTAAATATCTTGCTAAAAAACACGATATTACCTTGTTTTCGTTAATTAAAGATGATAGTGAAAAAAAATTTATTCCAGAACTTCTAAAGTATTGTAAAAAGGTTAAAGTATTTACTCGCCCTAGGAAACCTTGGACAATAAGAAATATATTGTTGTCTATTTTCGGGCCATATCCCTTATTGGTAGTAAGAAATCGCTCTTTAGAGGAAAAAAGAGAGATAGAAAAGGAACTTAAAGGGGAAAGTTATGATTTGATCCACGCAGAAACATTTTATGTAATGCCTCATTTGGGAAAAACTTCAGTTCCTACAATTTTAGTCGAGCAGACAATTTGGCATGAAGTTTATAAACATTATGTTATGCATGAAATTCCTTTTATATTAAGGCCTTTTTTTCTTATGGACGTTTGCAAAATAAAGTTTTGGGAAAGATTTTACTGGGGGAGGGCTGACCGGCTTTTTTCGGTTTCTTTAGAAGATAGGGAGGCTATGCTTAAGATAGTTCCTTGGAAGAAAGTTGGTATAATTCCGAATGGAGTTGACACAAAGTATTATCGTGAAAAACATGTGAAAAAATATTATCCTCCGAGAATACTTTACGGAGTTACCAACTTTGAATGGCTTCAAAATCAGGAAGCAACCGAAATCTTAATCAAGGATATTTGGCCAATCATAAAAAAAAGATGCAGTAATGTAAAAATTTGGATCGTTGGTAGGAAAATACCCTCCTGGATTAAAATGGAAAGTAAAAAGGGAGATATTTTATATACGGAGAATATTCCCGACGCCAGAGAAGCGTATAAGGGTGCATACTTAATGGTTGCTCCCATAAAGGGAGCAGGAGGAACAAGGCTTAAAATTTTGGAAGCTATGGCATCTGGATTACCTGTGGTTTCGACAAGCATAGGTGTTGCTGGATTGGATCTGAAGGATGGAAAAAATGTTCTGGTTGCTGATACCAATGATGCTATTGCTAATAAGGCTTTGAAACTTTTAAATGATAAAAAGCTTGCTAGAAATATAGGGGTTGCCGGAAGGAGACACGTTGAGAGAAATTTTGATTGGAAAACTATTGTCAAGTTACATGATCCTGTTTATGAGGAGTTGGTGAGGAAATGAAAAAAATAAAACTCTCAATTATTATTTTAAGTTACAATACTAAAGATCTTTTAAAAAATTGTCTTTTGTCTTTAGAGAGGGTTAGGAATGAGATTGATTTTGAAGTTATTGTTCCGGACAATGGTTCTTCTGATGGATCCTTAGAAATGTTGAGAAGGGATTTTCCTTGGGTTAAAAAGGTAATTGAAATAGGGGAAAATTTAGGTTTTGCGAGAGGGAATAATAAAGCCAGAGATTATGTGGATGGAGAATATGTCTTGTTTTTAAATTCGGACACCTTGGTCTATAAAAAAACGCTTTTGGAAATGGTAAATTTTATGGACATTAATAAAAAGGTGGGAGCATCCACTTGTAAGGTTGTTTTGAAGAATGGTAGGTTGGATAAAGATACAAGAAGATCGTTTATAACTCCCTGGATAGGTCTTACTCATATTTATTTGAGGTTGGATAGAATTTTTCCTAAGTCTAGAATCTTTGCCAAATATTGGTACGGTTATATTCCAGAAGATCAGATTCATGAAGTTGACGCTATACAAGGAGCCTTTTTTTTGGTTAGAAAAAAAATCCTAGATGAAGTTGGGTGGTTTGACGAAGATTATTTTTTAGATGGGGAGGATATTGATCTTTGCTGGAAAATTAGAAACGCAGGTTGGAAGATAGTTTATTATCCTAAAGTAAAGATAATGCACATTAAGGGGGCTTCCAAGGGGAAAAATAAAAATGTTATTTGCAAATCAAGGAACGAGATATTGAAATACAGATTAGCTGGTGTTAATTCTATGGAGATTTTTTATAGAAAGAGGCTTTGGAGTAAATATCCACTTTTATTAAATATCTTGGTTATTCTGGGAATTAAATTGTTAAAGACTATAAGAATAATTAAAATTTTGGTTTTTAATTAGCTATGAAAATATTAATAGATGCTAGGATGTACGGTTTAGAAAATTCGGGGATAGGAAGGTATTTAATAGAGTTAATTGGGAATCTGGTTAAAGTTGAGAGCAAATTTGATTTTGTAATACTTTTGAGGAAAAAATACTTTGATGAATTGAACTTTACTTGTAATTGGAAGAAAATATTGGCCGATTTTAGGCATTATTCGCTTGAGGAACAAATTAAATTACCTTTTATTATAAAAAGTGAAAATCCGGATCTTATTCACTTCCCACATTTTAATATACCCATTTTAGTAAATAAAAAATTTGTAGTTACAATACACGATATGACCATACATGATCAGTCTCATGAAGCTAGTCTTTTACCATATCCAATTTTTGTAATTAAAAAATTCTTTTATAAGTTTGTATTTTTAAATGCGGTTTCGAGATCAACTAAAATTATTGTCCCGAGCTTTTATGTTAAGAGAAGAATAGTTGATTATTACAAGGTTAAATCAAATAAAATTAGAGTGGTTTACGAGGGAATTAGTATGAATAAATCTTTGAAATATCTCTCAAGAAAAAGCAATATTTTAAAGAAAAATAAACTTAGGAGCAGAAAATATTTGTTTTATGCAGGAAACGTCTATCCTCATAAAAATTTGGATATTGTCTTGGATGCACTGTATTACCTTAGAAATAATTGTAAGGGTTTAAATCTCTCTTTCGTAATAGCTGGTAATTTAAGAAGGTTTGAAGAAAGACTCAAAAGAAGAATAAAAACACTAAATTTGGAGGATAATATCAAGTTATTGGGTTTTATCAACGATGAAGAAATGAGTCTTTTATATAACCATTCGATGGCCTTTGTATATCCCTCTTTATCTGAAGGTTTCGGCTTGCAGGGTTTGGAAGCTATTTCATCCGGAACTATTTTGATTGCTTCAGATATACCTGTCTTTAGAGAAATTTATGGTAGTTTTGCTTATTATTTTGATCCGTATAATTACCGATCGTTGGCAAAGGTAGTAAAAAAAATTTTTCAGATGGATAGGGAGGAAAGAAAGAGGTATTTAGTTACTGCAAGAAAGTTTATTAAGAGGTATTCGTGGGAGAAAATGGCAAACGATACATTTAACATTTATAAAAATATTTTATTTTAAGGATTTATGAAAGTTGCATTGGTTTACGATAGAGTTAATAAGTGGGGTGGAGCGGAAAGAGTTTTGTTAACTTTACACGAAATGTTTCCTGACGCATGTCTTTATACTTCTTTATATAATCCTAAAAGGGCTTCATGGGCTAAAGTTTTTCCGAAAGTTATACCATCCTTTTTACAAAAAATGCCCTTTTTTAATACAAAGCATGAACTTTTGCCGATCTTTATGCCATTGGCATTTGAATCGTTTGATTTTTCAGAATATGATCTTGTTATTAGTGTAACAAGTGAAGCGGCAAAGGGTATAATTACGAAACCTGATTCTTTTCATGTCTGTTATTGTTTAACGCCGACAAGGTATCTTTGGAGCCATTATCATGAGTATTTTAAAAATCCAGTTTTCCGTTTTATTTCCAAGCCTTTTGTGGATTATCTGAAAATTTGGGATAAGATTGCTTCACAGAGACCGGATATCATGATTGCAATATCCAGCGAGGTTAAAAGAAGAATAAAGAAATATTATGGAAGAGATTCTGAAATCATTTATCCTCCTGTTGATCTTGAAAAATTCGATATTGGAAGTTTAAAGATTAATGAAGGGAATTATCGAAAAAAGAAATATTATTTGATTGTTAGCCGTTTGGTTCCTTATAAAAAAGTTGATCTGGCAATAGAGGCTTTTAATTGTCTTGGTTATCCTTTGTTGATTGTGGGAACAGGGAGTGAGGAGAAAAGATTAAAAAAAATGGCAAAAAAAAATATTAGATTTGCCGGATTTGTAAAAGATAAAGAATTGGTTGAGAAATATGCCGGGGCAATAGCTTTTATCTATCCGCAGGAAGAAGATTTTGGTATAACCGCTCTTGAAGCGCAGGCTTTGGGTGTTCCTGTGATTGCTTTTAGGAAAGGTGGTGCTGTTGATACTGTCGTAGAAGGGAAAACAGGAGTTTTTTTTGGAAAGCAGACTAAAGATTCTTTGATCAATGCTGTAAAATTATTTGAAAGAATGGATAAAAGGGGTTTGAAAAATTATTGTTTTGCTAATGCGAAAAGATTTTCTAAAGAAAGATTTAAAAAAGAGTTCTTGGACTTGATAAATCTAAAAGTGTAATATTAATATTACTTTTATGATACCTGTAATCATTTGTGGAGGATTTGGGACGAAACTTTGGCCGATAAGTCGAGAACACAAACCTAAACATTTTTTACCTTTAATTGGTGGTAGATCATTATTTCAAATAAATTATGAAGTTTTAAGGACGTATTTTGACCCAAAACAAATATACATTTCAACTAACGAAGATCAAGTGAATATAGCCCGAAGTCAGGTTAAAGAAATTCCTCAAGAAAACTTTATACTAGAACCTGAAATGCGTAATCAAGGTCCTGCTACAGGTCTGATTGCCGCCTTTTTGTTTAAATTGGGCTTCCACGATGAACCGTTTATGCTCGTGCAAGTGGATGATTTAAGGGAACCGCAGGAGAATTTTATAAAAATGATTCAAGATTGTGACAAAATAGCCCGGAGGGAAGAAAAATATATAACTGGCGGAATGAAAGTCGATTTTCCGATTATGGGTGTGGATTATTTAATAAGAGGCGAAAAAGTTTCTGATGAAGGATCGGTTGGGATATATAAGGTTGCCAAATTTATCTGGAGAAGCAGCAAAGAGGAAACGGAAGAGTTGATAAAGCAGGAGGGTGTTCTGGTACATACCAATCATACTTGTATGACACCAAGAAATTTACTCAAAATGTTGGAAAAATATCAACCTAGTTGGTATGAACCTTTAAATAATTATATCAATGGTGCGGATTTAAAAATAGAATATAAAAGAATGCCTCCCGGTCCTATTGAAGATGTTACCCAAAAGGTTCACGAAAATGGCGAGTCTTTAGTCGTTGAATTACCGTTTAAGTGGTATGACATAGGGACATTTGAAAGTTTGCATGAGTATTTGAAATTAAAAGGGTTGTATAAAGTGGAGGAAAATGTTATAGATTTACATGGAAAGGATAA
This sequence comes from uncultured Gammaproteobacteria bacterium, assembly GCA_964431555.1. Lineage (GTDB taxonomy): Bacteria > Patescibacteriota > Microgenomatia > UBA8517 > UBA8517 > CAYSJW01. The sequence goes on along the minus strand of CAYSJW010000004.1, from coordinate 54,549 downwards.
TTTTGTAAGACTTGATGATCCCAATAAGGTTGTTTCGCTTGTTGGAGTTGATAATTTGGTTGTTGTAGATACTGGTGATGCTCTTTTGATTTGTGATAAGAAAAAAAGTGGCGAGGTCAAAGATGCCTTAGTAAAGGTAAAGGAAAGGAGGTTGTCATTAACCTAGGTTGGGGTATACTATAATTTGCTGCCCAAATATGTTATCGATTTCGGACAGGAAAAGGTTGGAAACTTTTGAAGTTGTAAAAAGGATTATTGATATATTAGGTTCTATTTTTTGTCTTTTGTTATTTTCTCCCTTGCTTTTAATTACAGCTTTTGTTATTAAGATAACTTCGCCCGGTCCTGTTTTTGCAGATATTCCCAAGAGAGTTGGAAAAGGAGGTAAACTTTTTAGACTTTATAAATTTAGGTCAATGATCGTTAACGCTCACAATCTGATGAAAAGTGATCCTAAATTTAAGGATTTGTATAAGGTTTATAGGGAAAGTAGCTACAAATTGCACAAGGATCCCAGAGTTACCAAAGTAGGTAAAATTATTAGGAGATATTCAATCGATGAAATGCCCCAGTTTATAAATGTTTTAAAAGGTGAAATGAGTATTGTAGGACCCAGAGCATACTATAAAGATGAGTTGGAAGAACAGCAAAAAAAGTATCCCCACACCAGAGAGTTGGTAAAAGAAGTTCTCAAAGTAAAACCGGGAATTACGGGGTATTGGCAGGTTTCGGGTAGAAGCGAGGTAAATTTTGATAAAAGGATAGAGATGGACGCTTATTACGCTAGGAAAAAATCGATTTTATTTGATATTTTAATTATTCTTAAAACCCCTTGGGCTATGATCACAGGTAAAGGTGCTGTTTGATTTCTTTTAATACTTTCCTTTTTTAATGTATTATTATTAGTTATGGATGATCTTTCAGGCTACAAAAAAAGGTTTGTTGTTGAAGAAGCTAAGTCTTTATTGGTTCCGGAAAATAAAAAGGAAGAGGGTGTTTCTCGATCGTTTAAAGCAAGGAAAATTGGATTTAAGGTTTTTTCTAAAAGGGGAATATTTATTGTCTTTTTACTTCTGATTTTTTTTCCTTTGCTGGTTGAGGGATATTTTGTATACAAAGTCTATCAGGAGGGAATAAAATTAAGATTTTTAGTAAATGAGGCTATTAATTCGGTTAAAGCAAAAGACTTAAATATTTTAGAAGCCAATCTTTCTAATATAAATAAACAATTAATTAGCTTTAAGTCTTCATTTGATAAGATTTACTGGCTTAGATTTATTCCTAAGGTTGGTATTTATGTTGAAGATTTAGGTCATGCGATAAATGCAGGATTTTATGGAATTGATCTATCTAATTTGCTTATTGAAATCGTTGAGCCTTATTCTGATGTTATTGGATTTAATAATAGTAATTTGAAAGAAACGAAAGCTAGTAATTCCCAAACTGCTCAAGATAAGCTTGATTTTGTAATCAAAACTTTACCCTCCTTGATATCAAACGCCGACAAAGTAGTTGAAAAAATGGATTTAATAAAAAATGAGATAGATTATATAAATTATGAAGACTATCCGGATAAGCTTTTTCATTACGAAATAAAAACCACTGTTAGTAAGATTGTTGAGGTAAGTGATTTCATCGGCAAATCATTGAAGAATGCAAAACCACTTCTAGAAGTTATGCCCTTTATTTTAGGTATTGATGATGAAAGAACTTATCTTGTACTTTTCCAAAATGACAAAGAATTAAGACCCACAGGGGGGTTTATGACAGCATATTCTATAGCAAAGGTTAGAAATGGGAGATTTGATCCAACAATATCAAATGATATTTATAATCTTGATGACAATTATAAACCTTCAAAGGTTGCTCCTGATCCGATAATAAAATACCTAAAAGGGCCTTATCTTTTATCTAATAAACTAAGATTAAGGGATATGAATTGGTCGCCTGATTTTTCACAATCAATGAAACTTTTTTCTCAAGAAATAGCCAAAGCTGGGATTGTAAATATAGATGGGATAATTTCTGTAGATACTCAAGTATTGGTTGATGTTTTAGAGGTTCTGGGAGCTGTCAATGTACCGGGTTACGGAAGATTTAGCAACGATGTTATTCCTGAATGTAATTGCCCGCAGGTAATATATGAACTTGAAAGTTTTGCCGATATAGAAGGTCCAATCGTTTGGAGTGAAAATGAACCAGATAAAATTGTTTATGCTCCACCCAATTATGACAATAGAAAAAAGATAATTGGACCTTTAATGAATTCCATTCTTTCAGCTTCTCTTGGTTTGTCAAATGAAAAAATACCTGCTCTTTTTGAAGCTGGTATGAGGGCTTTAATGGAAAAGCATATTTTGGTTTTTTTGAAAGATGAGAAAGCCCAAAAAGCTATAGAAAGTTTTGGTATTGGAGGTACGATAAAAGATTATCCTGGGGATTATCTTTATATAAACGATGCTAATTTGGGTGGAAGGAAATCAAATCTCTATGTAAAGCAGGAAGTTTTTCAGGAAATTGAAGTTGATAAAGAGGGAAATGTAATAAAAACTTTGGTTGTTACATACAAAAATCCAGAAAAGCATGATGGTTGGCTAAATTCAGTCTTACCAAATTGGGTAAGAATCTATGTTCCCAAAGGTAGTGAACTTATTTCAATTAGCGGACTTGGTGAAAAAAGTGATCCTTATGAGGAATTCGGGAAAACCGTATTTGCTGGTTTTTTCGAATTAAGACCACAAGGTGTGGTTAAGTTAAGTGTAAAATATAAATTACCCTTCAAAATTGGTGATGATTATTCTTTATTTATTCAAAAGCAGCCGGGTAAAGGACCGATAGTTTATTCAGTTAAATTAGGAAAGGATGAAAGAGAAATGGTTATTAAAGAGGATAAAAAGATAAGTTTAAAGGTGAGATAATGTCTAGGGCAAATTTCGCTTCAGAGGGAATAGTTTTAGCTAGAAAGAACTATTCGGAAGCTGATAAAATATTGCGAGTTTTGTCGAGAAAACACGGCAAGATAAGTTTGCTTGCCAAGGGAGTGAGAAGACCAAAAAGTAGGAAAAGAGCTTATATTGAAATTTTTAACAGAATTAATTTTTCAGCCGCTTCTTCAAAGGGTATGAATATAATTACCGAGGTGGAAATAATTGATACGTTTTCCGATTTTAAGAAGAATTTAAAAAAAGTTGCCCTGGCTTATTTTTTTGTTGAAATAGTTGATAAGGTTATAAGGGAGGGAGAAAAGAATGAAGAGATCTATAATATTCTTTTGTCTTTTTTAAACAAGTTAAGATCAAATGAATCGTTAAAAAAAATCCGCAGAGAATTTGTTTTAAATACTTTAGTTTCTTTGGGTTTTTGGCCTAAAGAGAAACCTCATTCTAATCCTGATGAATTACTTGAAGAAGTTCTTGAGTATCCTCAAAATTCGATGATTGTTGGAAAGAAACTTTTTTCATAGGAAAAAATATTTATAAATAGGCTGTTATTTTTTTGAACCTTTTTATTATTAGTTTCTTAATTTTTTGGTTATTGATATAATATTTTCGTGGCTGATCTAATGGATAAAATAATCTCTTTGACAAAGAGACGTGGCTTCATTTTCCCGGGTAGTGAAATTTATGGTGGATTGGCAAATACTTATGATTATGGTCCTTTAGGGGTTGAAATTTTACGGAATATTAAAAATATCTGGTGGGATTTTTTTGTGAATAAAAGAGAAAATATTTTTGGTTTGGATACGAATATTTTAATGAATCCAAAAGTTTGGGAGGCTTCAGGGCATACTTCAAGTTTTAACGACGTGGTTTTAGATTGCAAGGACTGCAAAACTAGAAACAGGGTGGATCATTTAATTGAAGATTACTTTCAAAATAAAGGAAAGGAGGTAAAAGTCGAAGGTTTAAAAATAGAGGATCTTGAGAATATCATTAATAGAGAAAAAATAAAATGCCCCAATTGTCAAGGTTTTAATTGGGCAAAACCAAAAAAGTTTAATTTACTTTTTGAAACTCGTGTGGGAATTATTTCAGAGGAAAAGTCTTTGGTTTATCTAAGGGGAGAGATTGCCCAAGGAATGTTTGTGAATTTTAGAAATGTTCTTAATTCCCTTTCACCAAAACTTCCGTTTGGTTTGGCTCAAAGCGGTCCGGCTTTTAGAAATGAAATAACCTTGGGGAAATTAACGTTTAGGACTTTGCAGTTTAATTTATCCGAATTTGAATATTTTTTTGATGCTGAAAAAATGAGTTGGAAAGATCAATTTAATTATTGGAAAGATGAAATGTGGAAATGGACTAGAGATGTTTTGGGTTTAAAGGAGGAAAATCTTAGATGGCGGGTTCATTCTGATGAAGAAAGGTCTTTTTATTCCCAGAGAACCGAGGATATTGAGTATAAATATCCTTGGGGCTTTAAAGAACTTTATGGCATTGCCTATAGGACAGATTATGATTTAAAAAATCATATGGAAAAGTCAGGGGTTGATTTAAGATATTATGATTCAGAGTCTAAACGAAAATTTATTCCTCATGTTATAGAGCCAACCTTCGGGATGGATAGAAGTTTGCTGGCAATTCTTTTTGATTGTTATTTTGAAGATAGTGAGAAGAAAAGAGTGGTTTTAAAAATTAAACCCAATCTCGCTCCTTATAAGATAGCTGTTTTTCCTCTTTTGGCAAACAAGCCTGATTTGGTGGTTGAAGCACGAAAGATATTTGAAAAACTTAGTTTGAAATATCCTTGTTTGTGGGATGATAGGGGAAATATAGGTAAGCGCTATTTTTCTCAAGATGAGATTGGAACTCCTTGGTGTGTAACTGTTGATTTTAAAACTTTGGAAGATGGTTCTGTAACTGTACGCGATCGTGACACTACTAAGCAGGAGAGAGTTTTGATTGATTCTCTTGGAAGATATTTTCAGGAAAGGCTAGGTTAAAGATAAAAGATTTAATTATCATTTTTAAAGTTTTACTGATAAAATAGAATTGCTATGAAGAAATTTATACCCTTGATTTTGTTTTTTTTGGGAATTACAACTTTGACCTTGGCATTTTTTATAATTAAGGGAAAAAACTTCAAGAAAAATGATGAAATTTTGGAAAAAGAAACTTCATCTCTTAAATTATCTCCTAATGAAAGGCCGTTTGTATCGTTAATTCCTGCTTCGGATGGTCATTATTTGAAAATGAAGGTAGAAAGGATTAAATTTTCTGCAGAAAGTTTGGACTATGAGCTTTTGTATCAAGTTGAAGGTGGTATTCAGCAGGGTGTTCCAGGTTCGGTAAGCTTGGAAGGAAAAGATTTTTTTGAAGCCGATCTTCTTCTTGGATCTGAATCGTCGGGAAAATTTCGATACGATGAAGGAGTGGAAACAGGAACTTTAACCCTTCGTTTTCGTGATAAAAATGGCAAATTGTTAGTCAAGTTTGAGACGGAATTTCATCTTCAAGCGAGTACAAAGCTTTTAACTTCACTTGATGGAAAGTTTAAATATGAACTTAAGAAAAAATCTGACGGATATTTTGTAACAATGAATGTAATTGGCTTTCCCAGTGAAATTCAAAGGGAAATTGTTGGTTTAAAATTGGGACCATATGGGATATTTAGTTCTGAAAGTGAAGCTTTGCCGGGTAGAGTTGAATTCGATGAATATGGTGAATATTTTAGAATAGATGGTCAGAATTTAGTTAGATTGGAAAAAGGTGAGTCTGAAAAATTGGGAGTATTTATTGCAGTGGAAAGTAAATAGTATTTTAGGTTTTTTTATTCTTCTTGAATATCACTATATCTAGTGTTCACACTCGGTATTGCTACATATTGACATATATGTGAAAATATATAAAAATGGTTATAATTGGTGAAAAGTGGTGAAAAATATACATAAGTATATCTGCCCGACTAATTAAAATGCTTATTGGGCAGTATGTAAGTAAATTAACAGATAAAGATAGACTAGCCGTACCAAAAAAATTAAGAATTGATTTGGGAAATGAACTTATTGTTGCTAAATGGTACGAAAATTGTCTTGTTTTGGTTTCTTTAAAATCTTGGCGGGATTTGTCAAAAAGGTTAATTGGTAAAACAGGTTTGATAACAAAACCAGTCAGGGATATTGATAGATTTATTTTAGGTTCGGCGTATGAAGTTAGTCTTGATAGCCAAGGAAGATTTATTTTGCCAGAGGTTTTAAAAGACTATTCTGGTATAAAAAATGACGTAGTGTTTTTAGGTTTGGGGGACAGAGTTGAAATATGGTCTCTGGAAAAGTGGAAAAGTCTTAACGAGACTTTAAAAGAATCGGCATCAAAAGCGATTGAGGAGATTTATTTAAATGAAAAATGATACAAGAAATATTTAATCATCATAAGAATGTTTTTAAGGTAAATTTCAGAACATTTATTCTGTTTATGAATAGTGCTCAGGATTTTAAACCTTCACCGACTCAAAAGCGTCATGAAAAAAATAATTGCAAGTCAAGAGTTTCATAAACCAGTAATGGTTAAAGAAGTTCTTGAGGCTTTTGAGATTGGAAAGGGTGCACATTTAAAAAATCTTTGCATCGTAGATGCAACAGTTGGCTTAGGAGGTCACGCTAAAGAATTTGTGAAAAGGGGAGTTTTTGTTATAGGGATTGATGCGGATAGAGAGAGTTTAAAAATTGCCGAGGAAGTTTTGAAAAAAGCCTGCCCTACCTTCCACATTTCCGGTGGAAGGTGTTATAAACTTCTTCACGGCAATTTTTCACAAATAAAAAGTTTGATTCAAGAATTTGAAGGCAAAAATATTAAGGGATTTCTTTTCGACCTTGGCATTTCAAGTTTTCAGCTTGACCACCTTAAAAGGGGATTTTCATACAAAAATGAGGATCAAGACCTTGATATGAGAATTGACCCTGAAAGCCAGAAAGTTTTAGCTAAGGATCTTATCGCCTTATTGGACAAGAAAAAGCTTACCGAAGTTTTTAGTCAGGTGATGCCTTTTGGAGCTTCTTTGAAGCTGGCAAATGAAATAGTGAGAGTTAGGAAAATTAAGCCGATTGAGACTGTTGGGGATTTTTTGCAGATACTAAAGCGATTGGAAAAATCAAAAAGAAGCATTAATACGGCGGCTTTGGCTTTACTTGCTTTAAGAATGGCGGTAAACAATGAAAGGGAAAATTTGCTTTCAGGTTTGTCTTTAGCATTTGAGGTTCTTGAGAGGGGTGGCAGGATTGTTGTGATTAGCTTTCATTCGGGTGAAGATAGAATTGTAAAACAATTTTTTAGGCAACAAGAGGTTTTAGGAAAGGCGAAGAATTTAAGTAAAAAACCTATTCTACCATCATATAGGGAAATATCGGAAAATCCTAGATCTAAAAGTGCAAGAATGCGGATAATTGAGAAATTATGAAAACAAAATATAGAAAAAATAAGTTTGCAGCTATTAGAAATCTTAAGTGTAGTTTGTTTTGGTTTTTTGATTTATTTTTACTGATTTTAAATGTCTACTTTGCGATTCAGATTTCTTCGATGGGTGTTCAAATGTATATGCATGAGGAAAAAATAAGGGATTTGGATAAGTCGGTTAATTTGTTATCAAATGAGCTTGTTTCACTTAATTCTTTAGTTAATTTAGAAAAATCCTCCAGTGACCTTGGTTTTGTTCAGCCTGAAAAGTTCATTTATATACAGTCCGGTAGTAGTACTTTTGCCAAAGCTCAATGAAATGCTTTTGCGATTAAAACTTCTTTTTACTTTTATTTTTTTCATTTTTTTTGTTTTGTTGGTTAGGCTTTACTATTGGCAGATTAGTAAGAATGAGGAATTATCAATTCAAGCCAAAATGCAGCAACAATCTAGCCTGAAAATCAATGCTCCAAGAGGAAGCATTTTAGCTTCAGATAAAAGTTATTTGGCAGTTTCAAAGGAAAGTTGGCTGATCTTCGCAAATTTACCAGAAATTGAAGAGCAGATAGATTCGATTGCTGATAGACTTTCTCCTTTATTTGTTGAGAATGTCGATGATAAAGATGCACTACTTTCTGAATCGAATAGAATCAAGGAAGTTTTGAGTAAAAAGAAGATAGTTTGGGCTCCATTAAAACAAAGAGTCGAAACATCGGTTAAAGAAAAAATCCAAAAAATGGGGATAAAGGGTATTGGTTTTGAAGAGCAGGAGGTAAGATATTATCCTGAAGCTTCAATCTCGGCACATCTTTTAGGTTTTGTTGGAAAAAATAGTAACGGCGGTGATCAAGGATACTTTGGCCTTGAGGGATACTATGATATTGTTCTTTCAGGTAAGCCTGGTTATCTGGTGAGGGATAGTGATGCAACAGGGTTGCCTATTGCAGGTGAGAATTTTAAAGAAATGCTGGCTATAAAGGGAGCGGATTTGTTAACATATATTGATAGGGGTGTTAATTTGAAATTAGATAAAAAGTTAAGGGAAGGAATTGAAAGATATGGCGCGAAAGGTGGTACTGCAATAGTAATGGATCCAAAAACTGGAGGAATTATTGCTATGAGTTCTTACCCTTCGTATGATCCTCGAAAATACTTTAATTTTAACGATCAACTTTTTCAAAATCCTGCGATAGCTGTGTCTTTTGAACCTGGTTCGATTTTTAAAGTATTGATTATGGCGTCTGCTTTGGATGCGAAGGTTGTCGAACCTAGTACCAAGTGTGATTTGTGTAAAGGACCGATTAAAATTGATAAATATACAATTGAAACTTGGAACAAGGTTTATTATCCGGAGTCTAATATGACTGATGTTATCATTCACTCGGATAATGTTGGTATGGTTTTTGTTGGACAAAAATTGGGTGTAGACAAAATGTTAAAGTATTTGAGTTTATTTGGAATAGGAGAAAAGACGGAAATTGATTTACAGGGAGAGATGAATCCTGGATTGCGGAAAAAAGAGGATTGGGGTTTGATTGATCTTGCTACGGCAAGTTTTGGTCAGGGAGTAGCTGTAACTCCAATTCAGATGATCAGAGCGGTGGGGGCAATTGCCAACAAAGGTGTAATTTTAAAGCCTAAAGTGGTGAATAAAATAGTAGGAGATGGTTGGGAAATGGACGTAAAAAAAGATACTGGAAAGAGAATCATTTCTGAAAGGGCGGCTAGGGAAATAACCACGATGATGGTTCAAGCGGCAGAAAAAGGTGAGTCAAAATGGACGAATCTTAAAGGGTTTAGAGTTGCTGGGAAGACGGGAACGGCTCAAATTCCCATAAAAGGCCATTATGATGAAGAAAAAACAATAGCCAGTTTTATAGGTTTTGCGCCTTATGAGGATCCGAAGTTTGTTATGCTTGTTACTTTAAGAGAGCCTCAAAGTTCTCCCTGGGCTTCAGAGACCGCTGCTCCTTTATGGTATTCTATTGCCAAAGATCTTTTTATACATTTTGGTATTCAACCAAAAAACTAGATAAAGTGTGCTAAAATAATTTATAAATTTTATGAATATCAGGGTTCAAGGCGGTCAGGTATTATCTGGTACGGTAAATATTTCCGGCTATAAGAATTCGGCAGTCTGTTTAATACCTTCTTCTATACTTTTTGATAAACCTGTTACTTTTTCAAATATTCCAGACATTTCCGATGTGGAAAGATTGATTAGTGTGTTAAAGAAGTTAGGGAGCAAGATAGATTATGAGAGGAGTATTGGGAAAATTACCATAGATAACTCAAAATTGAGATTTGATGAATTAACAAAAGAAGATTTGGGGAATATGAAAGGTATTTCACTACTTTGGGGTCCGATGTTGGCAAGGTTTGGTAGAGTTGTCTTTGAGGGTTTGCCGGGCGGATGCACGCTTGGTTTTAGAACCTTGACTCCACATTACCGAGCTTTTTCAGATTTGGGTGTAAAAGTTAATGAAGATAGGCATAGTGCGAGGATGGATATATCAGAGGCTTGTGGCAGAGAGATATTTTTAAGAGAGATGAGTCCAACTGCAACCGAAAACGTCATTATGCTGGCTGTAGGTCTAAAGGGTAAGACGAAAATTGTTGGAGCTGCGTCAGAACCGCAGGTACAAGATTTGTGTAATTTTTTGGTCTCTTGCGGCGCAAAAATTAAGGGAATAGCTTCGAGTATTTTGGAAGTCGAAGGTGGCAGTCAACTTACTCCTCACGAGTATAAGATTGTTTTCGATGATCATGAAGTGGCAACATTTTTGGCTATGGGAGCTTCGACGGGCGGCTTTGTAAGGGTGAATGGTGTAAATAAATGGTCTTTTGAGCCGATAAGACAAACTTTTGAATCATTTGGAGTGGATATTAAATATGATGGTGATTCAGCTTATGTTGAAAAGAATCAAAAAGTAATTATTAAGGAGGAGGAAGGAAGAGGATATCTATTAATTAAACCCAGGCCTTGGCCGGGACTTATGGTGGATAATCTGCCGATTTTTATACCCTTGGCTTTGTCGGCATCAAAGGGTCAGGTAATGTTTCATAATTGGATGTATGAAGGCGGCCTTTTTTGGGTAAGTGAACTTCAAAAACTTGGCGCGAACGTAATTATTGCAGATCCTCACAGAGTGATTGTAACGGCGGGAAGAAAACTGTATGGTGACACTTTAGAAGCTCCTTATATAATAAGAGCTGTGGTAGCAATGGTTATGTCTTCTATGATTGCTGAAGGAGAATCGATTATTCTTAACGCAGAGTCTTTATATAGAGGTCACCCGCATTTTTCTGAAAATTTACAAAAACTAGGAGCAAAGATTGAGGAGATATCCTAGTAATTATATTAATAAATGAGGCTATCAAAAATTCTTCAGAAACTGGATAATTACGAAATTTTTGGTAAAGAAAATATTCTTTTAAGTTCAATCAGTGACGATTCAAGAAAAACTAAAAAGGGAAGTCTTTTTATAGCCGTAAAAGGATTAACTCATGATGGACACAATTTTATACCTCAGGTTATTAAAAAAGGAGCATTAGCTGTAATTGGAGAAAATGAACCTGAATCTAATTGGTTAAAAAAGATAACCTATGTCAAGGTGAAAGACAGTCGCCTTGCTTTGGCTAAGGTTGCATCGTCTTGGTATGGTGACCCAAGTAGAAAACTTTATGTAATTGGAGTAACAGGAACAAAAGGCAAAACAACCACCGTTCATATGCTAAATCACATTCTTAATTACTGGGGAAAAAAATGTGGAATGATTTCCTCAATTACTTACCCCGGTTTGCATGTAACTACTCCCGGACCTTTGGAGATAAATAAGATATTAAGGAAGATACTTGATAAGGGCATAAAATATGCGATCTTGGAAGTAAGTTCTCATGGAATAGATCAAATGAGAATTGCTGGAATCTTCTTTAGAATTGGGATTTTAACCAATATTTCACCGGAGCATTTGGATTATCATAAAACTTTTAATAGATATAAGGAAACAAAATTAAAATTTATTAATTCGTGTGAGAAAAAAATTATCTGTCCAAAGGTAACAAAAATTGATATTTTTCCCGGTTATTTCAATAATTTAAATGCTGAAGCGGCGGTCTTGGCTGGCAGGATTATTGGAATTAAAAGGAAAGATGCTTTAAAATCGCTTTTATCGTTTAAATTGCCTAAAGGAAGGCTTGACGAGATAAAAAATAATAAAGGCTTTAGAATATTCATCGATTTTGCACACACACCTGACTCTTTGGAAAATGTATTGTCATATCTAAAATTGATCACGAAGGGTAAATTGATAGTTATTTTTGGTTGTGCGGGAGAAAGATACAGGGAGAAAAGAAGTATAATGGGTGGTATTTCTGCGAGAATTGCAGAAATATCGGTATTTACGGCTGAAGATCCGAGAAATGAAGATGTAGAGAAAATTATTGACGAAATGGTAGTGGGTGCATTGAGGAATAAAGCTAAAGAGATGAATTATCATAACTTAGAAAATCTGGATATAAGAAAGGGAGAACATTTTTTTTGCAGAGTTGCAGAAAGGGGAGAAGCAATATCTTTGGTGTTACAAAAGATTGCCAAAAAAGATGATATTATAGTTATTTGTGGTAAAGGTCATGAAAAAAGTATGGCTTATAGGAATATAGAATATCCCTGGTCAGACTATGAAGCAGTAAAAATTGCTTTGAAAGGTGGTGTCAAGAAGATATTTAGAAATTAAAATTTAATTTTTTACAATATTTTATGGATATTGACAAACTTAAACACATTCATTTTACAGGAATAAAGGGTGTGGGTATGACAGCTCTTTGTTTGTGTGTTAAAGATTTGTGTAAGAAGATAACCGGTAGTGATGTTTCGGAAATCTTTGTTACGGATGAAACGTTAAAAAGGAATAATATTAAATGGAAGGAAGGTTTTGGTGAGAAAAATTTAAGACCAAAACCTGATCTTTTGGTTACAACCGCAGCTCATCAGGGTTTTTTGAATCCAGAAGTATTATCAGCCAAAAAGAAAAATATTCCGGTAAAATCATATGCCGAATTTATGTCTAATTTGGCCAACCAAAAAAAAGTGATAAGCGTCTGTGGAGTTGGTGGAAAAACGACTACCTCATCTATAATTGCAACAATGCTTCACTATTCTAAATTAAGACCTTCGTATGTTATTGGTGTTGCTGAAATATTTCCTTTGGGAAATCCCGGGCATTATGACAAAAATGGAGAATTTTTCGTTTGTGAGGCGGATGATTATGTAATCTCGCCTGGAGTGAATAACACTCCAAAATTTTTGCTTTTAAACCCTTTTATAACGGTTGTGACAAACATAGAATATGATCATCCGGACGTTTATGCTAGTTTTTCCGAAACAAAGTTGGCTTTTAAAAAGTTCTTCAATAAAATACCTGAAAATGGGGCGTTGATAGCCTGTATTGATAATCCGAACGTAGAAGAGGTTATTAAAAGCCTGAAAATAAAAATATTAACCTATGGTTTTAGTGATAGATCAGATTACCGGATAATTAATGTCAGAAATGATGATCAAAGGACTTTATTTGATCTTTTTGATAAGAGAAATAGAAAGATTTACAAAGATATAGTTATTAATTTGCCTGGCGAATACAATGTCAGGAATGCTACAGCATCTTTCATAGTTGGTCTAATATTAAATATTTGTGAAAATAACATAAAAAGGGGGATAAAAAAATATAAGGGATGTAGAAGGAGGTTTCAGAGGATGGGTTTTTATAAAGGTGCCATTTTTTACGACGATTACGCTCATCATCCCTCAGAAATTGTATCGATTCTAGGAGCCGCTCGAAGATGGTTTACAAAGCGCAGAATTATTGCAATATTTCAGCCCCATACCTTTTCGCGTACGAAGGCATTGTTTTATGAATTTTCCAGAGCATTTAAGGATGCTGATACTGTATGTTTAACTGAAATTTACTCGTCTGCGAGAGAATCAAAGGATGAAACAATTTCATCTAAGTTACTTGTGGAAGAAATAAAAAAATATACTGAAAATACGTATTATTTACCTAAAAAGGATATGATTATAAAATGGCTGTCGGATTTTATCAAAAAAGGTGATGTAGTTATTACATTGGGTGCGGGTGATATTTTTCATATTTATGAATCTTTAAGGAAGTTTGGGCTTAAGTAAATAGTTTAATAATTAATATATAAATGAATAATATATATAAACTTAAGGAGATATTAGGAGATAGAGCTGTTTTAAATAAAAAGCTTTCTTCTTACACCTACCTTAATATCGGAGGTCCGGCTGATTTGTTGTTTGAAACTTTATCAACAAAAGAATTACTTAAAGCATTGAAATATGCAAGGAAATTAAGGATTCCTGTAACTGTGTTGGGAAGTGGAAGTAATGTTTTGATCTCAGATAAGGGCATAAAGGGATTGGTAATTGTGAACAGAAGTAATGGTATTAAAATTTTGGGTAGTGGAAATAAAATTGAACTTGGAAAATTAAAACATCCTCAGTATCGTTGGCAGTCGGATAAATCGGTTGGCTCTTTCAAGTACGAATTTAAAGATTTGGATTATGATGAAAGTGGCTACCCCAGGATTAAAGTCAGAATTGATAGCGGAGTATGTTTAGGTGAAGCTATCGATTATTTGTTTAAGTTTGGAATTACAGGTTTACAGTGGTTCGCAGGTATTCCTGGAACAATAGGAGGAGCTATTTTTAATAATATTCACGGGGGAACTCATTTTATAAGCGAAGTTATTCATTCGGTCAGAGTTATTGATAAAAAGGGAGATATCTTGACTTTAAATATAAAAGACTTAGGAGTAGATTATGATAAAAGTCGGTTTCAAGTAACGGGTGAGGTTATTTTGGATGTAAATTTTTTGCTTTATAAAGGAGATGTTGATAGAGCTAAGTTTGTTAGGTATGAATGGGAAAAGAGAAAAAGTATTCAACCAAGAAACTCTCCAGGTTGTGCTTTTCAAAATTTAACTCAAGAACAAAAAGAGAAATTGGGAATTCCTACGACTTCTGTGGGTTTTCTTATTGAGCATGTTTTAAAAATGACCGGGTTTGGAGTAGGAGATGCTGTGATTTCCGAGAATCATCATAATTTTATTATCAATAAAGGTAAAGCTACTGCTCGTGATTATCTTAAGGTTTTAAAGACCATTTATAGTAAGGCAAAAAAAGAATTGGGGATTGAGCTGGTACCTGAGATATTTTTAATGGGTTTTTCCGATGATGAAATTGGTGAATTTAAGACTTTAAATCAACAAAGATTAAGGCTTCAAAGGAAAAAAGAAATAAAAACAGTCTACAAAGATAGTAAGAAGCTTTTTAATAAATAAAATACCTTTAATGTTAATTGATTTTAACGATAAGAAAGTTGCTATTTTAGGATGGGGAATTAATGGTTTTGATGTTTATAAATTTATATCTAAGTATAATAGTGAAATAACTATTTATGATAAAAAAACGAAAAACGAGTTGGATTTTAGTAAAGTAGATTTAAAAAGAACAAAGTTTTGCCTCGGCAAGGATTATTTAAAAGATGGATTATTGGGTTATGATTATATTTTTAGGTCCCCGGGTGTTTACAGATTTCTTCCTAAAATTATTGAGGCTGAAAAGGAAGGCGTTATAATAACTTCAGCAATAAAACTTTTTTTTGATTTATGTCCGGGGAAAATAATAGGAGTTACTGGTACCAAGGGTAAAGGAACTACAAGTACTTTAATTTATAGAATTCTAAAGAAAGATGGTTTTGATGTATATCTCGCCGGAAATATAGGTTATCCTGTACTCGAACTTTTGAAAGTTGTAAATTCTAATTCCTGGGTGGTTTTAGAACTTTCTTCGTTTCAGTTAATTGATATGAGAAAAAGCCCCTATATATCTGTGGTTTTAAATATTACAGAGGATCATTTGGACTGGCATAAAAATAAAAAAGAATATGTAAATTCCAAACTAAATATTGTTAAATTCCAAGAAAGGGAATGTTTTGCAGTATTAAACTATGATTATGAGACTTCAAGAAGATTTTCCAAGTATACCAAAGCTAAAGTAAGATATTTTAGTAGCAAGAAGCCGGTAAATGGGGTTTTTATTGAAAGGGAAAATATGATTTTAAATATAGCGAATAGAAAAGAAAAATTAGTAGAAACTTGTGATTTGTTATTGAGAGGTAAGCATAACTGGGAAAACGTTCAGGCAGCATGTTGTTCTTCGTACTTGGCGGGGGCTAGTATAAAATCGATTAAAAGTGTAATAAGATCATTTAAAGGGTTGGAGCATCGGCTTGAGCTGATTGGTAAGGTGGATAGTATTAGTTTTTATAATGATTCATCTTCAACTAATCCAAACACTACCATTGCGGCAATTAATTCATTTAATGAAGAGATGACTTTAATTTTAGGAGGTTCAGATAAAGGACTGTCTTATGATTTGATGTCTAAAGAAATAGTAAAAAGAGATAATATTAAAAATATTATTTTGATAGGTGAAGTATCAGATATTATTTTGAAATCCTTGTTGAAAATTGGTTATAAGGGAAAAATCGTAGTATTGGGTAAGGCAAGTATGAAAGATATTGTTAAAAAAAGTTTAATATTAACACCAAAGAATGGTATTGTTTTATTTTCTCCAGCTTGTGCTTCTTTTGATATGTTTAAAGATTATAAAGATAGGGGAAATCAATTCAAAGTGGCTGTAAAAATTTTAAAATAGATTTTTTTGAATAGATAAATTTTTTATGTATAAAAGAATAATGCTTATTCATGGTTGGGGGGCAAGTAAAAATAAACTTTATCCTCTGAAAAAGGAGTTGGAAAAATTAGGCTGGAAAGTATTTTTACCCAAATTGCCGGGATTTGAGAAACCTGCCCCTGTAAAAGTCTGGGGAATTGAGGATTATTCTGATTATCTTTATGAGAAAGCAAGAAAATATTTTCGGGATGAAAATTTTTTAGTTTTTGGCCACTCTTTTGGAGGAGGGGTGGCAATAAAAATTGCTTCAGAAAAAAAGAATGTAATGGCTGTTATATTATGTGCTGCAAGAGGTATAAGAAGAGGGAAGTTTTTGAAACGCTTTATTTTCAATCTTCTGGCTAAGGCTGGCAAAATTTTTGTATTTATTCCACCCTTAGCTTATGAATTTAGGAAACTTCTTTATAAAGCTGCCGGTGAACATGATTATGAAAAGGCTCAGGGAATAATGAAGAAGATTTTCAAACGGATAATTTCGGAGGATTTAAGTCCATTACTTCAATTGATAAAAATACCTACCTTAATTTTATGGGGAAATAAAGATAGGATAACTCCCATTAAAGATGCTCTTTTAGCTAAAAGACTTGTTAGGAAATGCGATCTTATTATATTCGAAGATCAGGGGCATCGACTTCCTTACGAAAAACCCAAGGATTTAGCAAAGAATATCGACTTATGGTATAAAACAACTGTCTAAATTATGGAAATTTTTATTTTTTTATCCTGGTTACCTCAGGCTATTCAACAATTATTGACTTGGACTTATTGGCTGCAGATTAAAGAATACAGGCTGGACAGATTTTTTTCATTTATGAAATTAAGAGAAGGTAGGTTAAACTTAGGTGTTGTTGGTATTATTATTAAAATTTCGATTATACTTTTAAATCCGAATTTTCTTCTATTAATTTTTGTTTTTTTGATTTTCGATACTATCTTTTTAAAAAATATTTTACTTGGAAATTTAAGAAGACCTGAAATAACTGAAAGAATAAAAAATATATGGTTAGTTTGTTTATTTAGTTTAATTTTAACATTTTGTTTTCTATATTTTAATAAGATTTCAATTTCCAAAACATTTTTTTTGGGGGAAATTTTGCTGATTTTAACTCCATTTCTGGGTATTTTTTTAACAATTCCTCTTGTCAGAAGGGCTAAAAGAATGGAGAGAGAAAAAGCAATTAAGGTTATAAGTAAATATAATCCGATTACCATCGGAATAACTGGCAGTTATGGAAAAACAACAACGAAGGATTTTCTTACTCAAATATTGAGTACAAAATATAATGTATTGTCAACATTAAAAAATCAAAATACTTTTTTTGGTGTTTTAAGGAGAGTAAATAATTATTTAAACAAAGATCATCAGTTTTTAGTTGCAGAAATTGGCGCATATAAAATCGGTGAAATTAGAGAAGTTGCAGAAATAATAAAACCAGAAGCAGCTTTTATAACTGGTATAGAACCTCAACACTTGGATATTTTTGGAAATATTGAAAATTTAAAAAGGGCGAAGTTCGAACTTGTGGAATCACTCAAAGATGGCGGAATGTTGTTTGTCAATGCAAATAGTTATTTGGCTTTGGAATTTGTAGAAAGAGCAGAAAAATTAGGAAAAAACATAAAATGTTTTACATATTTTGTAGGAAATGATAGTAAGTTGGGAGATCATAAATATTCAGCCTTTTCTAAAGTAGAGATTTTGAGAGATGATGGTATAGAGTTTTCAATTAAAGTTTTTGATGAAAGAAAAAAGATTAAAACCAACATTGTTTCAAAAAGTTTTATTCAGAATTTAACTGGTGTGATTTTGGCAGCGAGAATGTTTGGTATTGGCTGGAGAGAAATTGAAAGAGAATCTAAAAAGCTTTATCTTCCGGATGGTACTTTAAATATTACAAAGATTAAGAAAGGGATTACCCTTATTGATGATTCTTATAATTCATCTTTCTCTGGTTTTAAGGCGGCTTTGGAAGTTTTATTTAGTGTATCTTCAGGAAGGAAAATTATTGTAACTACGGGTATTATAGAATTGGGGAAGGAATCTGATACTGTACACGAAAATTTGGGTGATTTGATAGGAAAAAATGCTGATATAGTTATTTTACGTAATGGAGATTTTTTCAAGCCCTTAAGCAAGGGTATAAAAGGAAGATGTGAACTTATTTATATCAGGGATCAGGAGAGAATCATAGATTATCTGGAAAAAGAAATTAAAGAAAAAGATTCTGTTTTAATAGAAGGAAGATTACCTAAAGTGGTTGAGTATTTTAGTAAATGATGAAAAGACCAATAGCTATATCCTTATCACCAAACCTTCAAAAAGATGATTTTTTACAGGCGATAAAGCAGTTTTTTAATCCTGTGTATTGGTATGATTTCACTAAAACCGAAATTTTGGAAAAAGAGTTTGCAGATTATTTTGGTAGAAATTACTACGCTTTGGCTGTAAATAGTGGAAGAAGTGCATTATATCTAATCCTTAAATCTTTGGATATTGGTTATGGAGATGAAGTTATTATTCAATCTTTAACTTGCGTGGCTGTTCCGAATTCAATTAAATGGGTGGGGGCGGAACCTGTATATGTTGATGTGGAAAAGAATTTTAATATGGATCCTAGAGATTTAACCAGGAAAATAAGTAAAAATACAAAGGCAGTAATTTTACAAAATAGTTTTGGTATCCCAGCAGATTATGATGCGATTAAAAAGGTTTTAAAGAAGAGTAAGAGAAAGATATATTTGATAGAGGATTGTGCACTTTCCTTGGGAGCAATGTACAAAGGTAGAAAAGTGGGAGTTTTAGGCGATATATCCTTTTTTAGTTTTGGAAGAGATAAGGTAATTTCATCCGTTTTTGGCGGTATGATTTTATGTAAAGATAGGAATACTTATAAGTCTCTTTTGAAATTACGTGAGAATCTTGAATATCCTAGGCCATGGTGGTTAGTTCAGCAACTCTTGCATCCGATAATCTTTTTTTTGATTTTGCCTTTTTATAATTTTGGCATTTCCAAATTTACTTTAGGAAAATTCGTCATTTTTGTTTTACAGAAATTACACCTTTTGTCTAAATCTATTTATAAGGAAGAAAAGTTTTCCCGAAAACCTAAAGTGTTTCCTACTAAACTTCCTGGTGCTTTATCAGTATTAGCGCTCAATCAATTAAAAAAACTTGATCTCTTTAATTTACATAGGCGAAATATCGCTGATTTCTATTTTAGGAGTTTAAAGAGTAGCAGATATATATTGCCTCCTAGGGTGAAAGGAGCGATATGGGTGAGATTTCCTATAGTTGCAGAAAACGCAGAAGAGATTTTGAAGAAGGTTAAACAAAAAGGTGTTATTTTGGGAGATTGGTATAAAGATTGTGTTTATCCGGTAGAGAATCTCAATCAGGTGGATTATATAATCGGTTCTTGCCCTTATGCTGAAAGCATTAGGGGAAAAATATTGAATTTGCCAACTTATGAGGGAATTGGAATAAACGAGGCTAAATATATTATTAGTTTAATTAAATGAACAATTTCGAAACAAAGGAAATAGAGAGTAAAAAGGAATGGGAGGATTTTTTGCTTTCCAGAAATCCTGGAACATTTTTGCAATCTTGGAATTGGGGTGAAGTTAATCAAAAGGTTGGTTTTAAAATATTTAGACTTGGTTTTTATAAAAGCAAAAAATTGGTAGGTTGTGCTCTGATTATTCACCAACCAGCAAAAAGAGGTTCACATTTATTAATACCCGGCGGTCCGGTTATAGATTATGATGATAAAGAATTATTAAGGTTCGTTATACAAGAATTAGAAAAATTGGCAAAAAAAGAAAGAGTTTGGTTTGTAAGAATAAGGCCGGATATTAAAGACAATCCTGATATAAGAACTTTATTAAAAAGAATGGGTTTGATTTCGGCCCCCATGCATGTTCACGGTGAAAATACTCTAGTTTTAGATTTGAAAAAAAGTGAAGATGAAATACTTAAAGCTATGAGGAAAACAACTAGATATTTGATAAAAAAGAGTTTGAGAGAAGGATATCAAGTTATAGTAAGTTCCGATACGAAGAGAATAAAATCTCTTTATAATTTACAAAACGAAACGGTAAAGCGACATAAATTCGTAGGGTTTAGGGAGGTTTTATTACGTTCAGAATTGGAAGTGTTTTCAAAGGACAAACAAGCATTGCTTTTTGAATGTAGAAAGGGAAAAAATTTACTTGCTAGTGCATTGATAGTATTTTATGCGGGGAAATCATTTTACCATTACAGCGGATCTTCTTATCAATCCCTTAAAACCAATGCATCTTATTATTTGCAATGGGAGATAATAAAAAAATCAAAATCTCTGGGTATGAGATACTACGATTTTTGGGGAATTTCTTCGAAAGATGATCCTAAACACAGATTCTGGGGAGTTACTCTTTTTAAAAAAGGTTTTGGAGGAGAAAGGATTGATTGGTTGCATGC
Organism: uncultured Gammaproteobacteria bacterium; assembly: GCA_964431555.1. GTDB lineage: Bacteria > Patescibacteriota > Microgenomatia > UBA8517 > UBA8517 > CAYSJW01. The sequence continues at coordinate 33,926 of CAYSJW010000004.1, read as the reverse complement.
ACATGATTTACCTGTGAAAAACCTTTATTGGTTTACTTTTGTTTTTGAAATGATGAGGAAAAAATTTAGACATTTATAGTTATAAAATGTATTAATTATTGAATTACTTCAGGAATTTAGAAGGTGTGTAAGGGTATGAAAGATCTTAAAATTTGTAAGGATTTTATCTATAGAGTATCCCTAGGAAAGTTGATATAATAATATCCGGATTATGTCTAGTATCACCAGCCTGCCCTTAGCTTTAGGATTAATACTTTTTTCTTTTCTGATTACATCTTTGTTAATTGTTCCTTTTATAAATATATTATATAAACTGCACTTAACCAGGAAGAAGGAGGCTCCTATTAAGGGAAAAGTTCCTCTTTTTGATAAACTACATGACAGAAAAGCAGGAACTCCGGTGGGAGGTGGAATACTTATAATCTTTATTGTTTCAATTATGTTTATTCTTCTTTTTCCTTTTGCATCTAGAATGGGGGTTTATATAAGAAGTTTTCATAATTTTAAAACTGAAGTTTTTATTATCCTTTTTACCTTTATTTCGTTTGGATTGTTAGGTTTATTTGACGATCTAGTGAAAACGTTTGGAAAACCAAGTCCAGGGGTTTTAGGAATGTATTTTGGTTTAAAGAGGCGTCAAAAATTCGCTTTCCAGTGGGTTCTTGCTTTTATTGTAAGTTTTGTTTTGTACAAAAGATTGGGTATATCAATACTTCATTTGCCTCTGTTTGATTATGTTGTGAATTTGAAATTTTTTTATCTTTTTTTTGCTTCCACATTTATTGTCGCATTTACAAATGCGTTCAATATAACTGATGGGTTGGATGGATTGTCAACAGGCCTTTTGGTTATCTATCTTATTGCTTTTGGAACTATTGCCGCCGGTTCATTGGACACCCCCTTGATATCCTTTATATCGTTGTGGTTGGGAGCAATACTAGCATTTGGCTATTTCAATATCTGGCCGGCTAGAATTCATTTGGGAGATGCAGGAGCTTTATCTTTTGGAGCAATGATAGCGGTTATTGGTTTGTTAACAGGTAGTATAGTCTCTATGATAGTGATTGGAGGAGTATTTTTGGTTGAGATTGCCAGTTCTGCTATACAAATGTTTGGATGGAAGTTTATGAAGAAGCCTTTATTGCCCTTGGCTCCTGTTCACAATGCTTTTTTGGCCAGAGGATGGGAGGAACCAAAAATTGTCATGAGAGCATGGCTTGTGGGGATAATTTTGGCTATCTTTGGTCTTTGGTTGGCTGCGATATAAAAAATTAAAAGTGTGTATAAAAACAAAAAAGATAAAAAGTCATTATTTAAAACAATTGACAAACATTTTTTAATTGGTGTTTTGGTCTTAACTTCTTTTGGGATTATAGCTATTGCTGATGCTTCAGCGCCGATTGCCTCAAGAAATTTTTCCGATAAACTATTCTTCGCCAGGCAACAGTTTTATTTTGCTTTGATTGGTTTTTTTCTTTTAATTGTTGCTAGTAATATAAATTATAAAATCTGGCAAAGATTTGGGCCACTTCTTTTTTTACTAAATTTATTTTTTCTTTTTTTAATACTTATTCCTGGCTTTGGAATAAGTGCACTAGGGGCGAAAAGAAGAATAGATTTAGGCTTCTTCTCTTTCCAACCTTCTGAATTCTTGAAAATTACTCTTTCTATGTATATTGCTAAGGTGGCTGAAAAGGGAAAGGGAATCTTTTCATATCTTTTGCCATTGCTGATTTCAGCTTTCTTAATCGTATTGCAACCAGATTTGGGTACTGCCTTAATTATTGTGGGTATAGGATTAACTCAAATGTTTGTAGCTGGGATAAACCTGTTTCAGTTTTTTATTTTGGTTTTAGGCGGTGGTGGAATTACGACTTTACTGATTCTTTTTTCGGATTATAGAAAAGAGAGATTATTAACCTTTTTAGAACAAACAAGAGACCCATTGGGAAAATCTTATCACATTCGCCAAATTCTCTTGGCGTTGGGTTCGGGTGGGTTTTGGGGAGTTGGCTTGGGTAATTCCAAACAAAAATACCTTTTTTTGCCTGAAACTGCTACGGATTCTATTTTTGCAGTTTTAGCTGAAGAATTTGGTTTTATGGGGAGTGTAGTAATAATATTAATTTTTTCATATTTTATATATAGGGGTTATAAAATAATTGTAGATGCACCAGACACATTTTCGAGAATTTTTTCTTTGGGAATTATTTCATGGATAGGAGGACAAACAATATTGAATATTGCGGCAATGTCGGCTTTAGTTCCATTAACAGGAGTGCCAATTCCGTTTATATCTTACGGCGGTTCTTCTTTGGTTTCATTGCTTTTTGCTTGTGGAATACTTTTAAATATATCTAAATATGGTAAAAAAATTAGATAATGTTAAAAAAAGAATTTTACTCACGGGCGGACATGCAGCTTCTTCTGCTTTTGTGATTATTGAGGAAATAAGAAAGGAAGCAAAACCTTGGGATGTTTTTTGGATAGGTCCTGAAAGTTCTTTTGAAGGTAAAAAGTATTTAACACTTTCATCTTTGTATTTCCCGAAATATAAAGTCAAGACATTTTCAATTGTTGTAGGCAGAATTCAAAGAAGGTGGACCAGATATACAATTTTTTCGATTCTTAAAATACCTATAGGCTTTATACATGCTTTTATTCTTATTTTGAAAATCAAACCAGATGTTGTCTTGTCATTCGGCGGTTTTTCTGCTTTTCCAGTCGTTTTAGTTTCATATTTTTTGGGTATTCCGATTGTTATTCATGAACAAACTTCAGTTGCTGGAAGGGCGAATAGGTTTTCTTCATTTTTTGCCCGCAAAATAGCTATTTCGAGAGAGACAAGTAAAGATTATTTTCCAAAAAACAAAATTGTCTTAACGGGCAATCCTTTACCGAGTGATTTAATTAAAAAAAGTAGCCATTCAAGTTTGTCTAAACCTAAAACCATTTTTGTTACAGGAGGACAATCGGGTTCATCAATTATAAACGATAATGTCGCTGAAATTCTACCCCAGCTTTTAAAGAAATATAAAGTAATACATCAAACAGGTTTAAAAGATGAAGATAAATTTTTAGAGATTCGCGCTAAATTGGAAAAAAAATATTTAAGGAATTATTTTGTTTATGGAGTATTGGATCCTAAAGTCTATAATAAGATATTTAATCAATCGGATATTTTAATTTCAAGAGCAGGAGCAAATACTGTTTCAAAGATTGTTTATTCTAAAAAACCTTCAATATTGATACCTTTACCTATATCTTATTTGAATGAACAATATAGAAATGCAATCTTTGCAGAAAAATACGCTGGTTCGTTAATAATAAATCAAAGCGAACTGACCCCCAATACCTTATTAGAAAAAGTTTCATATTTGTCTGAAAATTGGAGTGCAATTTTTAAATCGGTTGTTAAATTTGAAAATCCTGATAAGTTTGCAGCCAAAAAAATTATTTCTTTGTTAGAAGATTATTTATGAGAAGAAAAATTAGAAAATATGGATTGCTTATTTTAATAATTTTTTTGTCTTTTTTCTTAGTGAATTACTTTAGTAATATAAGGATTAGAGAAATTACTTGTCGTAACCAGTATGGTGAGTGCTCGATGGTTGTTAAACAAAGTCTTTCAGATGTAGTGGATTGCAAAGTTAGGATCTGTGGGAGATTAATTAAAGATAAAATGTCGAATGTTTTATTGGTTGATAAGTATTCTTTAAACTATGCATTGCCTTCTGGGATCAGATTGTATGTGATTGAGAAAAAACCAAAATATTCGATAAAAAGTTTAAGTCAAGAATTTACAGTTCAGGTAGATGCAGATGGTTTGGTTTTAGAAGTGAAGGATAGAAGTAGTTTACCTGGATATTTTGTAGAGGGAAATTTACCTGAAGTTGGAAGTTTTTTGAGAAAAGAGGAACTTTTGGCTCTTGAGCTTATTTATGGAACATCTTTGATTTCCAATTTGGAAAAGGCTTACATAGAGAATGGTTATTTAAGAATTAATTTAGCCGGAAACAAAGTCGTATTGTTTCCACTTGATGAAGATAGGGATTTTCTTTTGGGTGCTCTTACTTTAATATTAAATGAGTTGAAGAAAGAAGAAATTGACTCTAAAATTACAATAGGAGAATTAAAAGTCATTGACTTAAGGTTTAAAAATCCGGTTCTAAGAAAGAATGTCTAAAAATAGAATTATAGCAGGAATAGATTTAGGTTCATCAAAAATAGCTACCCTTGTTGCCCAGGTGGTAACTGATGAAGTAAATTTTGAAAAAACAGTAAATATAGTAGGAGTATCTTCTGTTGATTCCAAGGGAGTTAGAAAGGGACAGATTGTCGATATTGAAGAAGCGGTTGATGCCATCGTTACCGGAGTTGAAGCGGCGGAGAGAATGGCGGGATATAATCTTGAAACTGCTTATATTTCGGTTGGTGGTGCACATATTGCTTCGCAAAATTCGCACGGCGTGGTTGCAATTTCTGATCCTCAGGGAGAGATTACCAGCGAGGATGTCGACAGGGTTATCGAGGCGGCGAGTGCTATTTCATTACCTTCTTCAAGAGAAATAATACATGTCATTCCTCGTGAGTTCATCGTGGACGGAGAGCCGGGTGTTCAGGATCCTGTGGGAATGAGCGGTGTTCGCTTGGAGGTTAATACCCATATTATCACTGCCTCTTCATCTTCTTTAAAAAATTTAAGAAAAGCGGTAAATGAAGTTGGTATTAATGTTTCTGAACTTGTTTTTTCAGGTTTGGCTGCGAGTTATTCAGTATTAACAAAAACTGAAAAAGAACTTGGTTGTGTTTTGATTGATATTGGTGGAGGAACGACTTCCATTGCTGCCTATGTGGATGGTTCGTTGTCTTTTTCTGGGGTATTGCCAGTGGGGGCAAAAAACGTTACCAACGATTTGGCAATAGGTCTTAGGGTTTCTATTGAAACAGCCGAAAAGATAAAATTAGCTCTTTCTGAAGAAGAGAAAAAGTCAAAAAAGTCTAAGGAAGAGTCTGACGAATTTGATTTATTCTCTTTGGGAGTAACGGATAGTAAGAAGATATCTAGGAAAACTTTGACTGAAGGTATAATAAAACCGAGATTGAATGAAATTTTTACAATGGTAAGAATGGCGCTTGAGAGGGAAGGCTTGATAAATCAAATTCCTGCAGGGGCTATTATAACCGGGGGAGGGGCTGAAATTGTGGGAATCAGTGATTCGGCCAAAAGAATGCTTCTTTTACCTGTAAGAACAGGAAAACCTAAAGGTGTGAGTGGTTTAATTGATGATATCATAAATCCCAGTTTTGCAAATCCAGTGGGGTTAATTCTCTATGCTGCAGCAAAAGAACCAGAAGAGTCATTGACAAGTTTTTCAAAGAGGTTTAAACTCCCATCAAAAGGGATTTTAGGTAAATTAATTAACACTATTCGAGAACTTCTGCCCTAAGCGTACTTTACATTTTAACTTGCCCACTGTAAAATCACGCTACGTAAAACAATATGGCATTAGTTAAACCAGATTCTGCGAGAATAGCAAAAATTAAAGTTATCGGTATTGGAGGGGGCGGTGGAAATGCTGTTTCTTCAATGGCGGAATCCAATGACGTTCAGGGAGTTGAGTTTATTGCTGTTAACACGGATGCGCAAGTGCTTTTAGCGAACAAGGCTCCAACTAAGCTGCAAATCGGTGAAAAGTTAACCAAGGGATTAGGATCTGGGGGAAATCCTGAAATAGGTGAACAAGCGGCTGAAGAATCAAAGGAAAAAATAAAAGAACTTCTTCTGGATTCTGACATGGTTTTCATTACCTCCGGTATGGGAGGAGGAACTGGAACTGGAGCATCGCCAGTAATTGCAAGAATAGCCAAAGAGACAGGCGCATTAACAGTAGCGATAGTAACTAAGCCCTTTTATTTTGAAGGAACAAGAAGGTCTGTGGTTGCGGAAGAGGGAATAGAAAAACTTAGAGAGCAGGTTGACACCTTGATCGTTATTCCCAATCAAAGGTTGATGGATGTTATCGATAGAAAGATGACTCTTTTAGAAGCTTTTAAGGTGGCAGATTCTGTTTTAGGTCAGGCTGTTTCCGGCATTGCTGATATAATTACCACACCAGGATTGATAAATGTTGATTTCGCCGATGTTAAGACAATAATGATGAATTCTGGTACAGCATTATTGGGTATAGGAACAGGGGTTGGTGAAAACAGGGCTCAGATGGCAGCGCGTTCTGCTATTGCCTCTCCACTTTTGGATCTTTCGATAGAAGGAGCGACTGGAGTTTTATTTAATATAACTGGGGGTAAGGATTTAACGATGTTTGAAGTTGATGAAGCAGCAAGAATAATTTCCTCATCAGCAGATGCTGATGCCAATATAATATTTGGAGCTGTAATTAAGGAGGATTTGACTGATCAATTAAGAATTACTGTAGTAGCAACCGGTTTTGATGAAACCAGAGCGAGAATAGCTCAATTTTCTCAACCCAGAGTTGAACCACAAATGCAAGGTGTTGTAAGTGAATCAATTAAAAAAGAAAAAAAGGAAGAAGATGAAGATGAAAATAATAAAATCCCTCCCGATGAAGGTGATCAGGACGTTTTTGGAGAAAAATTTGAAATACCAGCGTTTTTAAGAAAGATTACTTAATAAAATTAAGGGAAAAGGTTTAGTTTTGTACCGAGTTCATAATAATTATTTTGATTACCGTCATTTTTTAGGAGATCGCAATTGCTAAGCGATTCAAATCTTGTTCTAATTGTGTAAAAATCTCCGTCACTTACGAATTCATAGAGCATTGGACCGTTTGAAGAACCACTCTCACAATTTCCACTGTTTAAAATCAAAACCCTAACATTATTGCCAGAATTACGTGATGGATCTTTTGGAATCGCAGGCAAATATTTGCTTATATCCAAACCTCCGATATTTGTAGATGTAATCTCTATTGACGAGGTAATTGCTAGTTTTTGTTTATCTGCCAAAGCCATGTCAATAGCTCTTTTTATGGTTGATAAATCGGATATTCTTTTGGCATCTCTTGATTTTCTACCCGATTCTACGGGATTTATGGCGGTTATTAAGACAACTGATAAAACGGATATTATTCCGATAACTATTAAAATTTCAATCAAAGTCATGCCCTTTTCGAGTAAAAAGTTTAAAATAATAATATTTTTTTTCATTTGATATTCTTTTGACTATTTTATGGGATCGGATTGGCCGAAAGTATAGGATGAAATATCAGGTTCTTGGGGGTATGAAATCCATACCTTTCCTTTGTTTGACAGAAGATTTTGAGCCTCTTTCAAATTTGCTGTGGAAAGAAGTGGTATCTGGGTGGGTGGTAAATTTTTAGGTTTTTCCAAAGCAGGATAAAGTGAAATAAAGTAGATGATGAGAACTATTTGTAAATAAATAACTAAAATTATTAATCTTATTTCCGTTTTTTTCATTTTTGTACAAAAATTCTGAAATTTATTTTGGCTGTTAAGACTCCTTCTTCATTGAAAATATTAATTTTGTCAATCTTTGTATGATAAGGTAATTTTGACATCTGGCTTAAAAAATTGGCAAACGATAAGTATTTTCCCGTCATCGAAATTGAATATCCTATTGAGTCATAAAGTTCTTTTTCTTCCTTTTTCTCTTTATCTGCTTGTATATCTAGGGTTAAGTTGTTTTCCTTTGCTATATTTTCAATCTGCGAGTTAAAAAAGGAAAGTTCGTAGTATTCATGAGGAAGGGTATTTACAATTTCTTTAATTTCACTTTCATATTTTTTGACATCGTCATTAACTTTGTCAATAAGTGATATGTCGCGATTAATCTCTGCAACCTTTAATTTACTAGTTTTAACTTTAGAAACTATCCCTTTCAAGATATTTAGGCCTATAATTATCGTTATGAACGACGTAAAAAGCGCGATTGTAGTAAATTTTAGCTTATTTTGAGTATTTGCCATCATTTTACCAAACTAGGGTTATTGAAAATTCATTCTCAGTTTCTTTATTGAAATTGCTGTAGGGCATGGAAATGAAAGTTGCGTCAGTTTTTTCTTTAAGAATTTTGTAAAAAGCCAAGATGGTATTTCTATCTCCAATTCCTTCAATTGTCCATTCACGGGATTTGGTTGATGATAAATTTACAGATGTAAGTTTAATTGTCTGTGGTACCAGATCGGAAATTGTTTTTAATTTTGCTCCACTATCTTCTTGCTCCCGGGTTAAGGAAATCACGCTTTTAATGTTGTTGTTTATTTTGTTTACATTTTGAATTAAAGCCGATGACATTTTTGAAGAAAGATTTAGGTTCAGTTTAGTAAATTTTTTCTCCAAAGAGTAATTCCAAAGATTTAAAGCGAGGATGCTTATGAAGAGAAGAAGTAAAATTACAATATTTGTGTAGACAAATGACATGAGGTGCGATGTAATCTTTTTCTGTAGTCTTATTTTTTCGTTTTTAAGCTTTTCTTCTTGAGAAAAAAGATTAATTCCTTCATAGACATCTTTTTGTAGGAACCTTATACCAGCGCCAATGCTTACAAGGTGAGTTACAAGAACAAGGTCGTTGTATTCATTTGTTTTAAGGGCTCTTATTCTTTTGATGGTTCCTATGTAGGTTGTTATTGGAGGAAAGATATTTAATGTAGCTGATAGTCCGAAATATTTGTAAACTAAATCACCTGAAACAACAACCTGGTTAATTTTGAGGTTTTCTTTATTTTCCCAGTAGGTGATTATTTTTTTGCCTTCGTTGACTATTTCATTTGTTAAGTCAGTTCCAGTTTTGATTTTTGACAGCTTTTCGACTTGTGTGTTGCCTGTTATTGAAGTGGTAAAGAAGGGCACTCCGTATTTTAAGATAATAAAATCCATTCCCTGTTCTTGAACTAGACATAAAAGGGTATTTGAGTCAAATGGAGCATTGGCAATTCTGGCAAAAGCATAAGAAGATGGTTCAATAACAACTACTTCCATTTGAGCATTTCTGAATATGGAAATAATGTTTTGAATATAGCTACTTTTTCCTACTAATACTACTATGTTATAGCTTCCTTTTTGCTCGGAGATTTTTTTCCAGTCATAGACAGCATCTGATTGAGGAATAGGAGCAATTGAAGGAAGTTCCCAGTAAATAGCCTCATTTAATTTTTCTGGAGACATTTTTGGAAACTCCATTTCTTTGATGTAGAGGATAGATTCGGAAACGGTTAAGACAACCTTGATAGAACTTGGTTCGGAAAGGTTTCGATTTAGCCAAAATCTTAATTCTTTGCTTGCTTCATCAGGATCATTCGGGAGATTGATACTGTCAAGTTTGATGATTTCAAAAACCTGCCTTGTCTTTTTGAAGACAGCAATTTTAAGAAGATTTCCATTTAATTCAGCTCCTATATAATAGTTCATATAAATGTAAAAATTTTATAAATTATTGTTTAATTAATTATTAGTAAAAATTAGAGCTCTGTAAATGACGAAATTTTCCAAGGCTCCTCTTGGCTTAATAAGATAATTGAATTTTGTAAATTCGGATCGTAGTAAAGATTGACATTTTGTTTTAATAAGGCTGCTTCCGCAATAATAGCACCGAAGAATTCCTTTCCTGCAGTTGGCTTGACAATGGCGCATCCTTTAATTGCATAAAATAAGATACTTTTTACATTTGCATTAATTGTTATTGCATTTCCGTCGGAATCGTTACAAAGGGGGTTACTAATATCTTTATATTCGGAAGCCAAAAGAAGGTAAGATTTTCCTCCCGATTCAAAGGTTACATTGGATTCTGTTTCAATCTTTCCGCTTACCAAAATGATTAAACTTGTTATGTCTTTTACTTCTTCAGCCAAAAATATAGTTTTGTTTGAATTAATTATAAGATTGCCTTTTACCCAGACAGGACCAGAAAAATATATATCTGAATTTATAGTCAAATTTCCGTTTATAACTTTGAAACCAAGATATTTTTTACCTCCTTTATTTGATGAACAATCATTAGTGCCACCTATTTTGCAATCACCATTGTACGTTTCTCCGTAGTTTTCGATATATTTTTTAATTTTTTCTGGTTTTATATCAGGGAGATTAATTGGTTCAGGTACTATGCAATTTAAAGGATCTAATGATGGATCGCATCTTTTTTCTTCGCTTATTGGACAATTGCTATTGTAACCCGAATAAGAATAAGCATAATCTCCAAGAACTTCACAATAATTTAAGTTTCCGGAAAAGGCATTTCCTGAAATACAAGGCCCATCTCCGCTATTTCCCAGCTTATCTATGATATCCACAGCCACAGCGTTGCCGTTTATGAAGGAAGATGGTTCTTGACATTTTCCGTCTTTGCTTGAGTTACTTTTTCCTCTTATAAAACTGTTTGAGTAAATATTCCCGCCTGCATATTCTTGGCCATCTTTTTTGGCGCTAATTTTGACATTATTTTCTATTTCTATCCCGCCATACCCGACTTGAATAATTTTTGTAAATTCGGGATTGATTTTCGTATTGTAAGCCTTAACTTGAATATTTCTGAGAAAATTTTTGTATTTTCCCGATGAGGTAATGATTTTTTCTTTTTCATCGCCGTTAATTTGATTTACAACGGTTATTTTTGCTTCACCTTCTCCGACATCTAAGTTATAACCGTCAACATCTTCGAAGTCCTCTCCTTTTGAATCTGCTTGAATTATTTTGTAAAATGCATCCTCTATTCCTGCGTTTGCTATGTAAAACGCTTTGGTTGAGCCAGCAGTACCTCGACCCATCATAGATTCTGTAAAACCTGTTTTGGATAAAGTTAACCCAATTAAAAGACCAACCATTCCTATGACAAAAATTATTAGTATAGCTGCTTGACCTTTGGAATTTATATTTATATTCATATTCTTTTGGTTATGGTGGTTGTATATTTTATGGGATGATCTCCTAATGAATTTTTATAATATCCTTCAACTTCAAGAAGGATAAGTTTAACATTCTGGCCTATGGGGGATAAAGAAAATTTTGTAATTGTTATTTCGCTATTGGTTATGGTTTGAAAATTTGAATCTGGAGGGATGCAGGGATTTTGTGAAACTAGTGCTTTTTCTAAAGATTTATTTACAGAATTATATTTTATCGTTTGACATTCTTTTTCACCGGTTATGCGAATTTCGTTTATATTGGGTATGTCAATATTTATCGATTCGGTTGCAGCCTTGCTGAGAGCTCTTATAATTATTCTGAAATTTTCGGATGATTCTTCGATAGACTGTTGTTTAGCGCGAATAGAAATTATATCAAAAAGACCTTGTATAGAAATTATCGATATAATTCCTGTAATTGCAACGGCAATCAATATTTCAACCAAGGTAAAACCTTTATACTTATTTTTAAAATTATTTTTAATGTTTAGTAACATATGAAACTAGATCGATTGAGGTATCATTTCCTTTTTCTTTCCATTTTACTGTTATGATAATCTTTCTTGATTTATGGTCGATATTACCGGCTTCATCAATATCACCTTGCTCATTTCTTCTGATTTCTTTGATTTCAACAAAGACATTGTATCCATTAATCTCTTGTGGTGGTGGGTTTTTGGGTCCCAGAACCCAAACACCACCAGATTTATAAGGTTGGTAGTATTCTCCGTCAAGGGTATTTTCTGGTTTTGATATCCAATCCCATTCATTGGGCGAATTTTTTTTAATGTAGTATATTGCCTCCATATACTCTTGAGCCAAAGCATATGCTTGTGTGTAGTTTTCCCCTTGACTTGCGGCTCCCAATGAGAATGAATAAACGAAAACCAAAGCAGGTAAAAAAAGTGCAGATAGAGCAATTGCAAAAAGAAGCTCTATAAGTGTAAATCCTTTTTGGTTCATAGATTATATCTTTGAGATTTTGATTATGAAATCTGATGATATTTCTATTTTTCTTCCATATTTTGCACTTTTTTCTTTTAGAGTAATAGTGATTGGATCACTTTTTCCCGTTATTCTCTCAAAGAAAAAATCAATCTCCGGATCTAAAATATAGAGTGAACTAATTGACCTTATTTTAAAGTCATCGGTATATTCTAAATTTTCCAAATTTTCTGTATCACATGTTGTGCCATCGGTTTTTGAACACTGTCTTACTATTTGGTATGTGTCTTTTTTCATTTTTAATCCATAACGCGGAAGATTGTTCGGAATGAAGTTTTCCTCTGTTTCATCTTTTAAGAGTTCTCCGTTCATACTTTTATTTCTGGCAAGTTTGATATCAGATATAAGTTCATATGCGAGATTATCAATTGAAGTTTCGTTTTTAAAATTAATAAAGGTGTTAACACCGATTGTTGAAAGGAAGGAAATAATTGCGATAGCGATTATTAACTCAATTAAGCTAAAACCTTTCATTCTATTGGATTCTGGATGTCATTTGATAAATGGGTGATATCACAGCTATAGCTATTAGTGCAACAAAAACTCCTAAAACGATTACCATTACTGGTTCAATTAATTCTGTAAGGCGTTTAAGATTTCTGTCTACTTCAGCTTCGTAGTATAAAGATAATCTTATTAAACCGGCATCTACTTTACTTGTTCTTTCACCTCCTCGTATAGTTCGAGAAATAATTGGAGGAAATAATTCTTTGTCTTCATCAGATAGTGCCGATGAGAAGTTTTGTCCTTTGATAATCTTTTTGTTAATGTTTTCGCAAGCCTCTTTGTATAAGACATTATTGACTATACTGGCTGATAGTTCGATTGCCTTGGGAAGTTGAATTCCATATCTGATGCAACCTCCGATAATTCTTAAAAATCTTGCAAGAATAAACTGTCGTATAATTTGTCCAACCAGAGGGAATCTTGTTAATTTAGCATTAATATAGACTCTGATTTTTTCGTTGGTAAAAAGATAAATAAAAATACCTATGATTGTTATAATTGATAGAAGAATATATAATCGGAAGTTGACTAAAAATTGGGCGACAGACATTAAAATTTTTGTTAAGGCTGGAAGTTCTCCTCCGAAGTTTTTCATTATTTCTACCATCTTTGGCACGACAAAACCTATTACTACGATAACTACTATTAAAGAAACACAAAGCACTATTATTGGATAAAATAGAGCTGATTTTACTTTGGAAATAAAATCGTGCTCTCGTCTTAATTCGTTAGCAAGGTATTCCAGAGTTTCGTCCAGACTTCCCGTGATTTCTCCAGCCTGCACCATTGCTATGTACAGTGGCGAGAAGATAGAGGGATATTGAGCCATTGCTTCGGAGAGTCTTTTTCCTCTTTGTATGTCTTTGCTGATTGTGTCAATGATTTCGGATTTTCTATCCCCTTCCTCGACGTACGCGTCAAGAGCTTCCTGTATTGGAGTTCCGGCTCCAATTGATGAAGCGAGATGGTCAGTAAAGTTTATCTTGTCATAAAGAGGAAATTTGGGTTTAGATTCTAAAAAGGGAAGAAATTTTTTAACCTTTCTCGTATCTTGGAGTTCTGTAATGAACCAACCCGGTTTTTTTATCTGTAGAGCGGCTTCTGTGATGGATTCAGCATTTATTCTACCTCTTTGTGATTCCTTTTCATTTGATATTTCGTAAATGAACTCAGGCATGGATTTATTTTAGTACATTTTCTATTCGGATATAACTCTGAATACTTCCTCGATTGAGGTAATTCCTTTTGAAACTTTGATAAGTCCATCTTCAAGCATTGTTTTTGGGCCTTTTAGTCTGGCTGTGTCCCAGATTTTGTCGCTGGATGATTTTTCTATAATCAATTCTTTAATTTCGTCATCAATTAAAAGAATCTCAAATATTCCAACTCTTCCTCTGAAACCTGTGTTTAAACAATGTGGACATCCTTTTGGTGCATAATTGCAGGTCAAAACATTGGCTACGCCTTGAGATATTCCGCCTTTTACTTCTTTAAGTCTTTCGATGATGGGTTTTGTTATAGGAACTTGTACTTTGCACTTGGGGCAAAGGATTCTTACTAGTCTTTGGGCGATTACCATATTTAAGGTGGATGCAAGAAGAAAGGGTTCGCAACCTAGATCTAACATTCTGGGTATCGCACCAGCAGCTGTGTTTGCATGAACGGATGAAAAAACCAAATGTCCTGTCATGGCTGAATTTATTGCAATAATTGCCGTTTCGCGGTCTCTTATTTCTCCGACCATTATTATATCGGGATCTTGTCTTAAAATTGATCTTAATCCTGCTGCGAAAGTGAGATTGATGTCAGGATTAACTTGAATTTGATTAACTCTCAATATTCTATTTTCAACAGGGTCTTCGATGGTTACGATATTTACATCAGGTCGATTAAGAAGACCTAATACGGTGTAAAGAGTCGTTGTTTTACCAGATCCGGTAGGTCCGGTTACTAAAAACATTCCGTGTGTTCTTTGGAGTATTTTGCTTACGGCCTTTTGATCTTCGGGTAAAAGTCCAAGTTCATCAAGATTAAATTTGATCTGCTGAGTTTTTAGAACTCTTAAAACGGTTTTTTCTCCATAGACGGTTGGGATGATAGAAACCCTTAGAGAAATTTTTTGACCTGTTTTTGTTTCGTAGGAGAATTGTCCATCTTGGGGAAGTCTTTGTTCGTCTATCTTTAAATTTGAAAGAATTTTGATTCTGGCAGTGATTGGTGAGTGTTGATTTATGGAAAGAACTTTATAATCGGTTAAAACTCCGTCAATTCTAACTCTTATCAAAATGTGTTCTGGCATGGGTTCTATATGGATATCTGAAGCTTCTTCTCTGACTGCGTAGTCTAAAAAATCTTCAACAAGCGAGATTGCAGAAAGACCCGTTTCATCAACTTTCATTCCTTTAGTTTGTTGAACATTGATTACCCTTTGTTTATAGGATTTAAGAGCGTTTTTTATTCCTGTTGATGTGGTTACATAGGTAACAATTTTATATTGAGGACCTACAGTTTTTTTTATTGTTTCTATTGTTTCTAGATCCTGAGGGTCATAAAGGGCAACTCCAAGGACATTGTTTTTATTTTCAAAAATAATCGCCATTCTTTCAGCTGCCATTTCTTCAGGAATTAGATTTATGACTTCGTGGGGAATATCAATGTCGTTAAGGTTGATGAAGGAAATACCGTAGTGATAAGCTAATATTTTTCCGTAATCATCTTCGGTTATTAAATTTCTTCCAATTAAAACATCGGAAACGTCACAACCAAGGTGGCTAGCTACTTTTAGCGCATCCTCAAGATCTGCCTTTTTAACAAGGTTACTTCCTTCTATTAATTTAGTTAAGGAGTCTATATTTACCGGCATTACTTTAATAATAACAAAAAGATACAAAAGTGTTATAGGGGAAATATTGCCTTCTGCTAAATGGGATTTTGTTGTAAAATCATTTTATGAAGAAGTTAAAATTAGGCTTAAATTTTAACCTTATTTTGTCATTATTTTTATTGTTTTTTTTATTCTTGACTATCATTTTTTCTATCATAACTGAAAATACCAAGAAATCATTTTATTTTTTTGAAAGTGAGAAAAAATTAACCGATTCTAAAATATCCAATCAAAATTCTCCTTCAACTGTAAGAGATACGCATGACAATGAAAGAGAAGTGATTGCCATAGGTGTTATAAGAACTTCTGGTCTAAATGAGGATGAAAAGAAAAAATTAAAACTTAATTTAAGTAATTATCAGGTTACCGATTTGCAAAACGAAAATCTTGATAAGGATATTTTGGGATTTTTCCTAGAGGCTGATGATCTTTTTAGTCGGGTGTATTTGGGAAAATGTGTTAAAGTTGAAGGAAAATTACTACCTCAATGGAATTTAATTCTTGAAGGATTTCAAAAAAACACCCAATACAGTTATAAAAATTCGGTTTTAGTTCCTGAAAGGATTACACCTATAGACATGAAACAGTGTAAACCTTATCGTGAAGAATTCGTCGGTATCAATAATATGGTTTTGGCTACCTTTTCAGGAATATTGAAACATTCTGTGAGGCTTTCGTATGATATAGGTTATGATTATAAACTAATCTTAGATGATGATTATTTAAACAAAGACTTTTCTTTTGGGGAACCAACTTACCTAAAAGAGATTAATGTTACTCCTTTTAATGATGAAGTTTGGATGGAATTCGAGAAAAATATTGGTAAGAATGTTGTTTTAGAAGGATATTATCTGTGGGGTTATGCGGAAACAAAATATTTATTAGTTCACACGCTTAAGTGAATTCATAAGATTCTCTTGCAGTAAGATATTTTATTTTAAAATATACTTTTGCAGGTATAAGTTAGAAGGTTTTGAAAGTAAAGTATTGCAAATCGCATTTATTTTTTTCCCAGTAATTCGAAGACAAACCAGCTTTTAGGCAAAGTTCCGATAGAAAATCTTTAGCGTTAGGTAGTTGGACCCACACCTGAGGTAAGAATAATGCGATATTAAAACTGCTTTTTATCAGTAATCCGGGTTTGTATTTATTTAAATATTTTATAATTTTATCTTTGTCTTTCAAATTAAGTTTTTTTAAGGGGGTTAAGCAAGATACATTTATTTTAAGTTTTTGGAGTTCGTTTTTACTTAATTGTGGGAATCTGAAATCAAAAAAAGCTGATTTTATTGCATTTTCTATAATGTTTTTGAAAAGCGGTTGATCAGTTGAATAGTTTCCTATACAACCTCTTAGTTTGTTGTCTATGTATAAAGTAACAAAACAGGGAATAATTTTTCTTAAGTATGGTGATACTTGGTTTTCTTTTATATCTGGTTCTTGTTTGTTGTAAAAATAATATTCTATGGCAAATTTTGCCAGTTTTTCTTTATTTTTAAACATAAAAGATTATACTTGTATAACCCACAACAGATAACACGTTATAAGAATAAGTTGCAGAAGTGTCATAGTAAACCATTTTTCTTTTCCAGTTTTTCTTCTTGGCCATTTCTAAGAGAATAGTTATTCCAGTTGATCCACAGGCGGTGTTGTCGTTTTGACTAAAATAAATAGTATCCAAGTTTAAGATTTCATTTATGGTAGTTTTGTCTTTCTCTTCGGCAACCTTTTTTGGTAGATAGTGGGAAAGATCGGAGGATATTATAAAAATATTATCTTTTTCATATTTTAAAAGTTCATCGGTTATATTTTCTAAATTATCTATTTGTCCAGTTAAAAAACAAGAAATAGTTAGTTTTTTTCCATATAGATGTTGAAGGAAGGGAATTTGAACTTCTAGACAATGTTCATTTGCGTGGTAATTATCGTTGAAAAGTATGTCTTTATTTTTACAATGAATTGTTTTATGTGTAACTTTACCAAGCGGTGTTTCCCAGCATTTTGCTCGGCTTTGGGCAATTCCCTTAAAATAATAATGATGGCTTGGACCAATTAGAATAAAGTTGGCAGGTTTTAATTTTAAAGGTAGCTGTTTATAGGCACGTGCTGCGGTGTAGCCAGAATAAATTAAACCTGCGTGTGGAACAATTAAGGCTTTTATTTTTGTTTTTGAAGGGACTATTTTTTTACTTTTGTCCAAAAAATTTTTTAAATCCCTGGCTAATTGTTCGCTTTTACTAGGGTAAAATATTCCTGAAACAGCTGGTTTTCTAATGCCAGATTCCATAAATCTTTTCATGACAATTTAAACAGCGACCGTTTTTTAGATCTATTTTTTCGATACTTACATCATAGTTTTCCCTTTTTATCAATAAAATTTTACATTTTGGGCAAAAAGTGGAAGATTTTTCGGGATTATAAACATTGCCTTGATAAATATATTTTAAGCCTTGATCTAAACCAATTTTATAGGCTTTATCTAAAGTTTCATGAGGTGTTGGAGGGAAGCTAATCATTTTATAAGCTGGATAAAAAGCACTAATATGCCAAGGTATATCTTTTGAAATTGATGCCAAGAATTTGGCGATATCTTGTAATTCTTCTAAAGAGTCGTTAAGAGTTGGTATGATGAGAGTGGTTATTTCTGTTTCTATACCACTTTTAAAAAAGATTTTAATATTTTTAAGTACCGGCTCAATTTTTGAGAAACATATTTTATTATAAAATTCATTTCTGAAACTTTTCAGATCTATATTTATAGCATCTAGGTATTTTTTTATATATGAGAAAGCCTCTGGTGATTCAAAGCCGTTGGATACGTAAATGTTTTTAAGGCCATATCTTTTGGCCAGTTTTGCAGTTTCGTATGCAAATTCGACAAAAATTGCCGGTTCATTATATGTATAAGCTATACCTTGTACTTGGTTTTTAAGGGCTAATTTGATTATTTGAATGGGTGACATTTGTGAAGAGAATTGGTCGATGATTTTGTCTAAAGTTTTTTTTAAATATTTCTTGTTTTTAATATTTTTAATGACGTTTTTATTGGTTTGGCTCATTTCAAAATTTTGACAAAATAGGCAACCGAAATTACAACCGACTGTGCCAAAAGATAGTATTTTTGATCCAGGAAGAAAATGGTAAAGTGGTTTTTTTTCGACTGGATCGATTGCCAACCCCACCGGTCTTCCATAAACAAGAGAGTAAAGATTACCCCCCATATTGTAACGGGTGGCACAAAGACCAACCATATTTTCAGGGATTTTACAATACCAGCTACAGGCTAAACATTCTACAACTTTATTGCTAAGTTTTTTATAAATAACTGCCTTTTTCATAATTTTATTTTATTATTTTTTTCAATACGGAGGAAATATTTTTGCAGGTTGACTTTTTTCTATGACAAAGAAGGTGAGCTAAATACCAATTAATTTTACAAGTACTTTTTTTGGTCTTTTTCCGTCAAACTCTGCATAAAAGATTTCTTCCCAGGGACCAAGATCTAATTTACCTTTGGTTATGGCAACCACTACTTCCCTTCCCATAATAGTGCGCTTTAAATGAGCATGTGCATTATCCTCTCCCGTTAAATTGTGCATGTACCTTGATGGAGAGTATGGGGCAAGATTCTCTAACCACTTTTTAAAGTCTTCTTTCAAACCCTCTTCTTCGTCGTTGATAAAGATAGATGAGGTTATGTGCATAGAGTTAATTAAGCAAATTCCCTCAGTAATTCCACTTTCATCAACAATTTTTAGTATATCTTTTGTGATGTTTACAAATTCGATTCTTTCTTTTGTTTCAAATGTTAGATATTTTGTTATAGATTTCATTTTCTAGATTTATACTATTTTATAAGGTAAAAAGAAAGAGCTGAATTTTACCTCAGCTCTTTCTCGATCTTTAACCTAAGGTTTTGGGATCTGGTGGAATAATTGGTTTTTGCCTTTTATTCCACTTAAAATATTATACAATATCTGTAAACATATTGTTAACTGAATTTTTGGGTTATTTAAAAAACGGACAATTTTTTTGCAGGATTATATTGTAATAGTGGTTAAATTTAGAGATTTTATTTGTGCGAAGAGGAGGTGAAGAATTCTGAAAGATAAGACAAAGAGTATGCAAAATATAAAGGTGAGTATAAATCTAGATACCACTCCGATATTATATACAGACAATATTAATATAATAGTAAATACTGAAGGAGTAGTTCTTGATGTTATGCAGAGAATTGGTCCAACAAATCAGAATAGGATAGTTGCTAGGATTGGTATGAGTAAGGATCATGCAAAAAGATTCTTGAAAAGGTTGGGTGAGATTTTGCTTAAAAGTGAGGGTGAGATATTATCGGGAGAAAAAGTTGTTAATTGATTTTTTCTTGGAAATTTAATGTATGGGTATTAGGTTTTCGGATCTAACATTATTAGTTTCGTCACTTTCGTCAACTTCATTATCGGCATCAACTACCGCTTTTACTTTATAGTTTGCCCAACCTCCATAGGTATATGTACAAGTAACTATTCTTCCTCCTCTTGCGGCAATACCATCTATTCTTTCCCTACAAGCGTAATTATAAGCAGTTGGCCACCATTCCCAGTAGAAGGCGCCGCTTGGAGCATTCCCTTTATTATAAATTCCAATTCTTACAGTAAATTCCTCTCCTTTTACTGGTGTGGGGGCTGGACTGTAAGAATATTCATCTATATAAAGATCGGCTTTTGGTTGGAGAGTTGGAGTTGGTGTTAATGAAGGAGTTGGTGTTAATGAAGGAGTTAGAGTCGGTGTATTTGTTAATTTTATAGTTGGAGTTATTGATGTTGGAATTATTTCCTCTGTTGGTTTTATTTCTTGGGTTATGGTTGGTGTAATTTCTGTTACTGCCGGTTTAGAGGTTTTGTTTGATGCTGTTAAAAAGACGATATAACTTATTAAACCAAGAATTATCAGGCAAAGGACTATTATTATCCATTTTGTCGGTAGCCTGTTTTGTGTAATATTATCGGTTTTGGAGGCAGGTGTTAATTTATTTTCATCTTCCATTTGGTTAAAGTATATGACTTTATCTTATGAAAAGTCAATGTGAAATTATTTTTTTTGCATTTGTTTTGGTTTGTGTTTATACTCATTAAAGTAACAATGTATAAATTAAGCCCATCGGATTTTAAATATTTGTACGAGGATTGTAAGCACTGCTATTACCAAAAGGTAAAGGGATTTATCAAAGAACTTCCATCTATAGGAATTCCGGGTGTTTTTACAAAAATGAATATACTTTTACAAAACGCAATAGTAGGCATGGACTTAAGAGAAATAAATTCTAATATGCCTGCAGGAAAAATAGAAATTAAGGAAGGATTTCTAAAATCAAAACCAATTCCTCCGTTAAATGATTGTTTTATAGGAGGTAGGTTTGATATTGTTTCAAGGCTGGATAATGGGACTTACTGTGTTGTTGATTTTAAAATTACGGATCCCACCGAAGATAAAATTCAAAAATTTTTTGCCCAGCTTCACGCTTATAAATTTGCCTTGGAGTTTCCTGCTTTGGGTGAGCCAAAAAAAGTTAGCAAGATGGGTGTAGTTGCTATCAACCCTGAAGAAATTATGTTTTCCAAAAATGAAGTTATTTTTAAAGCAAAGCCTTACTGGTTTGAAATTACCGAAGATATGGAAAGATTTTACAATTTTATTTCAGAAATATCGGCTTTGTTAAACGGTCCTGTTCCTCCCGAAAATCCTGAAAATTGTAAATGGTGTTATTATCGGATTTGCACCCAAAAGGGGAATTCTATTAAAGAAGATATTCCGTTTTAGATTGCAAGACTAATGTGTGGTCGTTTTACAGTAAGTCAGCCAAAAAGGATTCATATAAGGTTTAAAACTTCAAATAAATTACCTCTTTTTGCTTTTAAACCTAGCTGGAATATTGCGCCAAGTCAGATAGTTCCGGTTATAATTAGGAATTCGCCTAACAGAGTTGTTTTAATGAAGTGGGGGTTAATTTGGAATAGAGGTGCGAGTTCTGGGACAATAAATTTGAGAAGTGAATCTTTTAAAGAAAAACCCTTTTTTGGAAATTTTCTTTTAAATAAGCGGTGTTTGATTATTGCAGATTCTTTTTATGAGTGGGGAAATGTTAATCTAGAGGGAAAAATTGAAAAATACCCTTTTAATTTTTATCTTCCGGGAAGGAAATTATTCGGATTTGCCGGTGTTTATAGTGATTTTCTAGATGCGGAGGGTAAGGATTATTATACATGCGCAATAATAACTTGCCCGGCAAATAAATTGGTTAAAAAAATACATCGAAGAATGCCTGTGATAATTAAAAAAGGTGATGAGGATTTCTGGTTGAATGAGGAAAATAAAGACTTTGAAAGATTATTTGATTTATTAAAACCATATCCGGAGAAAGAAATGAGGATGAATATTGTAAGCAAAAAAGTGAATAATCCGGCAAATGACGGAAAGGAATTAATTAAAAAAGAGATGTATACTTTTTTAAAATTTCTTTGAGAAGTTTTTTTAGTAATTTTCTATTTTGTAATCGCAATTATGATTGATCCTATAGTCATAAGTAAAGCGCCTAAAATGACCTGAAAGGATATTTTTTCATTTAGTAATAAGCCCGCTAAAATAATTGTTATGACTAAACTAAGTTTGTCTATAGGTACCACTTTACTGGCTTCTCCAATCTTTAAAGCGTAAAAATAAAAAAGCCAAGATAATCCTGTGGCAATTCCTGATAAGATGAGAAATAACCAAGAATTTTTATTTATTTTAGATATATCTGAGAGTGAGTTTTGAAAGAGAACTATACCCCAGCTAAAGAATAATATAACAGTGGTTCTTATGGCTGTAGCGAGATTGCTACCTATATCCTTTATGCCAATTTTTGCCAAAATCGAAGTTAAAGCTGCAAATAAGGCTGAGAAAAATGCTGCTAAATACCAAGTCATATTATTTATATTAGCATATTATTATGGTTATTTTGGGATAGTTAAAGAGATTTAGTTTGTAAATTGAATATAAATCCTAAAATATTTTACATAGTTGTGTTCTTCCAAGATAATTTTATTTAGTGTAAAATTACCTCAATATGGAAGATAAAAAGCAGGGTGTTTTTAGAAAGAGGTCGTTCTTTGAATCTGTAAATGTAAGGGTGAACTTTTCGAAGATGGAGGAAGATATTCTAAAGAGATGGGATGAGAAAAACATTTTGAAAAGGTATCTTCAAAAGAATATAAAGAGCAAGAAAATCTTCTCTTTTTTGGATGGTCCTATAACGGCAAATAATCCAATGGGAGTCCATCACGCTTGGGGTAGGACATATAAAGATTTATGGCAGAGGTTTTTTAATATGAAAGGCTTCAGGCAAAGATTTCAAAACGGATTTGATTGTCAAGGATTGTGGGTTGAGGTGGAAGTAGAAAAGGAATTGGGTTTTAAGAGTAAAAAAGATATCGAGGATTACGGAATAGAAAAGTTTGTAGAATGTTGCAAAGAAAGGGTTAAAAGATACTCGAACATTCAAACAGAGCAATCAAAAAGATTGGGTTATTTTGCAGATTGGGATAATTCGTATTACACCTTATCAGAAGATAATAATTACATGATTTGGCATTTTTTAAAGGTTTGTCATGAAAATGGATGGATTTACAAAGGTGATGGTTCTGTCCCTTGGTGTCCAAGATGTGAAACGGCTATTTCCCAGCATGAAATGCTAACAGAGGATTACAAGGAGGCAACACATGAATCAATATATATGCTTTTTCCAATTGAAGGTAGAAAAGATGAATATTTATTAGTATGGACAACTACTCCTTGGACAATACCTGCAAATGTGGCTATCGCAGTCGATGAAAAATTTGATTACATCTTAGTGGAAGTGGAGGATGGAAAGAAATTTTGGCTAGCGCAGGGTACTAAAGATAGGGTTTTTAATCGGGTTAAATATCGGGTTTTGGATAAAGTAAAAGGAAGTAAACTCTTGGGCTTGAGTTATAGAAGTGCTTTTGATTATATGCCCGCTGTGAAAAAATTTATTTCTCATCCTTATTTTCATAAGGTGATTCCCACTGATGACCTAATCATGCCTATAAGTGAAGATGAGGGTACGGGGTTGGTTCATACAGCTGTTTCTGCGGGAACTGAGGATTTTAAATTGGGTAAAAAACTAAATTTACCTTTAATTCCTGTAATTAATGATGACGCTTCATATTTAGAAGGTTTTGATTTTTTAAGTGGAAAGAATGCGAAAGATAATCCTAGATTAGTTCTTGATTATATGGAAAGTAAAGGATTTTCTTACAAAATTGAAAAGTACACACATAGGTACCCGGCGTGTTGGAGATGTAAAACAGAGTTAGTTTGGAAAGTGACGGAGGAGTGGTATCTTGCTATGGATAAAGTTTCCATCAAAGAAGGAGAGAAGGATAAAAGAACGCTCCGCCAGAGAATGATAGATAATGCTAAAAAGATTAAATGGATACCGGAGTTTGGATTGGAAAGAGAAATTGATTGGCTTACGAATATGGGAGATTGGTTAATTTCCAAGAAAAATAGATATTGGGGACTAGCTCTTCCCATCTGGGAATGCAAAAAATGTGGATACTTTGATGTAATAGGCTCATATGAAGAGTTGAGGGATAAAGTTGTAGAAGGTTGGAATGAATTTGAAGGCAAAACTCCCCATAAACCTCAAATGGATAGACTCTTGATTAAATGTCGAAAATGTGGCGATCTGGTTAAACGCATTGAACCAGTTGGCAATCCATGGCTTGATGCGGGGATTGTAGCCTTTTCAACAGTTTCTGAAAACAACAAAGCCTCTAATTTTAATAAAACAAATACGAAACCTTTATATTTGGAAAATAAAGAAAAGTGGAGAAAATGGATACCGGCTGATTTTATCACTGAATCTTTCCCGGGACAGTTTAAGAACTGGTTTTATTCCTTGATTGCTATGAGTACGGTTTTAGAAGATATTCCCCCTTTTAAAACCGTATTAGGTTTTGCAACTTTGTTTGCTGAAGATGGAAGACCAATGCATAAAAGTTGGGGAAATATGATTGAATTTGGAGAAGGAGCTGAAAAAATTGGAGTAGATGTTATGCGCTGGATGTACGCAAGACAGAATCCTGAAGACAATTTGCTATTTGGGTATAGAGTGGGAGATGAGGTAAGGAGACGTTTTCATTTAAAGCTTTGGAATATATATAACTTTTTCGTTACATATGCAAATCTAGTTTTTTGGAAACCTAAAAAATATATAAGTGTTCCTAAATCTAGAAATGTTTTAGATATCTGGATAGTTTCAAAATTAAAGATTATGATTGATAATGTTGAGTTTAATTTAGAAAGGTATGATGCCTATTCGGCAAGTAGGATAATTGAGGAATTTGTAGAGGATTTATCTAATTGGTATCTTAGGCGTTCTAGGGAAAGGGCTGGTCATTTATCTGATTCTTTTCAAGATAGGGATTTGTTTTTTCAGACTATGTATTTTATTTTAGTTAATTTGTCAAAAATTCTTGCTCCTTTTTTGCCTTTTCTATCTGAAATAATTTATACCAATCTTACCAAAGAAGATTCGGTTCATTTAACTGAATGGCCGGTTATTGATTATAAACCTGATAGCGAATTGATTGAAACAATGAGGAAGGTTAGACTTGTCGTTGAAAAAGCTCACTCCGAAAGAAAATTGAAAGGAATACCCATAAGACAAGTACTTTCAAAATTAGAGGTAACTAATCTTTATATTGATAATGAGGATATTGTAAAACTTATTAAAGATGAGTTGAATGTAAAAGAGATTGTTTTTATTAAAGGAAAAGGTGAGGTTAATGTAAAATTCGATACAAAAATAACACCCGATTTGGAGGAGGAAGCTAAGACTAGAGATTTAATTAGAAAAATTCAGCAAAAAAGAAAGGAAATGGGAATTTCTCTTAATGAACAGATATATTTAAAAAATTTGTGGTTTCCTAAAAATAATAATTTAATTGAAAAAATCAAAAAAACTTGTATCGTTTCGAAATATTCAATTGGGGATTTTGAAATTGAAAAATTATGATTAAATATGAAAAGTTTTACAAAATTAACTTCTCAAAATATTTTTTAACTTTATCCTTAGGTGTTTTGATAATCATAAGTGTTTTGATTTTAAATTCAATATCTCCTTCAATTTTTCCTGGTTATTATATTTATATTTTTTTAGCTATTATTATTTTTCTAATTTTTATTAAAATTGACTTTGACGTATTTTCGGCATTTTCTAAACACCTTTATTGGCTTAGTATATTTTTTCTCGTCATTACCTTTTTTTTGGGTAAGGTTACTAGGGGCTCAATCCGCTGGATTCCTATAGGTTTTGTAACTATTCAACCATCAGAAGTTTTTAGGGCTTTTATTTTATTGTATTTGGCAAAATATATTACCGAAAAGGAATTAACTCTTAAAAGAACGTTGATTTTGTTTTTTTATTTTTTAATACCCTTTATTCTTATATTAATTCAGCCTTCATTGGGAGTAGCTATAGTGACGATGATTGGATTTTTGGGTTTAATTGTTGCTTCTCCAATAGAAAAAAAGTATTTTTTATACGTATTTATAATATTTTGTGCGGTTCTTCCTTTATTTTGGTTTATTTTAGCTCCTTATCAGAAAGAAAGAATTAGAGTTTTTTTGAACCCTTATAGTGATCCTCAAGGGGCAGGTTATAACAGTATTCAATCTATGATTAGTGTTGGTTCTGGGAGGATTTTTGGAAGAGGTTTAGGAGAGGGTATTCAAACTCAATTAAAGTATCTTCCAGAAAAACAAACAGATTTTATTTTTGCCGCTATTTCAGAGGAAATGGGGTTACTAGGTTCATTTTTGATTTTATTGTCATTTTTTGTAATTTTTTATATCTTGATAAAAATTATAGAGGTTTCCTCTAATCAAACGGTCAGAGTTTTTGTATCTGGTGTATTTTTTATTTTTTTGGCACAGACATTTATTCACATAGGTATGAATATGGGTATTGTTCCAGTTACGGGATTACCTTTACCCTTTGTTTCCTCGGGTGGTTCTGCTTTGATTGGTAGTTCGATTATGCTTTCGATTGCGGCTGGTTCTAATAGGTGTAATTAATTCGAATATTATTGAATTAAGAGTGTATTTGTTTTCTTTATATGTTGTAGTATACTTACAACGTGTGGGGTTACTGATATGAAGGATTATGCAGTTGTAAAGATTAGGGGAAAACAATATAAAGTTTCTCAAGGCGATGAAATTTTAGTACCTGGAATTGAGGGTAAAGAAATACTTTCAAACTTTGACGTTTTATTAAAAGTAAAGAATGGAAGTGTCGTTATAGGAAAGCCTTATTTGAAGAGTGATACTTTAAAAATGAAAGTATTGTCGGAAGGTGTAAGAGGAGATAAGATAACTGTTTTTAAATACAAGGCAAAATCACGTTATCGAAAGAAAATAGGTTTTAGGGAGATCTTTACCAAGCTTCTTATCGAAAGTATATAAATATTTTATAATATATCATAATATATATTTGTATTATCTTGACATCCGTGAAAATATAATTTATATTTACTTTATAGTTTTTAATAATTTTAAAAAAAATGGCTCACAAAAAACAGGGTGGAAAGTTAGTTCAAAGAGAAAGGCCAAGACCAAAATATCTTGGAGTTAAAGTTGTTGACGGTGAAAGAATTAGGGCGGGCTCAGTATTGGTTAGACAAAGAGGAACTAAATTTCGCGCAGGTAAAGGTGTTGGTGTAGGACGTGATCACACTCTTTATTCTTTGAAAGATGGTATTGTGAAATTTAAGGACAGATTAGGAAGAAAAGAGGTCTTTGTTGAATAAATATGGCTGAAGAAGTAGTACAGATAGAAATTAGTCAATTACAACCAAATCCGCTTCAACCCAGAGGTGCAATCACACCTGAAAGTTTGGTAGATTTGGTTGATTCTATAAAGGAACATGGAATTTTGGAACCTTTGGTAGTTGCGAAAACTCCAGCCGGTTATCAGATAATAGCCGGTGAAAGAAGGTGGAGAGCAGCAAAATTAGCTGGATTAACTCATGTCCCGGCAATTATTAGGGAAACATCGCCGAAAGGAATGCTTGAGATGGCTTTGGTTGAAAATGTTCAAAGAATTGATCTAAATGCTTTAGACAGAGCTAAGGGTTTTGAAAGGTTGCAAACAGAGTTTGGATTATCCACTTCAGAGATTGCTGCAAGAATAGGTAAATCTGTTGCTTTTGTATCTAATTCTTTAAGATTATTGACTTTACCTGATGCTCTGAAGGATGGTTTACTTTCAGGGTTAATCACGGAAGGTCATGCGAGAGCGTTAGCAGCTATAGATGATACCAACCTCATGATAGAGGCCTACAAAATTATCCTTAAGGAAACGGGATCAGTTAGGAGAGCAGAAGAATTGGCACGACGTATGAAAGCAAAGTCAAAACAATCCTTAAATAGAGTTGGAGTAAGACAGGATCAGTTAAGAATTGTTTCTGAAGAAATTGATAAGATGCAAGAGGAAATGGAAAAATCTCTTTCTTTAATTGGAGACCAGGAAAAAGCTAAAGCTACTCATGTGAAATTGGTTAGATCAAGAAGAGAAACAAGAATTACTTTTATTTTTAAAGGGGGATTGGAGGAAACAGAAGAAAGACTTCAAAAAGTTTACAAATCAATTACCTCTTCCTGATCTACTTAAAAATTATAGGTAACATTTTCGATAATTCCCACTTTAGGTGGAGGCCAATATATAATCCAAGCACGGCCGGTAATTTTATTTTTGGCTACAAATCCCCATGTTCTTGAATCGGATGAAGCTGTTCTATTATCTCCCATTACAAAATAGTGATTTTCTGGTACGGTAATGCTTTGTCCGTTTCTTAAAAATGCGCCTCCTTCTGTAAGAAGAGATTCTGGTAGGTAATTTTCTTTGATTACTTCGCCATTAATAAGTATTTTTCCGTTTTGGATTGAAATAGTCTCATTTGGGAGTCCTATTATTCGTTTTATAAATTCTTCACCATTGGTTCCAGGAGCTTCAAAAACGACAACATCTCCCCTTTTAGGTTCGGAAAAACGATAGGTTATTTTATCCGTAAGGAGAAATTCTCCGTCATGGAAATTAGGCTCCATTGATTGCCCTTTTATTTTATGAGGTTGGAGTATTAGAAGATATAAAAATAAAAAAATAGCTATTGCAAATACTACTACTTCTAAGACATCCCAAAAGAATTCTGATAGTTTTTCTAGCATAAGACTCATTATATTGGTAGCACTTAGTAAAATACAATACAAGAGGGTACTTTTTATTGTAGTTTAATGAAGACTGATGTAATGATAAAATATACACAAAGGGTGCTTAGCTCAGTTGGTTAGAGCGTTCGGTTCACATCCGAAAGGTCGTTGGTTCGAATCCAACAGTACCCACTTAAAGATTTTAAAGTATTTGGAAAGGATGTATTATAAAGAAATATGATGGATGATTCAAAAAGATGGGATCTAATTCATCAAAAGATTCATAAAGATGAAGAATGGCATTCGCTTTTTGCTGAAGAAAAAGAAAAGTTGTTTCCGAGAAATTCTTTAGTGGTCGATCTAGGGGCTGGCACTGGAGCTGATGCAATTTATTTTCTAAAAAAGGGTCATAGTGTTATTGCTTTGGATATTTCTGAATTCGCTTTGAAAGTTACTCTAGAAAAGGCGAAGAATACTAATTTAGAAAAAAATTTAATTACCAGAAAAGTTGATTTTGGTCTTCACTCTATTCCTATCAAGGATGATTCTGTTGATGTAGTATATTCCAGAATTTCGATAAATTATTTTGATAAAAAGCAAACAGTTGAAATTTTTAAGGAGATATACCGTATTTTGAAAGAGAATGGAGTTGCTTTTATTAGTATGAAATCTCCTGATGATCTTAATGAGATGGAATACTTTGAGAAAAGCGCGACAAAATATGAACCCAATGTTTTTATAGAAGGAGGCATGTTAAGAAGTCGTTTTACGAAAGAGCAGATTGAAGAAATATTGAAGGAAGCAGGAATTTTGGGTTTTGAAGTAAGACCATATGAAGAAGATCTGACAGGTCGGAAGAAAGGGCATCATCCAATTCTTTACGTTAATGTAATTACCTTCAAAAAAGTTAAACGTCAAACTTAAAGATTGATTTAATTTTTTTAAAAGCAGAAATATTTGACATACTAATGATTTATCGTCTATTATACTATTTGCCGGCTTTTTTAATGGAAGAAAGTAAAAGATCAATAATAAAGGTTTCAAGAATTGTATTGGCAATTATAGCTTTAATTTCAATTTTGTTTGTTTTATATAATATAGGTTTATATACAGACGGAGAAGATCTAGAAGTTTTTGCAAGGTTGGAAAATATTTAGTTGTTATTTTATTTTATAAAGGTATATCGGGCTCCAAGAGGAGTCTGCGTTAATATAGATTCTCTCTGGTTTCCAACCTTCTAAAGTTAATGGATATGATATTATCCGAGTTCCCCTTTTTAATTCTTTGTGAAATTTTTCTTTGAGTAATTGATTTATCTCATGGTGTAGAAATATTGTTATAACACTGGCTCTTGATAAGTTTACGTTAAAAAAATTATTTCTTTCGATTTTCGCTTTTTTTTCAAGTTTCATTATTTTAATAAAAAGACGAGAATACCATACTTTAATAGGGTCAATTTCTATTCCAACTGCCTTAATTCCTCTTAGTGCAGCCATAATTATAATTCTTCCGTCGCCTGAACCAAGGTCATATAAAATATCATTTTTTTTCAGATGAGCAATGTCTAACATTCTTTTAATTATTTTAGGTTCTGTTGGAATGAAAGGGGCAGAAACGTTTGCTGAGAAGTTGGTTATGTATCTCCATAAGGCAATTAGTGAAAGTATTCCTAAAAAAATTATAAAAAAGCTTGAGTTCATAATAAAAGTATAAACTTTTATTTTAATTATTAAAAGGGTGTTGAATTTTTTTTATAATAGTTGTATGGTAATATGTAAGGATAAATTGTATGGGTAATTATTTTACAAAGACATTTCAATATCTATCTACTATAAATCTAGAAACCGCTGACCCTATTGATAAAAAGGTTTATGAACTAATAAATAATGAACCTTTGTATGAAAAAGCTTCACAAGCTTTAAGAAGGAGATTTATAAGAGGAGCAGAATACGTTGATGGAATAGATAGAGGAGGAAGACCTACAAAAATAAGAAGAGAACAAAGAGGAGGTAAATATAGATATTTAATTGAGGGTATGGATGGTTCTTGGGTAGAGCCGGAGGAAAGAATTTGGGTAGTTGCAATGTATGCTCTTTGGCAGGACTCCAGGAAAGCAAGAAATTGAATTATTTCTAAGACAAATTTTTGGTCAATAACTTTGAAAGTTTCTCATTTTGGTTAATAAAATTATTGTATGGCAAATAGATATTTTCCTAAAATTAATATAATCAAACACAATATTTTGAGAGGTTTAAAAGGTTTTAGGAAGAAAACTTTTAGAAAAATTTTTCCATTGATTTATTTATATATACTTATTATTGGTTTAATTTTAACTTTTATATATTCTTTTGTACATTCATTGGTGATATGTTCAGCAATATTTGGTGAAAAATTTTGTACTCCTGCGGGTGTTTTTATAATACTTTTAGCTAGTTTGCCTGGATATATTATTGCAGGAAATATTTTTTCGTTTTTATCTAAACTTCCTTGGGTTGTTTCTTTTCCAATAATTATATTAATTAGTTTTATATTTTATTTTGTTTTTGGTATTTTTATTGAAAAAGTAAAGGGTAAAAAGCTAAATTCTGAAAATTTAAGCAAAATTATTATTGTCTTTGGTTTTTTGTTATTTTTGTTATTATATTTTGTTCTTTCTAGAAATTAAGATTAGTTCTGGAAAATTAATTTCTTGTAAAAGTCAAAAATATAACTTTTTTATAAATTGATATTTTATATACTTTCAATTAGGAGATTTATTTTAAAAATTAGATTCATCGCGTCAACTTCATTAATTTGTCTAATTGAAAGTAAGCTGATTTTATTTTTGATTACATCAAGTATTTTTAAGGCGTCTTCAGATTGGTTGTTTTCATAGAAGTTTTTTGCAATTAGAAGAAGTGTTTTAAGAGAGTTGTAAAAACCGTAGTTTTTGATTTTTTCGTTTTTGTAAAATTCATTAAGATTATTAATGAGAAGATCAAAATTTATTTCTTCTATGTTATCTTTTTCTATATCTTGGTTGTCATATGAAATTAATAATATATCACTTTTCTGGTTATCTAGTGATCCTGAAATAGTTTGATAATAAGAATTTCCTTCTTTGTCATAAAAGTAAGCGTCAAGTTGATAGTTTTCTGTATTTCCAGAAAGTCTTACTTTGTAATATCCATTTTGAGGGGATGGAAGAGCAAATGAGTTCAAAGGATTTCCTAAATATTCAAAAGGTTCCTCATTGCTTTTTATAGGTTCCTCTCTAAAGTATCCTTCATTTATCTTGTTTCCCTCCTGGTCAAACACTTCTATTTGAACATCATCATCAACAAGAATGTAGATATATGATAGGTCTGTATTGGTTGGTTTAAATGTTTCTATTTTCCAGTATTGTCCTTGGTGATAATTTTCGACTTGTGAAAGAAGTGTGAAGGTATTTGATCCCGGATCATTCACCAGATAATCATTTTCTGTTTTTCCTTTAGCCACTATGAAGTGGCCTGGGACATTAAGTATAACCGGTTGATTAAGTGATAATTGATAATCGATTATTGAATTGTCATGTTTCTGGTATCTTTGCCATTCAATTTTTCTAAGTGGTAAATCGGGATTTACTTTTTGGGTGTTTTCTTTTGAAAACACACTTATTGTTGGCCAAACTACTCCTCCTTCTCTGTTGTAGCCGTTTGGTCTATTTTTAAGCCAAAGATTGAGTCTTTCGGGATCAATGTCGTGATTGTAGTAGCGAAGAATCATTGCAGCGGATGTCATAGCACAACCCCATCTTTTTATTGTTGGGTTTAAGGGATACCAATTTGAAGCAGAATCGTATTCTTGTGGACCCCAAGGGAGAGAGAATTGTTTGAAGTTTGGTACTACATTTGGGTTATCGGGAGTGCTTTCTCCTAATGAATATATCTCAAAATCGTCAAATTCTGCGTCTATATAATTATCAAAATATCTGACAGCAGCAGCAATACCTACATGAAAATCAGATAAATTGCCTTTATATGTTCCTGCGTGGACAATATTTCCGTCTATTAATCCAAAAACTTGCTTTGTTTCGTGGTTAAATCTGATTTCAAGTTCGTAGGTTTTGTTGAGAATTATGTCCATTTCGACATTAATGCAGCCTGATTGATTTTCTTCTTCTAAGTTATTACCAACACAGCGTACCTTTTTGTTTTCTTCAATAAGTAATTGTGAAGCTATGGGCCAATAGAGTTGATTATAATATTTTTGGTTTCCAATAGATAACGCGATTCTATTCTCAGAATCGAATTCTATTAATAAAATTGTAATATATCCTAATAAAGCATTTGATATATTCACCTTTGTTTTTATAGAGTAACTTTTATTAGGAGAATAGTTGTTTTTTGATACTAAAGAGGATCCAAACCATCCTGCTAATTTTCCATCTATATATTGATCTGGAATAAAATCTTGTCCGTATATACGTAATTTACCATTTACTTCTTCTATATCAAGTTGTGAATAATTACTGTATGATCCTAGTATTTCATGAGTATAACCTTTAATTTGCCATTCACTTCCAATTTCATTATTGTTAAAATCGTCGCGGAATAACAAAGTATCTGCTTTTATAAATTTACTTGCTGGGTTTAAAATGAATAAAACACTTATAAAAATTGAGAGAATCAGATTTTTGTAAAATTTTCTAAACGACATATTTGAAAGATAATATTTATATATTGCAATATATCGAAAATATATGTCAATAGGATAAATTAATTACTGACATGAAAGTCTCTGTTTGTCTAACGGTTTTTAATGAAGAAAATAGTATAATGAATCTTTTAAAATCCTTGAAAAGACAAACAAAAAAACCCGACGAGATTATTATTGTTGATGGAGGTTCAAAAGATAAAACTGTTGAAGTTATTAAAAATTATAAAAAAAAATGTAAAGGTATAAAGCTAATTATAAAACAATGTAGCAGAGCGGAAGGAAGAAATATTTCAGTTGAGTTAGCCAAAAACGATATTATTGTAATGACTGATGCCGGGTGCGTAGCTAAAAATAATTGGTTAGAAAATATTACAAAACCGTTTGATATTAAGAGTACTGAAGTAGTGGCTGGCTTTTATGAAATGGTTGCTGATAATGATTTACAAAAAGCAATGTCATTTTATTTGGGAGTTGTTCCTGAAAAGTTTAATGGTAATTTTTTACCCTCGACAAGGTCTGTTGCGTTTAGAAAAAGCGTATGGAAGAAAGTCGGTAGGTTTCCTGAAGAAATTACAGGTACAGCTGAAGATACGGTTTTTAATTATAAATTACTTAAGGCGGGCGTAAAGATAACAAGGGTTAAAGATGCATTGGTTGAGTGGAGTATGCCGGATAAT
>CAYSJW010000003.1:0-10007 GCA_964431555.1 uncultured Gammaproteobacteria bacterium | reverse complement strand
AAATATTCTTAAAATTTTATACATTAGCTTAATTTTTGTTTTTTATCTTCCAATTTTTTTGAATTTTTTCGCCTACGAAGATAACTCTTCGAGTTCTGAAATAAAAACCAAAGTTATAGTCAAACAAAGCAAATCAGCAACCCAATCTGCAAGCATAAATACTGAAAACCAAAAACAGCAAGAATTTAACAAAATAATTGTGGGCGAAAACGAAAATGCACAAAAGGGTGAAGTTTTATCGGCAAAAGACGAAGTAAATCTGACTCTTTCTCAAAAAATATATTTCGGAGTTATAAACACCGCGGAATTCATTAATAATCTTTTTCTAAAATTTTTAGGTGTTTTAAAATAACCCACAAAAAATGAAAGAGAAACCGATATATTTTTTGCGAAAAGACCTAAAAATAACCAACCAAAAATTTCAGAAAACCAAATCAAAATTACAATAAAGCCTTTTGGTTCCTAACTTTCGATGTTAAATAGGATTTTTGGGCGCCTTTTGGTTCCTAACTTTCGATGGGTCTTCCCACCAACTATGCCTTTTGGTTCCTAACTTTCGATGGTCCGAAACCCCACTTTTGCCTTTTGGTTCCTAACTTTCGATGTCAACCATTTCTTCTCCAGCCTTTTGGTTCCTAACTTTCGATGTGACGGCAAACCAGTGTTGCCTTTTGGTTCCTAACTTTCGATGTCAACCATTTCTTCTCCAGCCTTTTGGTTCCTAACTTTCGATGCAGACAACTTGAGATTCGAGCCTTTTGGTTCCTAACTTTCGATGTGACGGCAAACCAGTGTTGCCTTTTGGTTCCTAACTTTCGATGCCCCCGACCTCAAACTCGGCCTTTTGGCTCCTAACTTTCGATGGGCGTGATTGACAATATTAGCCTTTTGGTTCCTAACTTTCGATGGCCCCCGACCTCAAACTCAGCCTTTTGGTTCCTAACTTTCGATGCCGAGTATCCACTTGCTCGCCTTTTGGTTCCTAACTTTCGATGACGAACCATCATATAATTGCCTTTTGGTTCCTAACTTTCGATGCTCCGTAAATACCCCTAGGCCTTTTGGTTCCTAACTTTCGATGCAAGGGCGGTTTATCAATGCCTTTTGGTTCCTAACTTTCGATGCAGCCAACGCTATATTTTGCCTTTTGGTTCCTAACTTTCGATGCATCTAGAACACATAGGAAGCCTTTTGGTTCCTAACTTTCGATGAGTATATCAAAAAAATACCAATAATACCAGCAAAGAATTGATTTATAATATCCTATAATGTATAATTAAAACACTAATTAATAAGTGATTTTCATCTTTTAGCATGGAAAATAAATCCAAAAGGAAACTTTATTTGTGGTTACCGTACTTAAATAAAATTAATATCTCACAGAGAGGCATCATTTTTGAGTATAAAGGTGGAATAGAAAAATTACAATGGACGCAGATTCACTCCATAATGCTTTATGGTGAATCCTGCGATCTACCTCAGGAATTTTTTGAAAAATGCGCATTTTACAAAATACCTGTTGTTATTCACAGACGGAACATTCCAAGAGCAGTCATAATCTCTCCAACTTTACCTCCTGATCAAGAAAATCTTCTTACTCAACAAATTATATACAGAGAAAATGAAAAGAAAAAAGGCTATATTGCTAAAAAGCTTTTACAAGCCAAATTTAAAAGCATGTCATGGTTACTTCCTACTGAAAGAGATCTGCTTTATAAAATTATTCACATAGAAAAAATGATGTCGATAGAATCATGGCATGCAAGAAGATATTGGGAAGAATACTTTTTCCAATTGAACATACAAAGTAATAGAAGAGATAACAACAATGATATTAAACCAATTCTTGATGCAGTATCTAAATTTATTAGCGGAATAATACTCCGTTGGATCTTATATCACAACCTGAGCCCCTATCATGGCTTCCTACACAAGCCAACAGATTATCCAGCTTTAGTCTATGATCTTATGGAACCATACAGAGGCTACTTTGACAAAGTTGTCTTTGATACTCTTAAAGAAACAAGAAAAAACAAAGTTGACAAGAAAAAGATCATGGCTATTGTAATTGATAATATTAAAGAGTTTCTTGATACCAAAGTATATGTTGAAGCAACAAGGCAGGTTGTAACTTTTCAAGAGCTTTTACATGGAGTAGTTTTGGCACTTCGTTCATATCTCTTAGGTAATACTAAAAGGTTTATTGTTCCCACACCCTCAAAACCAAATGGAGGGAGACCAATAAAAGCGGGGTACCAGTTGTATGGCCATAAAGCGGGTATTACCAATTTTTGGCCACAAACTAAAGAAGTTGCGGAAAGTTTTCAAAGAATCTACTTTTTAGAATAAAACACAAAGCTTTTTATATCTTTAAAGAAAATGCTTCTAAAATTTTGCTTAGGTTAACATCTCCAAGTTGTCTTTGAGTCTGTTCAAGAAAAGACTCTCCTGCTGTCTTTTCATCTTCTTGTTCTTGATCTTGATCCTTTTTATTACCCCGTGAAGGAACTATTCCTGAAAAGCGTAAATATCCCCTTATAGCCATCATAAATGCTGCTTGAACATCTGCATCAGTAATATATTGGCAAAATGGACATATAAAAATTGAGCTATTTCCACGTCTTTTTCTCCATTCTTCAATCTTACCCTTTTCTAATATTTGTTTGGCATATTTTTTTAACACTTCGCTATGATCACCTACAGGCGGCCTTGCAAAGTCCTGAACGATTTTGCGAAAATTTTTCAATTCGTCGTCTGTTTCTCTAAAGTGGTACCCCAAATTATATTTTTCTTCTTTAGAAACATACCCTTTTATATCACCGTGCGGACCCGATATAGTTACAATCCTCCCCCCTCTTTGTGTTATCCTCATTTTACTCAAGTCTTCTTTTCTTACTTGATAAAGGCTTTTAAGGCAACTAACACAAGTATAGCTTGAAGCATACGCACTGACATTACGACCTACCCATTTCGTTTTTTCTCCCCAAACATGATTATGTGTCATTTTATCCGCATTTGTATCACTTTCAGTGTCTGCTCTTTTTACACTGTTGTAAATCTTTGTAGTTCTTCCGCTCCCCGTCTCAAAATTACTAATTGAATCTTCATAAACACTTGACGACCTTTGTAAAGTAACAATTACATGAAGTCGGTTTCTTAGATGTCCCACAGCGTTTTCTCTAACTCTAGTAATAACGGTATCTTCCTCATCGAAAGATCCTTGTCTTGCTCTATGTTGTATTTCAGCAAATTTATCTTTGATATTTCCGATATTTCTATCTTCTATAAATCCAAATGCCTCTTTTTTATCTGATACCAATTCAATAGCTAAGATTTTGTATGTATTTTTGTCAAAAATAATCTTTACGAGACAATAGGCAAGCCCATATTCTCCCACATCTACTCCCATTATGGGGAAATTTAGCCTAGATAAATCCTTTTCTCTTGTCTCTTTACCTTTAGCAATTGTTTTAAGAGGAGCTGCCTGTCGCACTTCCTTACTAGGTATTAAATTAAATGGAATTGCAATATAAACTTTATTCTTCTTTATCCGTTCCGTATCAGTCACAGGTAGAAGTTTAGGCTTTTTTGATCGCAGATCCCAATTAATTGTATACCTTTTTTCCACTATAAAACTCCACTCGCTTAGACTAACATCAATATTTTCCCAACCAAAAGGCCTATATATGAATTTGTCTAAAAACTGTAATTGATAAGGAGAAGAGGAAAGTCTGAAAACTCCCCGCAAGGAGCTTTCAGGTAGAAAAATTGCTTTTATGTTTTTCTTAAATAGTGCAATTGAATTAAAAATCTCACTTTTCTTTTTCTCTAAAACTTTACCCAATGCTACAGCATAATAATGAGGTCCCATTAATTGCTTTCTCTCACTGGATTCCGGCCTACTTTTTACTACATCTGGTGTTATCGATATTTTTTCCTTGGGAATATAATAGATTCTGTATTTACTATCTGAACCCACTACCTGAACTGAATAAGAGGCAATGTATTCTCTTTTAGAATACAATGTTGCCGCTCCTCGAATTTCTGATAAGACCAAACTTTGAATGATAAAACTAAATTCATTTTTTGGATAATCGCCGTGCTTGAAAAGCTCCTGGTATCTTTTGGCTTGGGAAAAGTTATCAAGACGCAAATCATCAATTCTGTAGGTCTTTTTTGTATTGAATCTAAGAAGAATTGAAATTACATTTTTACTTAACTCCACCCAGTCTAGAAGCAATCCGACATCAGAAAGTAAAATGTCTTTTTTGTAAGAGAGTATAAACTTGGAAAGTTCTAAAATAGATATTTGAAGTTGTTCCAGATAATTACTTGTTCCGATTGGAATCTCCTCAAGAGAGCCTTTTGCATATGGACTTTTGTAAAAAACATATTTACCTTTT
Source organism: uncultured Gammaproteobacteria bacterium (assembly GCA_964431555.1). Taxonomy (GTDB): domain Bacteria; phylum Patescibacteriota; class Microgenomatia; order UBA8517; family UBA8517; genus CAYSJW01. The sequence continues at coordinate 5,604 of CAYSJW010000003.1, read as the reverse complement.
TTTGTCTTATCAATTACCTTTTCCCATTCATTGTCTTCTATATTTCCTTTTAGAATGTCTTTGTATTTTTCTGCGAAAAGATGGGAATTTATTGAATCCTCAAGATACTTATTCCAAAAAAACTGAAGTAATTTTCTGTACGGATCGTCAATCTCTTCTTTTCCTTGTTTAACTTCTTCAAAAGTTTCTTGTACCGAAAAAGAATTTTGCAAATAAGAAATAAGTTTTTCTATATTCTCAATACCATCCTCTAAAATTGGAAAAGTTTGATTAACAAACTTTTTGTTTACCTTCTTAGCTGCGTACCCATAGAAAGCAACAGGTTTGTAAATTTTCTCATAAAGTCCTTTAAAATGGCCTAATTCGTTAACCTTTGTTTCGTCTCCCTCTTTTTGAATATACCTCTGGTAGAAAAAATTAAGTCTTCTTTTGACTAATGCAAGAAGCGGTTCAAAAAGTTGATAATTCTCTTCAACTTTTATGCTTCTTTTTTCGTCAGTAAAGAAATTCTCAAGCAAAGATAAAAAGCTCAAAATATCTTCTTTTTCTTTATTTGCTTCTTCTCCAAAATTTTCTGTCTGAAGATAGTTTCTGGCTTTGAATAAACTCTCTTTAAATCGAGAAATCTGTCCATCAAGTTCTTCTTTTCTCTTTTGTGAATTAGTAAACCAACTTTTCAATTTTCCACCAAAAATACTTCTATATTCATGCCATCCATTAACTAGAGGCAAAGAGGTAACCCCAAGTAGTTTTGCTTTCTGAGAAAGAAAATCAAGAGCTTCTAAAACTTCATCTTTAGAATTTCCAAGAAGAGGAAAAACAGTTTTTTGCGCATCATATAAAACTTCCTTGTTCCCATTTTCTTTTTGTAAATCCCTCAATACAACTCCCAAGAAATTTGAAAATCCATTGAAATTATCAGATAAACCCAATATTGAGAGTAATAATTTATCTTCTTTATCAAACCTTCTCCCCTGAAGCCATACATCTCTTTTATTTATTAAATCCTCCAAGCTTTGTTTTGGATTTAGATTACTTATCAATTCCGGAATAATTACAAAAGTTATATCAGCATATTTACCTTTAGGTTTAGCCGATTCAATTATAGCTTTGTCTAAATTATATTCCTTTTTCCAAAATTTAAATTGTTCTTCTCCTTCCAGAATTAGTTTGCCCTCATTGTTAAAAAAAGAATGCACAATAAACTCTACCACTTTTTGAGCGTCGTTCGAGACAATAGTATAACTATCGCCGTTTTTAACCTTTAAATGATCTTTCAAATATCCTGTAATTCTTTTGTGAAAGGAATTTTTTGTAGAAGAACTTCTAACAGGATCACATAAAATAATTTCTTTAAATTCATCTTTTTTAAAAAAACTAGTTATACGAGGTGATGCTTTTTTCCAAACGTTGTCAAATGGAGAGTTGATATTGTATTGAGTAGCCAGAAAATCAATTAGCATTGTGCCTTTTGACATCCAAATAACCCCATTCCGTAAAGAATCTACCCAAAAATCAAAAAGTGTGTATAAAGGTTTTCCTTTTGCGGTATAAGTAAGATAATCGTTTATGTTTAAATCGCCCCTTATTTTTAAATCATCTGCAATAACTGCCTCTTCGAAGTCCTTAAGAAATTGTGTCATTTCTTCTGTGGGGTATGAAGGAGTAAGAGGATATTTGATGGTTCTTATTATTTGTCCACCTGCGAATAAAATTCTTTCTTTATGAAGCCTGTAGCCAGCAAGCCTACTTTTTCTTTTAGTCATAAAAACTGGGGGTTTTTTAAATTGCGCGCCCTTGCACTGTTCCCTTTGGGAACCCTAAAAGGGAAAGGCAACCAACCTTTCGGTTGGGGAAAGTACAAGGGCGCTAAGGTTAGGAACCCTATTTAATTTATACCACTATTCAGCAAAAAAAATCAATATTTATAAAAGTATAGTTCTGTGGACTAACTGAAATCCGACTCCTTATTTTTACTAATTATATCTTGGATAATGACATTTTTTCCACTTCTTTCCACTTCCACACCAACAGGGATCGTTTCTGCCAATCTTTTGCCTTTTAGACGATCCATTTAAAATTTGAGAAGAAACCCCTGCGGATGAATAAGAATCTGCCAGAGAAGAAAAAAGTTTGCTTGAGGATCTATCTCCGAACTTCCCTTTTGAATAATCCTCATTTTTAGAAAACGCCAACTTTCCACCTTCAGCTCCTAGCTCAGGAGTTGCAACGTCTACTAAACCTTCCATATCACTCGTATCCACGTTTGTCGTTGCTCTATCAAAAGGTATCACAGGGAGAGGAGCTTGAACGACTCCTATTCTGAATATTCTCCCGGCCAGCTCCGATTCAATCCTATCCATAAGATTTTCAAAAAGCCCAAATGCCTCATTTTTAAACTCCACCAAAGGATCTTTCTGTCCATAGGCGCGAAGTCTCACCCCTTCCCGAAGACCATCTAAATGATCAATATGATCAATCCAATGCTTATCAATAGAGGAAAGATAGGCAAATCTTTCAATTTGACGCATAACCTCACTACCAAATTGCTTTTCTCGAGTTTCATAAATATCTTCTATCATCTTAATTAAAAATTCCCTTAACTCCTCTTTGTCTTTTTGCTTTTTGAGATGATTCCTAACCCTTTCTCTAGAAGCATCATCAAAAGGTATAATATCAATTAGATTTATAACAATCTTTTCATAGTCAGGTTTCTCCGAATCAAAAGGAAGGGAAACCAAAATAATTTTATCTACCACCTTTTTAAGTTTTTCCAAAACAGCTTCTTTCAAATTTTCTGACTGCAAAACCTCTCTTCTAAGCTTATAAATAATCTCTCTTTGCTGATTAATAACGTTGTCATACTCAACCAAATTTTTTCTCGAATCAAAATGAAAACCCTCCACTTTTATTTGAGCTTGTTCAATTGCTCGCGAGACAAGACTATTTTCAATAGGCTGATCTTCCGGAAGTCTTAATCTATCCATTAAAGAACTAATTTGTTCCCCGCCAAAAATTCTCATCAGATCATCTTCCAAGGACAGGAAAAATCTCGATGAACCAGGATCCCCCTGACGACCTGAACGTCCTCTTAACTGATTATCTATTCTTCTTGATTCATGACGTTCTGTTCCAATTACATGAAGTCCGCCCGATTTGACAACTTTTTCATGAACATTAAGCCAGGCTTTATATTCTTTAGTTTGCTCATGCTTTTTCCTATCCACACCCGGAGGCATATCGGGAGGAGTACCTCCTAAAATTATGTCAACTCCTCTTCCTGCCATATTGGTGGCAACCGTTACCGCTCCAGGCTTCCCTGCTTCTGCGATGATTACAGCTTCCTTTTCATGATTTTTAGCATTTAGAAGATTGTGGGGAATATTTTTCTTCTTCAAAAGAGAGCCTATGATTTCGTTTTTTTCTATTGAAGTAGTACCAACCAACACAGGCCTCCCTTTTTTCCTATTTTCTTCTATTTCCGCAACAATAGCGCTATATTTAGCCCGGGTAGTTTTATAGACTGAATCTGGATAATCCTTCCTAATCATCGGCTTATGAGTCGGTATTACAACAACGTCAAGATTATAAATTTTCTTAAACTCTTCCGCCTCGGTCGCCGCAGTGCCCGTCATTCCTGCCAAAACTTCATACATCCTAAAATAATTCTGGAATGAGATTGTCGCCAAAGTTTTACTTTCCTGCTGGATTGGTACCCCTTCCTTTGCTTCAACGGCTTGATGTAAACCATCACTCCAACGGCGTCCTATCATCAGCCTCCCCGTAAATTCATCAACAATGATAACTTGATTATCCTTAACCACGTAATCTCTATCTCTCAAATAAAGAGTTCTGGCTCGAAGAGCATTTTCAATGTGATGAATAGTATCCCAGTCTTTCTCATATAAGTTCTCGACCCCTAAAATCTTTTCAACACGTGTAATCCCATGTTCAGTTAACGTGGCGCTTTTTAATTTTTCATCAATCGTAAAATCCGTATCAGGATTTAACTTCTCAACCATTTGAGCAAATTTGTAATACTTGTCAGTAGGTTCCGTATCGGGAGCAGAAATAATCAACGGAGTTCTCGCCTCATCAATTAAAACAGAATCAACCTCATCAACAATCGCAAAATAATGTCCTCTTTGTGAAACTTCATCTAGACTTTGTACCATGTTATCTCTAAGATAATCGAAACCAAATTCATTATTTGTCCCGTAAGTAATATCCGCCTGATATGCCTCTTTCCTTGAAATTGGTCTTAAATGAGCTAATCTTTCGTCTCCATGGCTTTTATCCTCATATTCCGGGTCATACAGATACGATTTCATCTCCTGAGCTATAGATGAAGTAGTCAAACCCAAAAGATGAAATATCGGACCATTCCAACCCGCATCGCGTCTTGCCAGATAATCATTAACGGTTACAAGATGAACTCCTTTGCCCTTTATCGCATGAAGATAAAGTGCCGGCACTGCAGATAAAGTTTTTCCCTCACCTGTTTTTTGTTCAGCTACCTTTCCTTCAAACAAAGCAGTAGCAGCCATCAACTGCTCATCATAAGGACGCAAGCCTAAGGTTCTCCATGCCACCTCTCTAACTACCGCAAACGCTTCAGGTAAAATATCTCTTAGGGATTCTCCATTTTCCAATCTTTTTTTGAATTCTGAAGTTTTTCTAGCAAAATCCTCATTATTTAATTTTTTAAACTTTTCTTCATAAGAATTAATATGATCAACTACCTTAGCCAACCTATTAATTTCCTTTTGATTCAAATCAAGCAAACGATTAATAAATTTAAACATAGTATAAGATAGAAATCTTTTAATTTTACTCTACGGATATAATTGTAGCAAAGCTAATATCTCAAAAACACAAATACATTATATTAGCCTCGGGATATACTACAAAAACCTTTTCAAAAATTTTTTCCAACTTTTTACCAAATCTAACCGCCCCGCTCCTTTTTTCTCCATAATAGAGTCGATTAAATATAACCACACCGTTTTGTTTAAGGACTAACTTAGTGCGTTTTATAAATTCCTCCTCTTCAAACTTTTTAGGATACTCGCTTCCAATGTATAAATCCACAAGAACAAGATCGTATTTGGAATTTAGTATCTTAAATTTAGTATTAAGTATCTTCCGTTTCGAATTTCGTATTTCGTGTTTCATATTTTTGAGGAAATCAAAAGCGTCTCCTATCACCACATTCACATTATATTTATCCAGCCCCAAGTATCTTCTCCCCAATTCAACCATTATCGGATCCAGATCTACCCCTGTTATTCTTGCCTCCGGCCAATATTCTCGCACCAAACCCGCTACAGTCCCACCACCAAGTCCTAAAATTAAAACCTCTTCTACTTGCTTCTTACTATTTGCTAACTTCTTCAACGGTTTTCTCCACACGCTTTTCAATATTCCGCCTGATTGAGTCAAACCTCCAACCTGGATATACGTTCCAAATATCAATCCCCTAATAACCACAATTTCTCCATTTAAAGGAGAGTTGATTCTTTCCAAAATTTTAGTCCCCGTTAATAAATCTTCAATCTTTCCCATCTCTACTAATTATAAGCTTATTTTTCTTATCTAAAATTA
>CAYSJW010000002.1:0-37522 GCA_964431555.1 uncultured Gammaproteobacteria bacterium | reverse complement strand
GATCCTGAAGTATTAATATTGGTTACACCTACTATATTAACTGTTCCTGCAAGGTTAAGAGTATCAAGAGATGATCCGATATTTAGAGTATCTGCATTTGTATTATCAGTTGCTATATTTAGAGTATTTCCACTTGTCCCTGTTGCTATATTGATTGTCTTTGCATAGTTTCCTGTTCCTAGATTAACTGTTCCACTTCCACCTGAATCAAGAGTAATTGGGTTATTACCTGATGAAGTTACAATCCCTTCGTTAGAGAAACTTAAAATGTTACCTCCGATATTAAAGGAATTAATTATGCCGGTAACAGATGTTAAAATTGGGGAAAGATGAATATTGACTTCGCCCGCAGGTTGTACTGTTAAGTCAAAATCTCCTCCCAGAAAGTCTAGAGTGTTGGTCAGGGTAGATATTATAACATCATCCTCTTTGACAGTTGCGACTGCGAATGAGCCTACATTGTCCCAAGTTGGTAAACCACTTATTCCTACGGTGAGAAATTGTCCGGGTATGCCGATTGGCAAACGATCAAGTTCATTTAGATTTGAGGAATATATCATATCACCTCTAACATAGGTAGTTTGGCCGGTACCTCCGACGGTTGGGGATAAAACACCTGATTTGATGGCGCCTGCGTGAATATTTCCGCCGGAATCGATCGTGAGTGTGTTGACTACATCGCTATCAGTAATACAATTGTCGCAATGCCCTCTGCTGGCTACTGTACCAAGGGTGGAAATATTACTAATCGTTAGGCCATCTATTGAAATATCTTCTCCTTCTTCTAAAACAATTTCTCCCGATTTGCCTTGAAAAGTGCTAACTGTACCGCTTAAGTCAACAGAGATTACGGGTTTCTGACTTTCTTTGTCGGTAATTATCACATAATCGCCCGCAATGATATCGTAGATAACATTGGGGGCGGTAATATTGCTTATAAAAATACTTTCCCCTTCAACGTAAAGATTTTTTTCTAGGCTTACATCTTCTTTGCCAATTAGAGGTGTTTGCATGGTAACAATGCCTGCAAGTTTTAATTTGCTGGCTTCAGCGCTGAGAACACTACTTAGGATGTTACTGGTGGTCTCGGTTTGGATGGGGTAAAAATATTTTTTTGCCAGTTCTTTTATGTTTTGTTGTTGAGTGAAATATATAGTTGCTAAAGCTAAAACAGTTCCCGAAATTATTGAAAGAAAGCGTTTGGAGGGAAGTTTAATGGTAAAAGTGAGAGATTGTTTGATTTGGGATTTGAGAAAGTCTTTTATATATTCATCTTCGTAGAATTGTTCACCTAGTAACTTTATAATACGATTGAAAATTTTCCAGATAAAAGAGCTGTTTTGAAAATCTTTTTGAGAAGCAAGTTTTTTTGGGTTAGATTTGTCATTGTTTTTAATTTTTAGAAATTGGTTTATTTGTTCTTGAAAATATACAATTTTCCCATCATGGCTTATTTGGGCTTTTAGGATATTGCTTTGATTCCAATCCAAAAGGGTTTGAGTATCAACTCCGAGTAATTCAGCGGCTTTTTTGAGATCGATAAAGTCTTTATTTTCGGCAGGCTTCATAATTTTTGAAAATAAACTCTATTAAATATAGTAGAAGTAAAGATCTGAACGCTTGTTGTGAGATACTAATCAACCCAAAAAGACCTGAAAGGCCCTAAAAATTAGCTGATTTTTGTTTTTAGAATAAATATTAGACAATCAATTCGGGGTAAATTGGAGTTTAATTGCTTAATTGGATAGTTCTTTTACAACCCGTTCTAGGGTTAATCCCATTGAGATTAAATCAGTTTCGGTTAAGTATTTTCTAAAAAGAACACTGTTTTTGGATGTGCGGGGGAAAAATAAATCTCTTTTTAGACCCACAAACCCCAGACGGGTAACCAGTTTACTTAGAGGTGCATTTAATTTTATTTCTTTGTCATTAAGAAGATCGTAATTAACTTCTTTGATGTTGTTTGAAGTAAAGCTTAATAGTCTTTCGATAAATTGATCTGATTCGCTTCCCAATTCTGGTTTGCTTATTTTAATTTCATCACTCAAAAGATTAAGGACAACTGTACCGTCAGTTTTTTGGTTAATTTCTAGAACTTTTTGGTCTAGTGGATAAAAATCAGAGGTTGATGACACTAGTTTATCTTCCAAAACGCCTTGACCAAGTGAGTTGTATGCTAATTGTTTTTTATAGTAGAGAAAAATGAGTATTGCAGCTGGTAAAGAAATTAAAGGTATTATAAGATATCTATTTTTAGAAGTACCGTTGTCTGGAACGGTACTTTTTATTCCTAAATCTATGCTTAACTTATCTATATTTGATATCTTTTCTGATGTGCCGATATTTGGTCTTGAGGCGAGATCTCTTAAAGCCACAGAGTCTATGCTTTTTAGTTCTGGATTGTTTAGACTTTCATATCCTTGTTGTGATGGGGGAATATATGATTCGTCTTTTTCATTGGTTAGATTTTTTACGCTACTATCAAGACTGATAGACTCTTTTTTTAGGCCAGTGTTTGGATTTTTTTTATTAGCAAGTGAAATTAAAGAAGTTGCAAGAGTAAAGATAGTAAAAAAAGTAAGTATGAAGGTTGGTATAAAAGTTCTAGCTGTTTTAGAGTGTTTGAGGTAAGGTTTGTTGATTTTTTCAGATTGAGGATTTTTAATTTGTTGGTTGGGGAAACCAGGTTCAGAAATTTCTGATTGGAGAGGTAAAGATTTATGAACCATCAGAGGAGCTTTTTGTAATGCAGTGTTTATATTCTGGAGAGATTTTTGAATTTCCAGAAATTTTTCAATTTGTTCTTTTTTGTAGCAAACCTCTCCATCCTTGGTAATTGTGGGCTTAAAGATGTTATTGTCGTTCCATTCGATAAGCGTATCAACGCTTACATTTAAGATATCGGCTGTTTGCTTGAGTGAAAAATGATCAAAACTGTTTTCTGGATGGGCAGAATCCATATTAAATAAATATAATTCTTTTAGTATATAGTATCAATATTTAGTTGTTTAATCAATTAAAGAGATATTCAGGCGGCTCGTTTTATTTTAGTTTAATTGGGTTTTTCTTTATTTGTTATATTTGGGTAATTATTTGGTTCTTCATCGAGATTTAAGGTTTCTATGCCCAAAAAAACCTTAACAACATCTTTTTTAACTTTCATGACAGCTTTTTCGAAACTTATTTCCTTGATTACCTGACCATCTTTGTAAATCGTAAGCCCCTTCCTTATTATTGAGATAAAATTTGCATGTAGGGGATAAATGTCAAAAGGTCCAATCTCATTATAAGAACTTATTCTCTCAACTTCGCCTTCAAAAATTATTTTTTGTACGTCTCGGACCTTAAGGTGAATTAGTTTCTTTTCTGACATTTCAATAGGTGGATTTTAAATTTTTTTATTTATTCTGAATATCCTTGTTTGAATTTTCGTTTATCTCTTTTTGTATGTGTTTAGCAGTTTTTGTTTTAATTTTTTCCTCAACATCTTTGAGAGTTCCGATATATAAAAGGTCTTCTGGGTCAAGCATATCAACTTTTCCATCTAATATTGCCCTAACGTCAGATATGGCATCTTTGACGGAAACTTGCACACCTTTTTTCTCTGTTTGCGATTCAACTACTGAAAAGTTTTGGGTCATGTAGTTTTTGAGAAATTTTGCCCTTTTGTAAAGAATCTGGTCTTGAAGTGAAAGTTCTGATTCTCCAATTAACGCAACAATTCTCTCCAGCGATAAAGCCTTCTTAAGGAGAGCTTGTGCATCTAAAGCTGTTTGATAGTGTTCTTTTCCAACGGTTTCAATATTCAAAGCCGATGAATTTGAAGACAGAATATCAATAGCGGGAAAGCGTCCTTCTTGGTAAACACTTCTTGAAAGGATGATATTAGAGTCAAGATAGGGAAAGATTGATTGTACCCCACTATCGGTTAGATCGTCGGCTGGAACGTAAATTGCTTCTATTGTGGTGATTGAATTTTTCTGATTTGATACAAGTCTTTCGTGGAAGGAGGCCATCTCGGAGCTTAGAGTTGCTTGATACCCACCCTCTGAAGGCAAAACATTCATTAGTGTAGATAATTCATACCCGGATTGAGCAAAACGGAATATATTATCGATAAAGAAAAGAACATTTTTCTTGAGTACATCCCGGTAGTATTCTGCTAGGGTGACGCCTGTGAAAGCGGTTCTGAATCTAATAGCAGGATTTTCACCCATACTTCCATATATTAAGGTAACTCCCTGCATAACTTTATTTTCCTTTAGAGTACTGTAGAGTTCTTCTCCCTCTCTGGTTCTTTCTCCCACACCTGTAAAAACAGAAACATTTTCTTGCGGATTTAGAATTACTATGTTGTGAATTATTTCGGAGAGTATCACGGTTTTGCCCACTCCCGCGCCCCCAAAAAGACCCGCCTTCCCCCCCTTGAGTAGAGGAGTAAAAAAGTCAATTGCTTTAATTCCTGTTTCTAGAATTTCGTGCGGAACGTAAATGTCAGAAAACTTTAAATCTCTGGCGATAATTGGTTTTAGTTCTTTGATTTTTATTTCGCCCTGTTCATCTTCTGGTTCTCCTAAGGTATTAATGACTCTTCCCAACATCTCCTTACCCACAGGAATTTTTATTGGTTGTTCGGTGCTGATAACAACTGATCCGTAATGTAGTTTGCTGGTGTTGGTTAAAGATAGGCAATAAAAACTATTAGAGGAAGACGAAGAGTAAACTTCCATTTTAACACTTGGATCATCTTTAAATACTAAAACGTCGTATATACGGGGTTTTTCGTCAACAAATTCCACCTCTACGGTTTGTCCTTTTATGCTTAAAACTTTTCCAGTTATCATAATTATTTTAGAGTAATGATATTACTCAAATGTTTTTTATTCGATGTCCCAGATACTAAAGCCTGACATGGTTTCTAATTGCTTTTTGTTCTGAATTATATGTTTTAATCGGATTTTTTCTTTAATGAGTTTTTTCGTTTCTTCCTCTATATGAATCAGGGCTTCTTCCATTGCATTCACACGAGAAGCTTGTCTGGCTAGTTGATTTTCAAAAAAAGTTTGTCTGAAAAGAGTGGACATTATTTGAGTTTCGAAAAAGTGGATTATCTTTTCTAATTTTGGTTCGTAGATAAATCTGTCTTCTTTTGGAATTTTCGAAGGAACCTCTGCTTCAAAAATATCCTCCCCGGTAATTGTGGTTGAAATGGCGGTTTGGCGAACTACATTATTAAATTTGCCATGGTAGATATAAACTTTATCGTATTTAAGATATATTCGTATGAGTTTTTTAATATCCTCCAAACTGATATTTTCATCAGGAAGATATAGATATTCGAACTTTTTTTGAGGATAGGAATTTTCAAACATTTCTTTACCGGTTGTACCTGTTATTAGAATATCGGTTTTCTCAGGGTCTTTAGTTTTTAGGTCTTTGGAGAAATAATCGAAATTTTTTTTGGTTACAGGGCCATAAAGCCTTCCGTTTGAGGAAAGAAAAACCAAAAGTGTTTTCCCATTTTTTTGCAGGTAGGGGATAAGAGTTTTGTCGCTTTTTTTTCTTCTTTTAAGTAATTCTGAAATTTCGTTTTGGTAGGAGGATTTAATATTGACAAAAACTTCGGACAATTCGGAGAGGTAATCTCTTGATTGTAGTACTGAATCTTTTATTTTTTGCATGCGGTTGGCGGCAATTTCCTCGTAGTTTTCAACGAGGTTTTTAAGGCTATTTAGTGCCTCCATTGCGTCAAATATTTCTTTTTTCTTTGACATATATGATTATTGAATCAAAGATAGTAAGGCAGATTTATTATTGATAATGTTTTCATTAAATTCTTTAAAGTCTTGTGCTTTGCTCAAATTAAGAATGAATTTTTGTTTTTCCGGCTGATTGTATGCTTCAATTAGGTTATTTTTTATTTTATCTAAGTTTTCTTTTTTAATCATTTCGTTGAATATCATTGAGATTATCAGAATTTGTACAGGAGGTGGTATTATTTCTTCGTACGATTGATTGAAGAATTTGTATATTGTTTCCCCCATTTGGAGAGCTTTTTTTACATCTTCTGTTAATTCCTGCCCGAAGTGAGACAGGCTTAGGAGTTTATCGTAGTGAGATAGAAAGGTCATTAATATTTTATTTGCCTCTCGAGCTATTTTTCCCAAAGTTTGTCTTCCCACTCTGGTGACTGATAAGGGGATATTAACTGCAGGTCTTATACCTTGATAAAAAATATTGCTATCAAGGTACAAATGTCCGTCGGTAATACTCATGAGGTTGGTTGATATATATCCGGTGAAGTCTCCTTCGATTATTTCAACAATTGGCAGACAGGTTATGGAAACTTGGCCCTTGGTTGGGTGTTTAAAATTTCCGGCTCTTTCCAAAAGTTTTGAGTGAATATAAAAAACATCGCCAGGGTAGGAATCACGGCCGGGAAAACGTTTGGCTAAGAGTGATATTTCTCTGTAAATTTTTGCGTGGGTGGACATGTCATCAAGAATAAGTAAACTATCAATTCCTTGGTCGCGGAAATATTCGGCTATGGTCATGGCAGTATAGGGGGTCATATAAATTAAGCTGGGGGAGTTATACGAACTGGTGGCAACAAAAACCATCTTTTCAAATATTTTTTCTTTTAAGAAAAACTCTTTTAATCTTTTTATTTCGCTTTTTTTCTTGCCTATTGCTGTATATATGGCCAATGTTCCCTCGCTGACTTGTTTTTTTATTGCAGTTAAGGCTAGAGAAGTTTTTCCGGTTTTTCTGTCTCCAATTATGAGTTCTCTTTGGCCTTTGCCTAGGGGAAGCATTAGATCAACAAGCGCAATACCTGTTGCCATTTGCGTGGTTATTTTCTCTCTTCCTGATATTCCAATGGGTTTTGAATCAAGGCTTCTAAATTCTTTCGGTGGTTGGTATGATTCATTTTCGTCAAATGGTTCTCCTAAAGGGTTGATGATGTGCCCCAATAGCTCTTTTCCCACTGGAATCGAAGTCATTTGATTAGTTCTTACTACTTTTGTTCCAACTCGAACAGGTTCGTGAGAGAAAATTCTAGCTTCAATTTTTCCTCGATTTATAGCGAAAACCTCTCCTTTCTGGCCATTTTCAAAAATAATAATTTCGTGAGATTTTACTCTTGGGAGGCCTTCTATCAAAACTATTGGATGTTTAACTTGGTAGGCGACTCCGTATTCGCCTATTTCTTCGAGTAATTTTTCGAAAAGTGTTCTCATATTTTTATATTTTTGTCTTTGAATTAAAATTTTCAAGAACTTCCGAACTGACACTTTCGAAAAGTGATCTTATTGATGCATTTTTTTGCTTTCCCTGAAATGCAATACTGGCTCCTCCAATGATTTGAGGGTCAACAGTAATGTCTAATAATACTTGTCTTTTAAGATTGAGTAGGAACCAATTGGATATTGTTTTTAGAGTTTTTTCGTCAGGTTCGATGGCGATGGTGAGGTAGGCTGTTGGTAGGGAAGATACTCTTTCTTGGATTTTTTCTAAGAAATTGATAATTGCAGAGGTTGATCCAAGAGGTACTTCATTTTTTCTTAAAAAAGAAAAAACCGCATCCTTCTTAACTACCCCAAATTGCTCTTCTAAAGCCTTTTCAAGATTAAATTCTTTTTCGTAAACTTTACTTATTATCAAGGTTATTCGAGAGAGAAAGTCCTTGGCTTGAGACTTTGTTGTAAAAAGGTCGGTTAGGTCCAGTATTTCCATGTTAGTCAAAAATTCCTTCTTTCAGACATTTTTCAAGAGATTCAATAATTAATCTTTGCTGATCTTCTTTTGAGGTTGATTTAATAAAAACTTTCTCGGAAACCCTTTTAATAATTTCATTTATCGCTTTATCTGCGTTTTTTAAGCGTTTTTGTTTGTATTCTTCCAGTTCTTTCTCTATTGCCGGTAGTAGGCTGTTTCTAAACTCTTCCATCTTTTTTTGCATTTCTGCCTCGTATTGTCTAGTTGTATTTTGAAATTCAACAAGTGTTTTTTGGGAGATTTGATTAAGATAATTGCTATAATTTTCGAGTGAGCTCGTAGATGTCTTGTAAGCCGCGTTTCTTAATTCCTGAAACATTTTTTGCAAAGCTTGATCAAGGGCATTTTGAGTAAAATTACTTAAGTACTTGGTGTTAGAGAGGATTGCGGTTGCTTTTTTGGTTGCTTCGTCAAGGATATTTCTTTCTTTACTTAAAGCGCTGTCAATAACCTGTTGGTAGTTATTTTCAAGCTCTTTTTGCTTTTGGGTTAGTTCATCTTTTTGTTTTTTAAGTTCTTTTCTTTCTTTATCTAAAACCCAAAGATAAAAACCTAAAACAGAAAGAAGCATCAAGTTGATGGTAGCAACAATTATTGGTAGATATTGGGCAGACATATTATTTACATTTTAGATTAGTTTATATTTATTGCAAAGTTTTAAAGCCACAAAGGGTAAATTTAAAGTCTTAGTATGAGGAAAGCCACGACTAAACCGGCTATAATAATTGCAATAACTATACTTACATTAAATATTATTCCCAGATGAATGATAAATCTTGCAGAGGGATTTCTTCCCAAGGCTTCCACTCCCTTTGCTGCGGTTCTGCCAAAGGTTAGAAATCCAAACGCAAAGGAAGCCAAAACAACCAAAGCTGCAATTAGATATTTAAACCAAGGTGATGGGCCTTCTTTTATGGTGAGCAGGGCTATTTTGAAGATGTCTGTTAGTGATCCGGGAAAAACTGGTTTTGAGTTAAAGTAATGAAGATTAAGATCGGCTGCGATTTTTTCAATTTTGTCGGGATCAGGATTATCGTAATCTTCCAAAGCTGTTCCCAATACATAACCTGATTTCAAAGCCTTGACCGCCACTCCGGGAATTGTTGAAGTGGTAAGCAGATCGCCCTTTTTAATTATCCCGTATTTTGTAGAAACCAAAATATAAACCTGACCGCTTGAGATTATAGGTACACCATCTTTAATTTCTGTACTGCTTATAACAATTGCGGAATCTCGCGCAACCACTCCTAAAACCTGTGAGTCATAGGGAGTGGATGATAGAATAGCCCCCTCTGGGGAAGTTGAGACAACACTTCCGTCTTTGACGTCTTTGTCTTTCATTTCAATTGCTCTGGCGACTCCCAAACTAGCTTCACTGCCGAAGACTTTGGAACGGATATCTTTGTTTTGAGTTTGGGCAATGGTATTGACTGATTTTAGAAGTGCTAAACTTATTATTGATGAAATTAATATGATTATCTTGATAATTTTTGTCATTTTTTGAAACGGTTTTGTATAAGTAAGATTAATTATTATAATTAATGATATCATCTAAAAAAGCTGTTATAAATTTATTTAGACTATTTTTTGCATTCATTGGTTCTATTTGAGAGGATTTAATTTTTATAAAATTTTTTCTTTATTGGGAATTTGGTTTTTTAAAAGTAAAGGATTGGTTTTGAAAAAAGATTATTTACATAAGACTAAGATTGGTTTACCCTGAATTAGTTTATGGCAAAAGATTTGAAATTGCTTTTTTCACCTAGATCTGTCGCGGTTATCGGTGCTTCGCGGTCTTCTGAGAAGGTTGGCTCAATCGTTTTGAGAAATATTTTGAACTCAAAATTTGGCGGTAAAGTTTTTGCTGTTAATCCCAACGCATCATATATTAATGATATTCAGTGTTACCCTGATGTTTTGAGTTTGCCTGAAGTACCTGATCTGGCAGTTATTGCTATTCCTTCTTTTCTGGTTGGGGAGGTGTTAAATCAAATTGGGGAAAAGGGAATTAAAAATGTGGTTGTCTTTTCTTCCGGTTTTAAAGAAATTGGTGAGGAAGGAAAGAAGTTAGAAGATGATTTGTTAAAAATTGCCGATAAATACGGCCTTAATATTTTGGGACCTAATTGTTTGGGGTTTGTCAATAATAATTGTCCTTTAAATGTCACATTTGGACAATCTAATAACCTTAATGGTAATTTGCGCTTTGTATCTCAGTCGGGAGCCATTGCGGCGAGTTTATTTGACTGGTGTATTTCAAATGAAGTTGGTTTTTCCTATTTTGTGACCTTGGGAAATAAAACAATTATCGACGAAAACGATGTTCTTTCATATTTTAAAGACGACTTAAAGGACGGAGATAATTTTGTTGATGAGGGCTTATCATCAGTTTCTCCGATTGGTATGTACTTGGAATCTATAGATAATGGACAGGAGTTTTTGCGCCTGGTTTCTGAAATAGGTAGGACTAATCCTATTTTTGTTCTTAAGCCGGGTAAAACTAAAGCCGCGGCAGTTGCTATGCAATCTCACACAGGTTCTATAGCAGGGGAAGATAGTATCTTGGAGGCAGCATTTAGACAGGTGGGGATTATTAGAGCGGAAACTTTGGAAGATTTTTTTGATTTGGCTAGAGCTTTTTCCTGGGAGGAGTCGCCAAACGGTCCAAGGCTGGCTATAGTTTCAAATGCAGGAGGACCAGCTGTAATTTCAGCCGACTTTTTGGTTAAGGTGGGATTGGAACTTGCGGATTTTTCCGAGGAAACCAAAAGGAGACTTTCAGCATTCCTACCAAGATCTTCAAGTATTGTAAATCCCGTTGATATCCTGGGCGACGCTTTGGCAGATAGATATATTATGGCTTGCGAAGCAGTTCTTGAGACAAATCAGGCGGATTCACTCTTGGTGATTTTAACTCCCCAAATGATGACTCAAGTTGAGAAAACGGCGCAAGCAATAGGTGATCTTTCGAAAAAATACAAAAAACCTATTTTTTGTTCGTTTATAGGTGGACAGATGGTCTATGAGGGGGAAAAAATTTTAAATAGATTAAAGATCCCCTCCTTTAGGTTTCCGGAAAGAGCAATATCTACAATTGGAGCGATGTGGTGGTGGAAGAAGAGTCAAAAAGAGCAAAGCTTAGAATCACAATCTGAAAGTTTCTTTATCTCTGAAGAAAAAAGGAAACAAATTGATGAGATTATCGAGCAAGCTGAAAGGCAAAACCAAAAGTCTTTGGATAGTTTACAGGCGGATAAAATTGTCTCGCTTTTTGATATACCCACTCCGGCAACTTCGCAAGTTTCTGATCTTAGAGAAGCAAGAGATTTTATCGATAAAAACGGCTGGCCTGTTGTTTTGAAAATTACATCGCCTTTCTTTTTGCACAAAGCTAGTCTTGGGGGGGTGGTGACTGATATTTGGGATGATAAACAGCTTGAGTTTGCTTGGGATAAATTAAACCATAAGTTATTGGAATTTCCTGAATCTTTTAGAAATCAAATTAAATTTCAAATACAAAAAGATGTTGTAAACGGGGTGGAAGTAATTGTTGGAATCAGAAAGGATGAGACTTTTGGTTGGGTACTTTTGTTTGGTGCGGGAGGAAGTTTCGCTGAAATTTTGGCGGATAAAAATATTTGGGTCTTGCCTATAGATATTAACCGTATCAAAAAGTTGGTAGAAGGTTCGAAGGTATTTAGGCTTTTGGAAGGCTCGCCAGGAGAACTGCCGTATGCGCTTGAGAAGCTTTATGAGTTGATTTTGAAATTTACCCACTTAAAAGATGTTTTGCCTCAAGCAACTGATATTGAAATTAATCCTGTGATAGTGACTCACAACGATGTTTGGGCAGTTGATTGCAAAATTGTTTTAAGAGAAGAAGAGAAAAAAGTTAAAACTCCCAAATTTCATACGGCGAAATTGTTGAGTAGGAAGAATTTAGCATCAAAGTTTCATTACTTTGAATTTGAAACAGATGAGCCGTTAATTTATCAGCCCGGGCAGTATATCAGTGTTAAGGTTGCTCCGGATAGAATAAATAGTTATTCGATCGCAGGAAGCCAAGGAGAAAGAAGGTTTTATCTTTTAATTGATACTTCACCAGGTGGGGTAGGTTCGAAATTTTTTGAAAATATTAAAGTGGATGATAAGATTGCCTACTTGGGTCCTTTTGGAACATTTACTTTTAGAGAAAACGACGGGGCGAAGCGTTTGCTATTTTTAGGAACTGGTTCAGGTTGTAGTCCTCTCCGTTCAATTTTGGAAGGAGCTTTAAAAAAACTTGGTAGGGAAATACCTATTCATTTTTACTTTGGTTTAAGGTACACCAGCGATGTTTTTTGGAAAGATTATTTTGAAAAATTGGCGAGTGAGTACCCAAACCTGCACTTTGATTTGGTTTTGTCAAAACCGGATGAGTCTTGGCATGGCGAAGTTGGACATATAACCGATGTTTTGAAAAAAGAAGTTCCCGACGCAAGCGAAAGCAGCGCCTATTTATGTGGCAATCCTGCCATGATTGAGGAGGCAACTAAAATTCTTTTGGAAAGCAACTGTCCGAAGGAAAGAATCTATACTGAAAAATTCTGATCTATGGTTAAAGATATTTTCTCTCTTAAAATCGGAGGACAGGCCGGTCAGGGAGTGAAATCGGCCGGGCAGATGTTGGCAAAATTAGCCACAAGGTCTGGTTATTTTGTTTTTACTTACACCGAGTTTCCCTCTTTGATTAGGGGAGGTCATAATGTAACTCAAGTTATAATAGGAGAGAATGAGATTGACTTCTTCTCTAAAAAGGTAGATTTTTTAGTTGCCTTGAATCAGGAAACGATAGATAGGCATCTTAATGAAGTCTCGGATAATGGACTAGTAATTTTTGATTCTGATAAAAAAATAAGTTTTGAAGGTGAAGGAAAATCCTTAAATTTTTCTCCTCTTCCGCTTTCTCGCTTTGCCGTTGAAGCTGGGAACAGGGAACTTTTGGGAAATATGGTGGCTATTGGTGGTGTGGCTGCATTTCTAGATGGTGATCTTGAAGTTTTGAAAAATTTAATTGAAGGGGAGTTTAAGGATAAGTCCGAGGAAGTTATAGTTGCTAATAAAAAGGCCGCAGTTTTAGGTTATGAGTTTGTAAAAAAGGAGTATGGTAGACTGGTAAAGAAAGTTTTGACTTATAAAAAAATTCCGGAAAAAAAGATGCTCATTTCGGGAAGTGATGCGCTGGCCTTGGGTGCGATTGCTGGGGGTTTGCAATTCGCCGCTATATATCCGATGTCTCCGATTTCAAATATTTTGCATGTTTTGGCTAAATATCAGGAAAAATTGGGTTTTGTCTATAAACAGCCGGAGGATGAGATTTCTGCAATTGGCATGGCGATTGGCGCAGGATTTGCCGGGGCAAGATCGATGACTGCCACATCGGGGGGAGGTTTTTGTTTGATGACTGAAGGTTTTGGATTGGCTGGTATGACTGAAACGCCGTTGGTTATAGTAGAAGGCATGAGGCCGGGGCCGGCAACAGGTTTACCAACTTGGAGTGCACAGGGGGATTTAAAGTTTGTGCTTAATGCTCATCAGGGAAGTTTTCCAAGAATTGTTTTAAGTGCCGGCGATATAAAAGAAGCTTTTTTTATGACAATGAAGGCATTTAATTTAGCGGAAAAATACCAAACCCCTGTGGTTCTTTTAGTAGATAAAAATATCTGTGACGGTGATGCCAGTTATCCGTTTTTTGACATATCTGGTTACAAAATTGAAAGGGGAAAGATTAAAGGAAGTAGTGGTGATGAGGAAATCTATTCGAGGTACACGTTAAATAGTGATGGAATATCCGAAAGAACCTTTCCGGGTGGGGGTGTGTTTTTTATAGCGAATTCTGACGAACATGATCAGGAGGGTTTCAGCTCCGAGGAGAGTGAGGTTGTTGTAAAGATGCAGGAAAAGAGGATGAAGAAACTTGAGGTTTGTCAAAAGGAGGATATGGAAGATCCCAAACTCTATGGTTCCGAGGAGGCTGATTTGACAATTGTGTCTTGGGGAAGCAATAAAGGTAGCATTATCGAGGCGATTGAAGGTTTTTCAAATGTTAATTTTCTTTATCTTAATTGGATGAATCCTTTCCCCGCATCGCGTGTTAGGGAAATTTTGGCCAAGTCAAAATATATTGTAGATGTTGAGTGTAATTATGAGGGTCAATTGGCAGATTTGATAGCTGAAAAAACGGGAATTCTAATTTCAGATAGATTTTTGAAGTATGACGGCAGGCCGTTTTTTGTTGAGGAAATTATTGAAAAGATTAATCAGGTTTTAAAGAGATGATTTTCTAAAATGGATAAATTTTTAACTAAATGTTCACCTAACTGGTGTCCGGGCTGCGGAAATTTTGCCATCTGGGGAGCTTTTAGAAAAGCGGCTTTGGAGAGCGGTTGGGATAATACAAACAGCGTTATAGTTGCTGGTATTGGTTGTCATGGGCACATTGTGAATTTTACCAAATTAACTTCCTTTGAAAGTTTGCACGGCAGACCAATTCCAGTGGCTGAAGGTATTAAATTGGCTAACAGCAAATTAAATGTTTTTGTTTTTACCGGCGATGGTGACTGCTTGGGGGAGGGGGGTAATCATTTCATCCATGCATGCCGTAGAAATCATGATATCAAGATATTTATTCATAATAATGCGGTTTATGGTTTAACAACTGGGCAGACATCGCCAACCTCTCCTTCTGGATTTAGGACAAAATCTACTCCCTATGGCAATCCTGACTATCCATTGAATCCTTGTGCTTTGGCAATTGCTTCTGGTGCAACTTTTGTTGCCAGAAGTTATGCTGGAGATATAACTACCACTTCTGAACTTATGATTAGGGCATGGAGGCACAAGGGAATATCTGTTTTGGACATTTTACAGCCGTGCGTAACTTTCAATAAGGAATTGACTCATACATTTTACCAGCAGAATACTTACAAGATAGACGAAAAATACGATGTTAAAGATAAAGAAAAAGCTTTTAAAAGGGTTTTGGAATGGGGTGAGAAAAAGATTCCTCTTGGTGTATTTTATGAGGTTGACGAACCAACTTTAGAGTCTAAAATTCCCCAGATAGCCGAAACTCCCTTGGTTGAGAAAAAACTGGAAAGAAAAAATTTGGAAGATCTTTTTGAAGAATATATCTAATATTTCTCGTAAGAGACTATTTCTGAAAGCGGCTTTCTGTCGGAGTCTTTATGAGGTAAAGGATTACCCAGGGTATGACCTAGTGCAAGGCAGCCAATAACCTCTTTTTCTTTTGGAATTTTTAATAATTTTTGGCTGGAGTTTTTGTCTAAAGTTACCCAGCAGGCACCCAAACCTAAGTTTAAGGCTGCAAGCCACATGTTTTGTAAGGCACAGGCTGCGGAAAGATGGTATTGATTGTGTTTTTCTAGCCAATTGATTAGGTTTAATCTGTTGCTATTTTTTTGATCGGATTCGCTTACAATCTTTTTCTCGCTAGTGACCACGATTATTATTGGGGCAAATTTTAAAAAGCTTCCCTCTTTGGCATCTTTTGATAAAATCTCGATTGTTTTTTTATTTTTTACAACAATGAAATGCCAAGGCTGGGAATTAAGTGGACTTGGCGACCAGCGGCCAGCTTCCAAAATTGATTTTATATCCTCATCTTTTACGCTCTCGTTTGTCCAGGCTCGGATTGATCTTCGTTGGATTATAGCTTCAAAAATGTTCATATTGAATCATTATATATAAATTTGGCTATTGAATAAATAAAAAATACTCATATATACTTTTATTGATTATGAATAACGATCAAAGCAATCAAAAGAGTGAAGATAAGGAAGTTGTAGTCGGGAAGTACAAAATTAAGGTTATTCGAAGTGAATGTATTGGTGCGGCTTCGTGTGTCGCAGTGGCATCCTCGACTTTTAAATTGGATGACGAAAACAAGGCAGTTGTTGATGAGAAAAGCACTGATTCTTTGGAAACTATTTTAATGGCTGCTCAATCATGCCCGACCAAAGCTATCGTCATTATAGATACCGAAACCGGTAAGCAGGTCTGGCCCGAATAAACTTCATTTATGCAAAGAAATAAAACCAAAGGTTTTTATTTTGCTTTCGCTACCGCGTTGGTGTCTGGTTTTTCAATATTTATAAATAAATTTGCTGTTGTTGCCATAAAGGAACCGCTTATTTTCACAGCTACCAGAAACACACTAGTTTCCCTTCTTCTTCTCGCTATTATTGTTTTTAAGAAAAACTTCAAAGAATTGAAAAAATTAAGTAGCAAAGACTTTTTGTTTTTGGTCAGCATAGGAATTGTTGGAGGATCAATTCCCTTTTACCTTTTTTTTACGGGGCTATCTCAAATTCCTGCAATAAACGGGGCAATAATTCACAAAACTTTAGTCTTGTGGGTTACTATTCTGGCAATTCCTTTTCTTAAGGAAAAACTTTCAAAAGAAACTTTTTTGGTAGTTTTTACATTATTTTTCGCAAACATTCTTGTTGGAGGATTTAAGGGCTTCGAGTTTTCAAAGGGAGAATTTTTGGTTCTAGTGGCAACCATTCTTTGGGCGGTTGAAAATGTTATGGCTAAAAAGATCTTGTCGAAAGTTAATCCCAATTTGGTAATCGAAGCAAGAATGGGAATCGGAGCATTGATCCTTTTAACTTTATCTTTTATTCTCAAACCCCAGGCTTTATTTAGCCTAGGTAATCTAAACGCAACTAATTGGATGTGGATTTTGATAACTAGCTTACTCTTGTTCTCTTATGTCTACTTTTGGTACAGGGGTTTAAAATATCTACCTGCAATCACAGCAACTGCGGTTTTAACGGGTTCAACCTTAATTACCAACATACTTTCGGCTATATTTGTAACTCACACTTTAAATACTTTAACCCTTATACAATCTGCATTAATCGCAATAGGTATCATAGCTTTATATAAACTGGAATTATCGCTGAAAGAGACTAAAAATATAAAACTTGAAACCAGCTACTAACCTTCTGGTAATTTAGATAATTGGTGCTAACTTAATAACTTGCTTGGTCCAATACTCTATTTTACGAACTTCCTCTTTTGTCAGTTTTTTAACAACCTCCCTCCAGTGAACTGCAACAGTATCGCCTAATTTAAGATTTGGTAGAAATTCAGGTCTATAAGTATAACGACCTTTTTTAAGGATCAGGTTATACTTTTTACCTCTTTTCATCAAAGAGTTTAAGTTGATGGTAAGGTAGTCTTTTTCTTTTTTCTCAACTTTGCCCCAACGTACCATGCAGTTATTTATAGAGTCCATATTGTAAGGGACTGATCCGCTCGCTTTTCCCACTCCAATATAAAGCACTTGAAAAAGATGAAAGGGGATAAATTTTTTGGGAACTTTGCTTTTTAGCTCTTTTAAGAAAAATTCGGGAACTTTTTTCTTTCTAAAATTTGAAATAAGAAGCTTGTAGTCCTTTTCTTTTGCTTTTTTTAGGTTTTTATTTCCCAGCCAATAGGCTTCAATATTTGAGTAAGAGAATTTATCATATCCTGTAATTTTGCTCAATGTTTCAAGGTATGGATCAAGTACAATGAAACTTTCCAATTCCCTTTTTACAGCGTTGCATTTAGAATTGATAATGCAATCTTTGAAAATTTTGAAAGCATTTTTTCTGCCACAGTAACCTAAGATATTGGGAGCTAAAGAAAAGCGGGCTGCCAGTTTCAAAGCTTTTGTATCCATAGTTGATTATAATACAATTTAAAAATGAGGGTTTTTGTTTTCGGTAATGAATTTGTAAAAGAGGATAGTAAGGCGATAAATTTTTTAAAGAAAATTGATGGGAAACTAAATAGCGTGGAATTTATCATTGTCAATCCCAATCAGGACTTGCCCTTTGAGGGAGAAGAAAAGATTGTTATTCTGGACACGGTTGAAGGAATTGATAAGGTAGAAATTTTTAATGAGCAGCAGATTGACAAAATTAAACTTAATAAAAGCGTAACTGTTCACGATTTTGATTTGGGTTTGCAACTTAAGTATCTTAAAAAGATTGGGAGACTTAAAAAATTTACAATTATCGGTATTCCAAAGAATAAAAAAGTCAACTATTTGCGGATCCAATCTATTTTGAGAAAGTTGGTAGCGCAGGACATGCAAGGATCATAAGCCCTGATTATTTTTTCGGCCTGAAGCTTGAGTGTTCCTTCATCTTTGTCCAAGTTCTCGTTGAAATATTTTTTAAGGTCATTTTCTATGTTTATCTGATTTTGCGCTGTGGGAACAATCACATCATAATTTACTATCATCCCTTTATCATCAACTTCGGCCATATGATAAAGAATACCTCGGGGTGCCTCAACTACACCTACTCCGGTTCCTGCCTTGACGGGTGCCTTAATTGGCTTTTCATCGGTGATGGTTAAATTCTTTAGAAGAAATATTGCGTCTTCTACCGCTTCGAGAATTTCTATCGCTTGAGCCAAGTTGTTGTGGTAAATATTATTGGAAGGAAAAACGGATAGGTAACTTTCTGCCTGAAGTTTCGTCTCTTGTCTGAGAAGGTCTTTATTAAGATTTATCCTTGCCAAAGCCCCGACTAAGTAATCTTCGTGTGTATCGGAAAATATATATCCTTCTGATTGGGAGTAGGGTATAACCACTGTCTTTAAGAAGTTAATAAATTCTTCTTCAGGGACTCTTTTGCCGTTTGAGTTTATAACCTCCCCCACAAGATAATCATATCTACTTTCATTTCTTAGGCAGAGATAATCGGTATTGCGGATTTCTGAATCGGTCATTTTTGAGAATGCCTCTATGCCTCGAATGACAGCCGGTTTAATCTCTTCAAGACGTTTTATGAAATCGGGGAATGAGGATGGATCGGGCAATTTGAGAAAGCCTCCGATTGTTGGAAGGGGGGCGTGGATTGCGGCTCCGGCAATAAAATTGGAAATATCAGTTCCCAACTTTTTTATGGCAAATGAATCGTGAAGTAGTTGGTGGCCTAAACTTTTTTCATCGTCGGGAATGTCTAATATTGAATCTATTCCCAATAGATCTGGCAGGACAAAGAAGTAAAGATGAAGAGCATGATCTCTTATCATAAGAGCATCATAGGTTAAGCGTCTAAGAAGCATTGTCTGCTCAGTTGGTTTGATGCCTTGTGATTTTTCTATAGCTTCTATTGCGGCAAAAAGATGAGCTACAGAACAAGTTCCGCAGATTCGAGATAAAAAAGATGGAACTGATATTATCGGTTTGCCCTTCACAGCTTGAGTGTAAAAGCGCCGATAATCTTTGATCATGAATTTTAGTTCCTTTACAGAGTTGTCTTCTATGACCACTTTCAAACCGGCTGTTCCCTCGATTTTGCTGATACTGTCAATCGTTATTTCCGAATTGTGCATTTTACTTTATATTGAAAAGTTTTAAATATTTTTCCAGTAATGTTAGGAATTGTTCCACCCTCATCGGGCAACCTTGAACATAATCATCTACCTTTATCACATCATCCAGTTTTTTTACCTTGTCCGAATAGTCGAATTGTTCTATAAAGCGCTTGATTCGTTCTGTAATTTCATCGGGAGTAAATGCGTTTCGACTGGCTGAAGGGAGTCCCGTGCAGGCACAGGAACCTATTGCAACGACATATTTGGAGTTTTCTCTAATTTTTTTAACCTCTTCTTCCTGTTTTGCAGATGATATCGCGCCTTCTATAAAAGCAACGTCCAAATCTTTTAGTTCATTTTTTGTTTTGAGGCATTTAACGTGCCTAAACTCTACTAATTTTTTCCACTCATCAAAATGCTCGTTTAGAAGTTCGGTAAAAAGTATGGTTGAATCCTCGCAACAGGTAAAAGAAAACCATCCGATTGCCATCTTTTTTTTCTCGCTCCTATTATCCATACCAAAATATGATAACATATTAAGAGCTATTCTATGAACAGCTCAATTTTCAATTTCCAAAAGGATGTATTTTGAATTTTGATTTAACTACAATGTGTTTGGCAATTCCCGGTCGGGTTAAAGAAATTCAGGGACGAAAGGTTGTGGTCGAATATCCCAGTGAGGAAAGAACTGCAGTTTTGGGGATTGAGGAAGTTAAAAAAGGGGATTATGTGATGGTTCAGATGGGTGTCGTAATTAAGGTTTTAGATAAAAAAGAAGCAGAAGAAAGCCTTAAAGTTTGGAATTCTTAGATTTTTTCTGATTTTTGATAAGAGCTTCCCTAAAAGCAGAGAAACCTAAAAGTGCGCACTTTATTCTGGCAGGAGAGAAGGTAAAATTAACTGTCTTTAAAAATTCTTCGGCTTCAATTTTCAAAAAATCCTCAACTTTCATCTTGCTGGCCATAAGAGTTAGATGGCAAGTTAAGGCTTTGGCAACAATACAACCCTTGCAGGTAAAATTTACCTTTTCTATTTTTCCATTTTTTAATTTTGCCATTATTCTAACCTTATCTCCACAAAGACTATTGAATTTTGTAATATCAATATCGGGGTTTTTGATAACTCCGTAATTTTTGGGATTTTGCCAATAATCCAATAAAATTTCTCTATAAAGTAGGTCATCCATATTATTTAAATATTTTCTTTACTTGCATTATAGCATTAAAAAGTCTGTCTATATCCTTTCTGGTATTATAAAAATAAGTCGAAGCGCGAGCTGTAGCGAAAACTCCTAAAACTTTCATCAAAGGTTGTGCACAATGATGTCCTGTGCGAATGCAAACGTTTTCTTTGTTAAGTATCTCGCCTGTATCGTGGGGGTGAATATTTCCCAAAGTGAAGGAAAAGACTCCTGTTCTGCCTTTAGAAACCCACTTACCAAACAAGTTAAGTCCTTTAATTTCAAAAAGTCTTGCTAAAGTGTAATCAGTTAATTCTTTTTCATAATTTTCGACTTCTTCTATCCCTATAGTTTTAAGGTAATCAATTGCTGCACCAAGACCAACAACTCCTTCTAGGTTGCGAGTTCCGGTTTCAAATTTAGAAGGAATTTCTGCCCAAGTTGCTCTTTTTTTAGTTACTGTCTCTATCATATGACTGCCTACAAAAAATGGGTCCATCTTTCGCAAAATTTCTCTTTTAGCCCACAAGACCCCTACTCCAGAAGGACCAAGAATTTTATGGGAGGAAAAAACAAAAAAATCACAGTCCAACTCTTTAACATCTATGGGAATATGAGGAATCGACTGTGCACCATCAACCAAAACTCTGGCAGATATTCCATTTCTTTTTAGGAAGCTTACAATTTTCGATATGGGATTTACAGTTCCCAAAACATTCGAGACATGGGTAAGAGCTACCAATTTGATTTTTTCTCTAGGTACTCCGGAAATAAGTATTTTTTGATAGTCCAATTCGTAATTTTTCGTAATCGGAGTAAAATATAAATTCACGCCCATTTCCTCTTTAAGTCTTATCCATGGAACTATATTCGAATGGTGTTCCATTTCAGAAAGAACAATAAAATCTTTAGGTTTTAAAAATTTTCTAGCAAAACCATAAGCAACAAAATTTATTGCTTCTGAGGCGTTGGAAGTAAATACAATTTCATCAGGAGAGCTAGCGCCAACAAACTGGGCAACTTTTTCTCTAGTTCTTTCAAATAATTTCGTAGCCTTTTCACTTAAGTCGTAGATTCCTCGATGGATGTTACTGTTATATCGGGTATAAAAATCCGCAACAGCTTTTATTACCAATTCGGGTTTTTGACTGGTGGCAGCATTGTCCAAGTAGACAAGATTTGGATAGGTTTTAAATATTGGAAAATCGTTTCTAATTTTTTTTACATCCATTTAAGCTTTTTATAAAATTTTAAAGCCTTTTTTTTTGGAAATAATTCTAGAGTAGACCTTAAAAAACCCTGAACAATCAAATTTATTGCCTCTTTCCTAGATATGCCTCTACTCATAAGATAAAATATTTCGTTTTCATCGACTTTGCCAATAGTTACCCCATGACCTGCCTTAATATCCGAAGTCTCAATTTCTAGGTTGGGTACTGCTCTTCCCGAAGCTTGGTCTGAAAGTAATAGCAAATTAGCCCCAAGGTAGGTATCGACTCCGCTTGAATCTTTCTCGATTTTAATTAAGCCTTCAAAATCCACACTGGAACTATCATTTAAGGCTGCCTTTATGACCACCTTGGCTTTTGTTTCAGGTGCGCTATGAACCACTTTTACTCTTAGTATTAAGCTTTTATCTCCCTTTCCTAAAAGAATCATGGGTAAAACAAGTTCGGCGCCTTCGTGTTCCAAAACAATTTGATATTCAAGATTACTTTTGTTTCCTGTCCAAACAACAGGAATTACCTTTTTTCCTTTTTTTTGAAGAATTATTTCATTCATCATCCAACTGACCCTTCCATTGATAAGTTTATAAGCCTATTTAGTTCAACGGCGTATTCTAAAGGTAGCTCTTTGACAATTGGTTCAATAAAACCATTTACCATAAGGGCGATAGCTTGGACTTCTGAAAGCCCCCGGCTTTGCAGGTAGAAAAGTTGATTTTCGCCTACTTTTGAAACAGTTGCTTCATGACCAAGGATAACATCAGATTCGTTAATTATATTAACAGGATAAGTATCAGATCGGGACTTCTCATCTAAAATGAGAGCGTCGCAACGAACAAATGACTTACTGCCTTTCACCCCCCTTACCATCTTAACCATACCGCGATAGCTAGTTCTACCACCGCCAACTGAGACTGATTTTGAAGTTATAGTTCCTGTTGTAAACGGTGCTAAGTGAATCATCTTACCACCAGAGTCTAGGTGCTGCCCCTGCCCAGCAAATGCTAATGATAATACTTCACCTTTTGCTCCTTTCCCACTTAAAATTGCCGAAGGGTATTTCATAGTAATTTTGCTTCCCAAATTACCATCCACCCACTCGCCTATACCTTCTTCCTCGATAAACATTCTCTTGGTAACAAGATTATAGACATTAGTACTCCAGTTCTGAATTGTTGTGTACCTAACTCTCGCGCCCTTTTTGACTATTATCTCCACGACTGCTGCGTGCAAAGAATCGCTTGAGTAAATTGGAGCTGTACAACCCTCAACATAGTGAACATTACTTCCTTCCTCGGCAACGATCAACGTCCTCTCAAACTGTCCAATCGAAGACGCATTGATTCTAAAATAAGCCTGTAAGGGGATGCTAACATCTACATCTTTAGGAATATAGACAAAACTTCCTCCGCTCCAGACAGTAGAGTTAAGAGCTGCAAATTTATTATCCGAAGGCGGGACAACTGTCCCAAAATATCTTTTGACAATGTCCGGATATTTTTTAAGACCATCATCCATACTCGTAAAGATGATTCCTTTTTCTTCCCACTTCTTTTTAAGATTGTGATAAATCATTTCAGAATCATACTGCGCGCCTACTCCGGCTAAAAATTTTTTCTCCGCTTCGGGAATTCCAATTTTTTCGTAAGTATCCCTTATTTCTTTCGGTACACTTTTCCAATCGCGAAACTTTGCATTGGTTGGATCTGCGTAATAGTAAATCTCGTTGAAATTAATATGGCTTAAATCAGCTCCCCAAGTTGGAACCGTCTTCTGTTCAAAAATAACGAGAGAAGATAGTCTGAAATCACGCATCCAATCCGGCTCGTTTTTATAATAGGAAATTGCCTCAACAATTTGACGGTTTAAGCCTTTTGGGGTTTTAAATACTGATTTATCCTTTTTATGAAAACCAAATTGATAATTTTTGTTACCTAGTGAAGTTTTTGTATCCATATTTCTCAATATCCTTTGCCAAATCTGCTTTACCTTCTTTCACGATTTTTCCATCAACCAAAATATACACCTTTTTAGGTTTTATGTAGTTTAATATTCTCTGATAGTGGGTAATAAGCAAAATACCCATTTTACTTTTCAAATCCTCTAAAAACTTCGAGATGGATCTGAGTGCGTCTATATCCAGACCTGAGTCGGGTTCATCGAGAATTGCGTATTTTGGTTTAAGGATAGTAAGCTGAAGAATCTCGGACTTTTTTTTCTCGCCTCCCGAAAAACCTTCGTTGAGAAACCTTTCGGAAATATCTTCGTTAAAGTTTAATTCTTTGGCTTTTTTTATTAAATTTTGGCGAAAAGCAACAGGGGAGACTTTCAGGTGCGATTTTTCATTAACAGCCATTCTTAAAAATCCTGCAAAGTTAACCCCTGAAATCTCCACAGGATACTGAAATGCCAGAAATAAACCCATTTTAGCTCGTACGTCGGGAGAAAGATTTGTAATATCTTTACCATCAAGCCATATTTTGCCTTTAGTAACTTTGTAACCCGGTGAACCCATTAAGACTTGAGCCAAGGTAGACTTGCCACTAGCGTTCGGACCCATAATTGTATAAATTTCTCCGCTTTTAATCTCAAAATTCACTCCCTTTAATATCCTTTTACCGTCTACTGTCGACACAAATAAATTGTCAACCTTAAGAGAATTTAACATCTTTACTGACCTTTTTTCCTTAAAGATTTGTTGATTTCTTTAATCATCTTTTCAATCTCCCCATCGGTCATTCCGTGGGCTTTTGCGCCTTCATTGATCGTTTCAAATTGGTTAAGAAAGCAGCCGACACAATGAAGCCCATAATCTAAAAAAATCTCTAGACTTTCGGGATATTTGGAAATGATATCGGCTATTTTATCTTCTTTTTTAATTTTTTTCATTTGGTCTTTTATTATACCAATAAATGGGATAAGGAAAAGCTGAATGTATAAAAACTTTTGTGGGGTTTTATTTAATTGCGGGGTTATAATTGATGAAAATGGCTTTGAAATTTCTAAAGAAAAGTTTTTTCCCCTTTTACTTTTTTGTCTTGGGATTTGTGTCGATAATTTCCCAGTCTCTAATACTTCGGGAGATTACAACAGGCTTTTATGGAAATGAAATTTTCTATGCTACCTCTTTGAGTCTCTGGCTTTTTTGGGTTGGAGCGGGAAGTATTTTAGGTTACAGATTTGTCAAATGGAAAATAACAAAGTCAGGCTATTGGCTGATTTTGATTTTTTTGTCTATTTTGACCCCCTCTTTGATATTTTTTTTGAGAATTTTTAGGGGAGTAAGTACTTTACAGGGGGAGATTGTAAATTACGCGACCAGTTTACTTTTTATTTTTGTCTTACTGGGTTTTTTTTGTTTTTTGCTGGGTCTTTGTTTTACATTGGGTTCTTATTTTTGGGGAAGGAAAAATGTCAACAAGGCTTATCTTTTTGAAACTCTCGGGATTTGTGTTGGGGGAGTCTTTTTCAGTTTATTGCTTTCTTTGTCCAGTTTTCCGCTTGGGAAAAAATTAGATTTATTAAGTTTTTCATTCCAGTACCCTGATATTATTCAGACGGAAAACACCAAGTCAGGAAGAGTGCACATTACACAAAGAGATAGTTTTAAGAGTTTTTATTATGATGGAAGGTTGGCTTTTACAAACGATGAATTATATGATGCCGAAAGGATCTTTTCTTTGATCAAACCATATTCTTTGTTACCCGCGGATATCTTGATTTTCGGAAACCCGAATTTTGTAAAGGTTGCCTTGGAAGATAGTGATTTTAGAAATATTGGTTTTCTGGAAACAGACAGTAAACTTTTGGATTTGGAGAAGGATTTTATTGATGAGTCGGTGGAAGTCTTTTTGGGCGATCCAAGGATTTCGCTTGGAGAAATGAGAGAAAGATGGGATTTGGTAATTTTTTCCATTGGAAACCCCGAAACACTTCTTTCCAATCGCTATTTTACCCTTGAAGCATTTGAAAAAGTTAGTCAGGTTTTAAGGTCAAAGGGATTATTTGCCATACTGCTTTATGTTCCTTCAAGTTACCAGAGTGATGAGGTAATAATGTTTTCTTCCTCTTTATACAAAGCTTTGCAAGGTGTTTTTCCCTTTACCAAAGCGTTTGTTTTGGAGGATCAGCTTCTTTTTATTTCAGGTCGAAAGAGCTTGGATGTGGCTAGGGAAAAGATTGATCCCAAGTGGAAGGATTATTTTTGGATGGTTAATAAAGACGAAAGAGGGCAAAAGTTGATAAAAAGTATGGAAAAATATAGTCTTAGTCCCAATAGGGATTTGGCTCCTTCAG
This sequence comes from uncultured Gammaproteobacteria bacterium, assembly GCA_964431555.1. Lineage (GTDB taxonomy): Bacteria > Patescibacteriota > Microgenomatia > UBA8517 > UBA8517 > CAYSJW01. Next base: position 11,659 of record CAYSJW010000002.1, on the reverse strand, counting down.
CTTTTTTTTATCAACAGCTTTTTTCCCAGACAATTTTTAGTTTTTCTCTTCCCAAAATAATCAGAGAGTATTCTTGGCATTTGCCATTTTTATTGTTTTCAGCTTATTTGGTGCTTTTTCTCAAATTGAAAAAAGAAGGAAGGTTAGCTCTTCTGGCTGGCTTTTCAAGTTTTGTCTTTATATCTCTTGAGGTTTTGGCAATATTTTTTTTCCAGATAAAAATCGGATTTTTGTATAACCAGATTGCTTTGATTTTTGCCTCGGCGCTTGTCGGAATGGCTTTGGGAGTTTTTATTTATTTGCGAAAAACTAAGCCTACCTTGGATCTTGGTTTTTCGTTTTTGGCTGTTTTGCTTTTCATTGCCCTTTTCCTTGTGGGATCAAATACGGGTGTTTCTAATTTTTCTTTCTTTTGGTTTGCCTCGGTTTTGCTTTTTGGGATGCTCGCGGGATATATTTTCGCCCAGATAAATAGTATCTATTTGAAGGCTTCCAAAAACACCGCTTTTATCTACGGCTTTGATCTTTTTGGAGGAAGTTTGGGAGCGCTTCTTACCGGTACAATATTTTTGCCGCTTTTTGGAATTGAAAAGCTTGTTCTCGGCTTGGGGATTTTGGTTTTTTGTAGTATTTTTCTTTTTAAATTTTCTAACTGATTTGCTATTTCCAAACTCCCGGGATTTTTTCTTTGCAGTCTTTTGCCAGGCCGTCTTTTTCAATTAGATTTTTTTCGATGGAGTAGTTGTTGCGGATTAAAAGAGGTTGATTGTTTTCAGGACAAAAGGTTGTGCTTCCTTCGATATCTTGTATGTTTCCTGTATAAACATACTTTAGACCAGTTTCTAAACAGACGCTTCTTGCCTTTTTGATGGTTTCCTCCGGTGTAGGGGGAAGGTTGGTTAGTCTATATTTTGGCCAGAAGCGGGAGAAGTGTATCGGTACGCTGTCGCCAATTTCCTTTTTTATCCACTCGCACATGCTTTTAATCTCATCCACATTGTCCGTATAGGTGGGAACTACCAGATACACCAGCTCCAGCCAGGTACTACTTTGAGATATTGTTTTTATTGATTGCAGAACCGGTTCTATTTGGCCTTCGATGAGCGTTTCATAAGTTTGCTCGTTAAAGGATTTAAGATCAATTTTATAGGCGTCAATGTAAGGCAGAAGTTCTTTTAGTGGTTCTTGATTGATATAGCCGTTTGAGATAACCGCGGTTTTTAAACCTTTTTCTTTGGCAATTTTTGCGATGTCGTACATATATTCATACCAAACCGTCGGCTCATTGTAAGTAAATGCGATAACCTCGGCATTTTTGCTGATTGCTTCCTGGACAACCCCCTCGGGGGAGAGGGGGGTGCTGGTGAGTTCTTCAGGCTTTCTGTGGGCGATGTCCCAGTTTTGACAATATTTGCAATCCACATTGCAACCTGCTGTTGCTAGTGAGTATGCTTTGCTTCCGGGAAGAAAATGATAGAGCGGTTTTTTTTCAATCGGGTCAACGGCGATGCTCACCGGGTTTCCATAGACCAAACTGTAAAGTGTGCCTTTTATATTTTCTCTGACTTGGCAAATTCCTCTTTGCCCCTCGCCAATTGTGCATTTGTTGGGACAAAGTTTACACCTAACGGAGTTATTTTCTAATTTTTCGTACCATCCTGCTTCTTTGTAGGATATTTTTCCTTCCTGCAGAGCTTTTTCTATCTGATTTTTTTTGTCTATTGTGTGGATGGCAAAGATTATCGAAATCAATAAACCTAAAATTATAATTGCCAATCCGATTTTTTCTTTTTTCATAGCAATTGCAATTTTCTAGCCTAGATTATGAAAGATAAAAGGTATTTACTTGCAATTTTATCATTAAATAAAAGCTGCTAAAATTTTTATATGGAGAATATAAAAATTTCCTGGCTTGACTGCCCTTATGGAAAAATAAACGATCCATATCCCGGATCTTGTGGAAGATATATAGATATAAACGGCAATAAGATCTGCGACCATAGTGAAGCGGCTCCTGCGGAAGGATTGAATTTAAATCAGAAATTACCAGAAAAGGTAAATAATCAAATAAATTTTTCTTCGCAAAACGCAACGGTTATGTGGGTTTTTTATTCTTCTTTGGCGATTTTTTTCCTTTATTGGTTTTTGACGGAAAAAACCAGTCTGGGTAAAAGCGTATTTATTTTCAGCCAAAAATTTTTCAGATTTTTTTGGAATGTTGTCCTTTTTGTGGCTTTTTCTTTAACAGCGGCAAGCGGTTTTGTCGATTTTTTGAGTCCCGACAGATTTTTCAGGAATCTGCATGTTTTGTCGGGAGCAGTTTTTATTGTAGTTGGTATCATGCATTTTCTTCAGAGGTTAAGTTATTTTAAAATTATAATTAAAGATATTTCAAAGGGAGCTTTTACCAAAAAAGAAAAAGATTCCTGACGACAAAATAAAGGCCAACCAAAACTCCGCTTATTTGAGCAATCTTTCTTATAATTTCGGATTTGGAAATTGGATGGAAAAATGCGGCGGGTATTATGTAAACGCTTGTGCCTAAGAAAAATAGCAAAAAGTAAAATACCGAGGATAAAACACTCATCAGATTAAAAACATGGGTTAAGGAGGCTAAAAACGGAGGACAGATATTCACTCCCGTCAAAAGCCCGATTAAAAAAGCCCACTTGATTTTCGCAAAGGGTATAAGGGCGCAAATTTTTTTATCCAAACTTCCAAGCGAGTATAAAATCATCAAAATTCCTGTCCATATATTTCCCAAAGAGACTAAAATATGAAGTACTTCGTTTTTAAAAAGTTCTCCCAAGTATCCTATTATCAATCCGAAAATTAGATAGCCAACCAGTCTTCCCAAGGAAAATTCCAAAACCAGCAAGAAACTACTTTTCGGAGTTCTTTTATTGGAAAGAAGTATTGGTACAAATAAAGGAAGGCATGTTCCAATGCAATAAACTCCAACCGACAAACCGGCAAAAAATCCAGAGTAGATATTCAGCATAATTTTATTTGATTATATTACAAAAAAGGGGATTGTTATTGGTTTTTCGTGGTTTAAAAAAATACTTTTTAAAAACTTCTAAATTAAAGGTGTTTTTTCCAAAAGGACGTTTTATAAAAAAACAAATTATTTCTGAAATGTCGATAAAAGTAGTTGCTAATGAGCTTGATTTTTTATTTATATCTAAAAGTTAGATCCTGTTGTTTGAGGATTCCAAACCATAAGTTTTTTACAACCTAAGCTAATTTATTAGCGATAAAGTTCGTTTAAACCCTTGATATCTGCTGGAGCCAAGTCTCTTTTTAGGGTTTCTCCGTTTTGGGAATAACCATACATAGTCACCTCTGAACATGCCGATTCGTAAATATCACTTAAGCCAATACCATGACCTATTTCGTGAGTGGCTATATTTTGCAGATCCATCAAAGAGGGATCTTCATCGGCATTTCCCCATTTATAATCGGTGTCAAATAGGACATCAAATTCGCTTATTTGCCTTGTTGACGGAGGACCGGAAAAATAGCCCCAGACCACCGTTACCGCTATAACTCCTTCTTGTTTATAGTTCCCGAAAGAAAATTCATTTCTCCCGTCAGGTGTTTCGCTGTCCCAATCAGCATTAGAGTCGACTGTATAGGAACCGAAAAGTGAGGCTGAAGTATATTTATCCCATTCTATGGCAGATTTTTCAATTGCTAAAGCGTCTAAACTAGAATGAATTGTCAGGTTTTTTACCGACTTTAGTTTTGTTCCTTTGGATAAAAATCCATAACAGGCGGGATTTTTATCTTTTACTCCAACGCCACCCGGTTTTGCGAGTCCCTTTTTGTAATGAATATAAATTTTCTTTTCCAGTTGAGGCGAATTATCTACGGCCTGGTCAGGAACGATAACGGTTCTTTCGGAAGGCACCACTGTAGCGGGGTTTCTTGCTATCCCATTTGCCATTGCTAGACCTGAAGTGGTTAGAAAGGCCAGGGCTAAAACAATAAAAATCCCAAAGATTATCTTTTTCATTCCTTTCCTCACCCCCTTTTTTCTTATTTTAGTATGAATATCCAGTTGACACCTTACATCTATTAGCTAATATAAAGTTGGTTGTGTTTCCTTAAAACAAAGTTTTAAGGACAGCAAGCTTTTTGGCTTGTGGAAGGAATGTGGTGAAATTCCGCAGCTGTGCCGCAACTGTAACCGATCCGAAGTTTAAAACAGAAGACGGGAGCCAGAAAACTAGCAACCTTTAATCCCGAGCAGGAATATGATTGAAAGATGGATAGCACAAGATATCGTTTACGCCTCCCTACATTCGAGTAGAAACGCCGCTATTGCCGAAACCACCTCTGCTCTATCAGAATCAAATGGAGGAACAGATATCTACTTTTACCGACTGAGAGGTGGAGTACTCTATTCATCCACTCACAATATTCCTGTTATTGAGTCAACAACTTCACAAAGAGACAGAGATCTCATAAAACAAATTGAAAGCTGGGCAAATCAAAATCAAGAGGGGCTTGCTGTTTGGGTAAGTCCACCTCAGGAAGTGGGAGAAGTTTCAACTAAAATTACCCTGATGAGGATAATTTCGGGAAATAATTATAAAATGATTGAAAATAAATCAACCCTAGTTGATTTTAAGCAAGAAGAGATAAACGCCTTAATTGACTATTTTTTGTCCTGTTCAGCTACACCGCAAAGATATCTATCAACAGATGAAGCAAGGTATAGCCTAATAATACTTGCCAAAAAAGAGACAGAAGAACTTACAGATCAATTTTTTCCAGATGATTGGAAAGAGCAAAAAGCAAGGATAAAAATGGCTCTGGAAATCAATCAGAAAATTCATCAGGGAGAGATAATTAGTGCTGGTTTAGAACTGCAAGGAGCGCTCGGAGATTACTCTCTAAGTTGCCCTACAATAAGAGGAGGAATGACATTAGTACCAAAAAGTATTCCTCTGGAAGCAGGAGCAAGATATCTTGAATGTACCTGTCCTTTTTGTCATCACAAAGTCAAAGCTAAAATAGAGGGAGGGAGAATTCAATGTCCAGCTTGTGGTAAAAGCGCTAATTATGTTTGTTAAATCTTTTTGCAAGTACAATTTATAGAACACTCAAGGGGTTTATTTTGTTTACCCGGGAGGGGAACCTATTCAAAAAGGTTGAACTGTATCATTCTAATTTAAACCCCAGGTGATATTCTGAATTGCCAGGGCTAAAATAACAGAAACTCCTATGTAAATTTCCATTAAAATATCTTAGGAATTAGAGTTAATTGTGTTATGTTAAAATACATTCACTTTACACTAATAGCTACTTTACAAATGCAAATCAGATAGTTTAATATGGACAATATTGTTTTGAAACATTATGATCCAAAAGATAGTTATTTCAGCATTTGTCGTTTGTATTATTGTTTTTGTAGTTGTAATTGTTATCAATAGAGTAAGACAACTTCCTATGACCAGTGGTGTTCAAAACAGTTTAGAGGTTAGTAAGGGGGAAAGTGAAACTATGCAACAAAACAATATAGAAGGGAGTGAGTTGAAACTTTTTACACTAGAAGAAGTCAGTAAACATAATAATAAAAATGATTGTTGGTTAGTTATTGATAATAAGGTTTATGATGTAACAAGCTTTATTGCACTTGGGAAACATCCACCTCAAATTGAGATGGGTTGCGGAAAAGACGCAACGAAGTTATTTAGAGAAAGAACGACAGAAGAAGGGGAAAAAGTTGGTTCAGGGACACCACATTCGGAGAATGCTAAAAGATTGTTAGAGAACTATTATATTGGGAATGTAAAAGAGGAATAAAAAACTGAATTTGATAAATGCTTCTGGGAATCAAAAGAAAAAAAGAACTACTAGAGCGTCATCTATTAATTAGTTTTCTGGCTTTATTTATTGTTGTTTTATTTTGGGTATCGCGGCCTGAATTGTCTTTTAATGTTCGCCTATGGCGTGCTTTGGGAGATACCTCGTTTAGTTTCTTGTTTGTAACTCTAGCAATAGGTCCTTTGGCAAGACTATGGAAACCAATGATAAGATTGGTTTCCTGGCGCCGTGAAACGGGTATTTGGTTTAGCATTTTGGCATTTTCTCATTTTTTATCTCTTAGTAGTTTTGCTTTATCGGAGCAGGGTATCGAATTACCTCGTTTTCTTGGACTTACCGCTCTTTTTTGGGCTTTGGTTCTTTCAGCGACGTCTTCAGATCGCGCGGTTAATTTTTTAGGTACTTCATCTTGGAAGTGGCTTCATACAATGGCGTATGTGATTTTTTATCTTGTTGTAGGACACGCCGCATATTTTCTATTTTGGCGCTACCCTGTAGCAAATTGGTTTCAATATCCATTTTTGATATTTGCTCTGATTATTCCTGTGCTTCAATTTGCTGCTTTTATCAAAGAAATTGTTCGTCAGAAAGGTAACATTTTTGTTCGTGTTGATAATAGAATTCAAAAAATTAGACTGCCAATTTTGGGACAAAGGATTATTGCCGAAAAAACCTGTGAGATTTCTTTTGATTTATCTGAACGAGAGTTTAAGTTTTTGCCGGGTCAATACATTAGGGTTAGTGTACCAAAACTTCTTTATTCGGACACAAAAGGGAGGTCACGTCTTTTTTCAATAGCTTCTTCGCCGAATGATAAAAACAAATTAAATATAGCGTTTAGGGATACGGGGAGTGGTTTTAAGCGGACATTAATGGAGTTGCCAGTTGGTTCTCTTGTAGATATAGAGGGTCCCTTTGGTTTCTTTACTCTTCCAAAAGATGATTCTCGTCTTTTAGTTTTTATTGCAGGTGGAATTGGTATCACGCCATTTTTGAGTATGATACGTTATGCTACAGAACAAAAACTTAAATATCGAATAGTTTTGTTTTATGCCAATAGAAACGCTGAAAGCGCCGCGTATTTAGAGGAATTGAAAATAGTTGCTAGGAAAAATCCAAGTTTTTCTTTTCAGAATAAATTCGGGCGTATTGATGCTAATTTCATACGAAAGCATGTTAAAAATCTAAATAAGGCAGTTTGGTATATTGTTGGACCTCCTTCGATGGTTTATGACACACGGGATTTACTTTCACATTTAAACATCAACGAAACAGATATTTATTTTGAGGATTTTATTGGTTATTAGTTGGGTAAAAAAATAATCTCTTGGCTTAACCCCTTTTTATTTTCAGGTTGATAAGGGAGAAACTCTTTATGCAAATTATCCGACCCTTTGGTGAGAGTAGTTTTATTAATTGGGTTTGTTAGATCTTTTTGCGGGTACAATTTGTAGAACACTCAAAAGTAAAAAAATTTGATTAAATACGCTTACACTTTTGAAAGTTCTGAAGCACATAAAAAACGACTGGTTTTAAAATTAAGACTTCAGAATTGGAGTTAAAGGACAAAAATTCAGGTCCTACTGGATAAAAAACAATCATCTAAAAATCTAATAAAAATGTTATACTAGCTTTGCTATGGTTAAGAATTTTTTGGCCGATAAACCCTACCTTTTTTGGTCTGTAAAGGATAAAGATAAATTATCGCTGGAAGCTATTTTGGAAGCTGTTTTCAATTATGGGGATTGGCAGGATTTTCTAAAGGCAGAGAGGATTTTGGGGAGAAAAAAGGTAAAGCAGATATTTGAGAAATTAAGGAATAGAAAGAGAACTAACTTAAGAAAAAAAACCATCAATTTTTTTGAACTTTATTTCTCTAAATATGCACGATGAAATTTTATCGAGAGATCAAAAAAAGCTTTTACCCTTCCTTAAAACTTTTAGAAACAAATTTTACTTGGCTGGGGGGACAGCCCTAGCCTTACAGTTGGGACACAGAAGGTCGATTGATTTTGATCTTTTGACACCTTTTGATTTAAAAACCCAAGATATTAGAAATCGTTTAGGCAGAAAGCAAAAAATAGAGACTGTTTTGGTAGATGAAGCAGGCGAATTCACAGCCGTCATCCAAAATGTAAAAGTTACCTTTCTCAAATATCCATTTGAAGTTTCTACCAAAGTAGATTTTAATGGGGTTATAAAAATGCCAGACATCTTGGTTCTTGGCGCGATGAAAGCTTATTTCCTGGGAAGAAGGGCAAAATGGAAAGATTATGTTGACCTTTACTTTATTATTAAAAAATTTTCCTTCAAAGAATTGGTTAATAAGGCAAAGAAAATATTTACTGGTGAGTTTAATGAAAAATTATTCAGAGAGCAACTAGCCTATTTTGAGGACATTGATTATTCAGAGAAAATCAATTTTATGAAAGGGTTTGAAACTAGTGATGAAAATATTAAGAGAGAACTAATTGAATTTAGTCTTACAAGATAGCCAATTTAAATTTAGCTTCTCGTCAAGCTTGGCTCCTCGGGTAGGTGTACTGCATTTCACTATGCATAGAATGTGCCTGCACTGAATTAATTGAATTTGCTTGCACTGAGCTTGCCGAAGTCCTCGAACGATGGTACGATGGTATGATTATCGACGAATAGAATGGGCAAGTGAGCTGGAATACCCATAATTTATCATTAAACTGGCCCAACACTTTTTATTTTTAGGTTAGATTATTGAATGTCGTAGTCTATAAATTTGATACTATCAAGAGGTAATCCTCGATTTTCAATTGCAATGTTATAAACAAGTTGCATATCTGGGTGGACAATTTTATCTGAACTAAGATGCAAGAATTCTTCCCTCTCGAACCACCTTCCGGTTTTAATTCCAGGATCTGTTCTCCTTCCAACTTTTTTGTTTAGTGTTGCTCTAAAAACAACATATATCCAACTTCTATCTTCTTTCTTGCACAAATAACAACCCAAAAGAGAGTCTATTCTACAACTGTATCCAGTTTCCTCCCTAACCTCCCTTAAGGCTGCTTCTACAAACCCCTCGTTTTCATCAATTGAACCTCCAGGTAGGTTCCAGCGATCTTTACCAATCTTATTTTTATCCTCTTCTTTTATCAGATATATCCGATCAAGGTTATCAAATAAAACAACTCCTACAAAGAAATCTCTATTCGGTTCTTGTTTATTTTTGCCCACTTTCATTCTATTAAGATTGCCTTTCCAGATATTTTTTATAAACAGGATCTTTTTCAATCATCTTATCAATGGCTTCCTGAATTATCTCAGTTTTAGTTTTTTTATAATTAAAAGCAGCCCAGCTTATATAATTATCTTCAGCTCCAGTAATAACTAGGTTGAAACGCTTTACAGACTTATTCTCATATTTTTTCAAAAATCTCCTTATCTGTTTTCTAATTTCATTAGTATTCTTATATTCTACTACTAGTAAATCTTCTACCTGAGAACCCTCAATAAAAAGTTTTTTAAGTTCTTCTCCTTCCCTTTTATGCCTAAGAACAAGAACAGGTTTACCTTTTTGTAGAGCATAAGTTAGTTGATGCCCAATTGACATGCTCCTTACCGTGGCATCAATCACAACAACATCAGCAGTTACAATTGCGCTCATAATATCTTTATATAGAGTGTAAGAGGGAATATCTGGTATTCCTCTCTGGGCGACATTAATAGAATAATCTATCCAATCCCTACTTAGTTTATGACCCAGTCTTAGGATTTCATCTCTTGCAGCTTTGTAAAAAGTCGCATACTTATTTATAGATCTTGTTGAACAAGTAAAAAAGACTTTCATGATCTTGACAAATTATATACCATGCTGTATTATCAGTACAAATATGTATTAATACACACATTTGTGTATTATCAGAAACATAAAGATAGGGCATGAAGAGGAATAAGAACAAGAAGATTCTCATCGATGTGGGTTCGTCTACTGTTAAAGTATACGAGCTTTCTACCGATTCTCCGAAACTTAAAGTTAGCCGTTCTATACCCTTCAAAGACAATTTTGACCCCGACAAAGGTATCTCGGAAGAAAACAAGAAAGAACTATACGAGTTAATATCTGAGGTTAAAAACAAATATCCCAAGTCAAAAATCAAACTCTACGCAACTGCACTTTATCGCAAACTTTCTCCAAAGACAAAGCGAGAATTTATTGATGAGTTTTTTCAGAAAACTGGTCTCTTCTTTAACGTTATAGAGCATGACCTTGAAAATTTCTACCTTCAAGCCGCACTTATCGGAAAGTACAAGGATGCCGAGGAGCCAATTCTTCTAATCAATATCGGTGGTGGCTCAACCGAGCTGGTAGTCATGTTTGGGAGGGAAGCAGTTGAAACCAAAAATATAGAAGTGGGTGTTGGAACGATTTTAACCAAATTTGAAGGAATAAACGAAAAAGTTTCAAAAGTTGCTCTAGAAAAAGTGGTAGAGTTCGTAAAAGAAAAACTTCCTCCTTTACAGAACAAAGTTAAATTAGCCTTCTATTCTGGCGGTGAATTAACTTATATGCAACTGGCTGGCTATAAATTGCAAGACAATAAATTGTTTAGGGATAAAAATCACCCTAGCCTTATCTCTTTTAATGAATTTGCCCAAAGAAATAAAGAGATTTTTAACAATGTAGATCTTGCTAAATTAGAAGCACTTATGCCTGATAATCCCAGGTGGATGCACGGAGCAAGGGCTTGTAGCGCTTTAGCACAAGCAATTTGCGAGAAATACGAAATTCAAACAATTATTCCTTCTAACTCAAACCTTATAGATGGAGTTATAAGACAAGAATTTCGTTATGTAACAATAAGTGGGAGTTTCCGCAAACATTTGGACTATATTCTGAAAGTTAGAAAACAATTAGTTGAGAAAGGGGTTGAGGTATTAAGTCCAAGATTCACAGAACCTAAAAATCCTGGAGAAGAATTTGTAGTTTTTGGCGGAGAGGAAGGACTAACTCCACTTCAACTAGAAAGACATCATTTGGACTCAATAGCCAAATCTGATGCTTTAATTGTTTGTGATCCAGATGGTTACGTAGGAGCTTCTGCTCTAATTGAGATTGGTTACGCTCACTGTTTAGGAAAACGCATAATATTTGTTGAGAAACCTGAAGAATTTATGCTCAACACTCTTCCAGCCGAAGTCGGGCTTTAATTGTTTTCTCTCTTGAAAAGTTCTAAGGTCGTTCTATTCGATACAGTTCTTAAAATGCTCGAACGATGGTATGTTTTTGGACGAATAGATTGGACAAGTGAACTTGAATATCCTGAATTTACCAACAAAGAAGTGAACAGATTTTTTATCTTTGATTTATTAATCTTCTTCCAAACAAATGTAAGAATAGCTGAAGACGAAAAAACAGCAAAGTAAATAACCAAAAATAGGCCAATCCCTAAAAAGAATCGTCTAAAAAATATAATAAAAATGATATACTAGCTTTGATATGGTTAAGAATTTTTTGGCCGATAAACCCTACCTTTTTTGGTCTGTAAAAAATAAAAGCGAATTATCAGTAGAAGCTATTTTGGAAGCTGTTTTCAATTATGGGGATTGGCAGGATTTTCTAAAGGCAGAGAGGATTTTGGGGAGAAAAAAGGTAAAGCAAATATTTAATAAATTAAAAAACAGAAGAAGAACAAATCTGAGAGCCAAAACCGTCAATTTTTTTGAACTTTATTTCTCTAAATATGCACGATGAAATTTTATCGAGAGATCAAAAAAAGCTTTTACCCTTCCTTAAAACTTTTAGAAACAAATTTTACTTGGCTGGGGGGACAGCCCTAGCCTTACAGTTGGG
>CAYSJW010000001.1:0-3441 GCA_964431555.1 uncultured Gammaproteobacteria bacterium | reverse complement strand
AAATATCAATTAACATATCCTTATTTTAAACTTTTCAATTTTAGAATTCTATTTAAGAACTTGGTAAGAAAATTACAGATTATAATTATGAGAGTTACAGGTGGGATATTTTAGCATCTTGGAATTTTTTACTTTGCTAAGAGTGGTTTTTAAGTTAAATCCGAAAGGTTCAAACCTATTCAACCCGTCGGGTTAGAACTTAGTGATATGAGTTTACTTCAGACACTTTGTTCATATTGGTATGAATGTATAAAAAATGAAGATGTCTTAGAAAAAGATATTTCTATTAACGTGCGCTCAAAAGCAATTTTATATCCTTTTGATGATGACCCTTTTGTATTCAAAAAGAGAGATGTCTCCGTTAAGATTGAAAATGAAAAATTAAAGACCTTCGCAACTACTAAAACCGAAGGATTAGAGTTTTATTATGGGTATCCACTTCTTTATTATCGAGACGATAATATTGATAGACAATTAGTCGCTCCTTTGTTTATTATCAAGGTTAAATTTAATCGCGACGGTAGAGATTTGTTTCTATCCAAAGACGAGCAATATCCGGTTTGCGGGATTCAAGCTCTGAGCAAATTAGGATTAAGAACAGAAGAAATAGCCAATATAAATCAATCAATAGAAAAATTATTTGTTGGTAATCCTAAAATAGATGAACAGCAACTTTGCAATGAAGCACTAAAAATTATCGAGAAAGAAGCAGGAATTTCAATTATCGAGGAAATAAATCCAATAAGACTATCCAACTCAAAAAAACTTACGAAGGAAATGTTGGCTGGTTTATATAATAAAAGTCTCATTTTTGCGGGAGAGATTACTGTTTTTAATATTCACCTAATAAAAGATTTATTAGATCTCAAGGGCAAAAATGATCTAGAAGCTACTTCTCTTTCTTTCTTCGTTGGTTCTCGTACTGCTGATAACGAGAAAGAAATAACACCAGTCCTTCCATTTAAATCAAACGAATATCAAATATCTGCAATCCAAGATATTTTCAAACATTCGCTAAGCGTAATAACTGGTCCTCCGGGAACGGGGAAAAGTCAATTTATATCAAACCTGATTATAAATCTTTTCCTAGCCGGTAAAACGGTTTTATTTGTCAGCCATACGGGAGAAGCTGTTGATGTTGTGAACTCAAGGATAAATGAACAATTTCGAAATCTGATGTTACGAACTGGGAAAAAAGAGCTTCGTCAAGATTTGAAAGGTAGGTTTAATGAGATAATCGCAGATTCTTCAAAAAGAAATAATAAAAATATTTCTGCAGATTATATTTATTCTCTTTGGAAAACAATTCTGGAATACAGAGATAGCTTACTGAAAAAAGATGAAGCCGAAAAAGATTTTCAACAGAAGTTTTTTTACCGAAAGGAATTAAAAAATGTTCTTCAAATTCAAGATTCTCTTGTAAAAAAACTAAAAACATACTTTCAGCTTTTTATCCTTAATTTTAAATTGCAAAGCATAAAATCAAGATTGTTAAAATTACCCAGCCGAGTAAATTTTGAATTTAAAATAAGAGAACTAGAAAAAGAATATTATCTTTCTTGTCAAGATTTTGTTCGAAATATTTACTTAGGAAAGATGGTTGGTAGTGGTAGAAAGATTGGTCTAGTCAATACTTTTCTTAATCAGGTCAATAGTCATAGATTCAATGACGAAGATATAAGCGAGTCATCATTTATCAACGCTTTACAGGTTCTTAAAATTTGGTCATCTACCCTAAAATCACTTAGGGGTACTTTTCCACTTAAAGCTAATATTTTCGACTACGTTATTTTTGATGAGGCTTCTCAAATCGATTTGCCGTCTGCGGCCCCCGCCCTATATAGAGCTAAAAAAGCGATTATTGTGGGTGACCCAATGCAATTAACTCATATTGCGGGTATTACAAAAGAGATCGATTATGGATTAGCAAAAATACATGGCCTAACGGAAATGAACGATATTTATCCTTCAAAAACAAGATATTGTGATGTTTCTTTATATAAAGCGGCTGAAAATTATCTGCCTCACTCACCAATACTTTTAACCAATCATTACCGCTCGGAAGATCAAATTATCTCCCTTTGCAATCAAGTGTTTTATGAAGGTCGACTAAAAATATTAAGCACGCTTGACTATTGTAAGTTTCCTTCTAGATTGCCCTTGGGCGTACAGTGGGAAGATGTAAAAGGTGAAGTGTATAAACACCCTTCGGGAAGTCGCATAAACCAACGAGAAGTAGGTAAGGTTAATAGAATTTTTCAAAAAGTAATAGAGGAAATTTCTGGGACTGATTTGACTGTTGGTGTAGTTACGCCCTACTCAAGACAAAGGCAAGCAATATATGAAAAAATATCGTCTGTAACACCAGTAGAGGTTTTGGAAAAACACGATGTAAAAATACTGACAGCTCATCAATTTCAGGGATCTGAAAAAGATATTGTTATTTTTTCATTAGTGTTGGCTTCTAAGGGGAATGGAAATAGCGATACATGGTATAACATTTACCCGCAAATATTAAATGTTGCACTTTCTCGGGCAAGGTATCTTTTATACATCGTTGGCGATAAGGACTTTTGTGAAGATAGGAGGGGTATTTTAGGCAAGATAAAAAGTGTTTATGAAAAAATTAAGGATGAAGAAAAATTAGAAGAATATGACTTACACGCAAAATTTGACACGCCAACCGAAAAAATATTTTTTGAACAATTACAGAAAATCAAATTAGATAAGTTTGGTTATAAATTGATACCGAAACTAGTGGTAAAAAGATACACGCTAGATTTTGCAATTGTTGGTAAGAAAAAATTAAATGTTGAGGTAGACGGCATACAGCATGAAATAATCGAGGGCATGCCGGTTTTAGAAGATATTGAACGAGATGAATTTTTAAAAAAAGAGGGTTGGGAAATTTTACGATTTCCTAATTACATGGTATTATCTGAAATATCAAAAGTCATTGATGAATTGTTGACTAAATTAAAATAGGCAGAGCGTCAACTACCTTGGCACGAAATTCGGCGGCGGCGAAAACGAGGGCAGGGCGGGAATCCGTTTCTCCCACACCCCCTTTTCTTCCCGCGCTGCTTGGGTATAATCACATCTAATAAAACCTTAGAGGTGTGGGGATATTTACACCTTGGGTACTTTTTTCTAGGATTATAATTTATAGACAATCTAAATATGCCAGGTCGGAAAATCCCACTTGTGAACAAAGAGGTATATCATATATTTAATCGAGGCATTGCTAGTCAGCCTGTTTTTTTAAGTAAAAAGGATTATTAAAGGGCACTTGAAACTGCTTTTTTTTACCAAAATTTATATACTCCTTTAAGATACTCCTTTTTTGTAAGATTAATAAAAGACAGGAGGTTGGAAATTTTACAAAAACTTAGAAAAGAAAAAAATTTCCTCGTTGATATTGTTGCCTATTGTTTTATGCCA